>NZ_JAAXLT010000234.1 GCF_013285555.1 Candidatus Cyanaurora vandensis | reverse complement strand
GGTGGTGAGAGGGGATGAGAGGACGGGGGGGCCTGGTCCACCTGGAGATAGGCCACAATCGTCTCCACCGCCACCGCTTCGCCTTCTTTGAAGAGCAACTGGGCGATGATGCCGCTCTGGGGGGCCTCTAGCTCAAAGATGGCCTTGTCCCCTTCCAGGTCCGCGAGGACTTGACCTTCCATAACGGTTTCACCGACCTCGACGTGCCACGCAATCAGGGTCGCCGCTTCGTCAGACGGAGCAATCCTGGGCACAGTGATGGGAATAGTTTCAGCAGCGGAAAGTAGGCTGGGGGCGGTTGTCGCTGCCGTAGGAAGGGTAATTCCTAGCTGTTGGACAGCCTGGAGGATTTTTTCGACAGAGGGCAATAGTTGCAACTGGCTGGCGGCATGGAAGGGTAAGTGGGTATCTGGGCGCGTTACCCGGCAACCCTGGAAGGTCAACCCCAATTCCTGTAACCGGACCAAAATCTCGGCCCCGAGTCCGCAGGTCTGGTTATCCTCATGGACGACCACAACCCGGTGGGTGCGGGCTACAGAAGTATGGAGAAGTTCCATGGGCAGGGGGCTAAGACGCTGGAGGCTGACCACCTCTGCCCGTCCACCCAGTTCAGCGGCGGCGGACTGACAGAGGGCAACCGTATTTCCCCAACCAACTAGGGTAATCTCCCGACCTGGACTCTCGATACGCCCCGGTTGGTCCCAATCACGCTCCGTCAGCCGTTGGACCGGGAACCGTTGATTGAGTAGAGCTTTGGGATAGAGGTACAGCGTAGGCCGCCGGGAGACAAACGCCCGTAACAACAGATAACCCGCTTCCAAGGGCGTGCTGGGCATCACCACATCAAGACCAGGGATATGGGCAAAAATCGCCTCATTACTCTGGCTATGCCACGGTCCCAACCCGGCCCGATACGCGCCCGACGGAGCCATGATAATCATCGGACATTGCCATTGGCCCTGGGTACGCCAGTGCATTGTCGCCACTTCGCTGAAGATCTGGTTGAGTCCCGGCCCGACAAAATCAATGAACTGCAAAAAAGCAATCGGTCGTTCCCCAGCAATAGCCCGTCCCACACAGGTCCCGAGGATCGTCGCCTCCGCTAAGGGGGAGTTGGCAACCCGCCCCGGAAAACGGGTGGAAAGGCCCCTGGTCAAACCAAAAACATCCCCCTTCGGGTCCTCAATATCCTGCCCAAACAAGAAAGTCCCCGCTTCCTGGTCTAGGAGTAAGCCGAGGGTTTCGTTGAGGACTTGACGGAGGGTCAGTTCCTCAGCCTGTTGGAGTCGTTGGGTGAGTCGGGCTTTGAGGTGGGCGGGGACGGCGGGAGCAGGGGCAAAAAGAGACGGTTCGACATCACCCACCACCGGGGCGGGACCCGGTTCAGTGGCGCGGATCGCTTGGTCAATCTCGGCTTGAGCCTGGGCATAAATAGTTGTCACTTCGGCCTGGGTCCACCATCCGCGCTCCAGACCCACGGCTTGCCAGCGCAAAAGGGGGTCCCGCTGGTTCAAGTCCAGCATTTCCTGAGCGGGGCGGTAGACGTTCTGGGCATCGGAACTAGAGTGACTAGCGAGGCGTTCCAAGGCACAGATCAGGATTTGCGGCTCCCCCCGGCGGGCGGCGGCAATACACGGCTCGGCCTGTCGGAAAAATCCGGCGGGGTCGAGGGCATCGACCCGATGAATCGGCACCCCCATGAACTCCTGACTCTCCCCCCGGCTCCAGAAGGTTTTTCCTTTGGTGCTCGTGGAGATCCCATACCCGTTGTCCTCAATACAAAAAACTAAGGGCACTTGTTCATTAGCCGCCTGAGCAATTGCTTCATAGACTTCGCCCTGCTGAGTCGTAGCATCGCCCAACAGACACAAAACCACTTGACCCTGGGCGGCTTTTTTGAGGACAGCGGCAGTTCCGACGGCGTGGAGGGCAGAGGAACCAACCGGACTGGAGAGCGAGACCACCCGTTGCGCCAACGCACTAAAGTGGGCCGTCATCTGCCTACCCCCAGAACTGGAGTCAGCATTGGCAAAATAGGTAGCAAAAAGTTCCTTTTGTGTAACCCCACGGGCCAGGAGTAGGGCACGGTCGCGGTAGTGGGGATAGAGCCAATCATCTGCCGTGAGGCAATCTTGCAGGACGCACAGAGCCTCGTGCCCCCCCGCCGACATCTGAAAAGACTGTCCACGACCTTGACGGACCAGACTCTCTTCGGCTTGGTCAGCAAGACGCGATTGCACCATCCACCACAGCCAACGGCGGGCTTGTTCGGGGTCCATGGTCATAGCAACCACACTGAGTACCTATCCACTGTTCACCCCCGCTTAGCCATCGTAAAAGTTTACTGGAATTCAGGCACCACTGCACCAAGACCCCGGCCCAGCTTTACCAATCGTTAACCTCTAACAGGTGTTGAGCGGCTTGGACCCCAGCCGTATAAGCTCCCTCAACCCGGCCCCCCGCGCACCAACAACCCGTCAAAACTAAGGGTGGTGCATCTAGGGCCAAGTAAGGTTCTGGGAGACTGGTGCGGGGTTGGGCATACCGCCAAAGATGGGCCTGGGACCACAACGGGCGGGTCAAGTCTAGCTTGGTGTAGGGGGCGAGCCGTTGGTAGGCATGGGCGAGGAGCCGTTCAATGATCCAGTCGCGGTCCTCGCTCAGATATTTTTCAGCGAACTGGGCGGTGCTATGGAAGACCAAGACCACGGGCGCAGGCGCGGGGCGTTTACTGGAATCCACCGCACTCCAACTAATCACCGGGTCCTCCCAACGCATTCCCCAAGGCAGGTCCCCTGGGTCAGCCCCATAGCCCGCTAGCACGGCAAGACAAGGATCGAAGGTCAGGGCTTGGACTTGAGCTAGTTCTAATTTGGACTGCGAACTCAACAAAGCGAGACTCTGGGTGGGCGGCGGGGTCAGCAGTAGCGTTTGGGCCGTGAAAGTTTGTCCGTCCTCAGTGATAGCTTCCCAGTGGTCTTTTACTACACTCAGCCCGGTTACTTTCGTCTCACAATGAATAGTTAACCCTTGGGCGAGGTGTTTAGCCACCGTATTCATCCCGTCTGGACAGGCGTAGCGCGGATAACAATAGTCCGCTTTTGCCGCTTCAATTTTGCCCAAAGTCAAGGTAGGTATGCTCTCTAGCCAGGAGATGACCGTCCCCGCCCTTAGCATTGGAGCCAATAAAGCCTGAAATTCTGGGGTACGGCTGGTAAAATACTGTGCCCCGTGGTCCACCCGTACTTCCCCCTGAGCGGTAGTAACACGCCGCGTCGCCATCCGTCCGCCCACCCCCCGCGATTTCTCCAGGACCCGCACCTGCCGTCCCTGGTCCTGCAACTGCCGTGCTGCTGCCAGTCCACTGATCCCCGCGCCCACAATCAAAACTTCATCCACAAATTTATCCAGGCTCCCCCCCATCCTAATCTCGTGGCAATCCCGCTAGGCCCAATGCTCTGTATGATGTTGGATGAAGCGAAGTGAAGCACATGGATATCGTCACCATTGGTTGGATCGCGCTAATTTTGTCTTTCATGACCTCCCTGGCCTTGACGGTCTGGGGACGTGGCGGGTTCTAGACCGTCATGGTGGAGATTTTCCTGTTCTGGGCCGTCGTCCTCCTTCTCGTTCTAGTGACGGGCGGGGTGATTTACTTGACTTTGGCGGATTGGCGAGACCGTCAGCGGGCTAAGGACCAGGAACGACGACGGTGAAGCCCCTCCGCCCCATACTCTGCTGGGCATAGGCGTGGTGGGGGACCAAGGCTACAAAGACAGAAGAGCGAAGATACGAAGAGCCGTTTAGAGGACGGGATGTAGTAAGTAGTCCAGCTATTCAACAAGCAGTTAAACCGGATAAGTTGACCTCCCGTCCTCGTAGGCTGTTGGGGATGCAGCGGAGGGCGGGTTTCAATGCTGCACCCAAACTCCTGAGTAGGGCAGGGTACCCCCGACCGGGTACCCTAAGGTCAACCCCGTGAGGAGGCCCGATGCAAGAACCCCTAGATACCCGTACCCTCAGTCCCCGCACTCCCCGCACCCAGCCCACGGGCCGCCCCGAACCCACTGGGGACGGACGCACCCCCTACGACACCATGGGGTTCAAGGACTTGACTGCGCGGGCACTACAACTCAATGCCTCGGATATCCACCTCGCCGTGGGTGAGCCGCCGCGCTTTCGCATCCGAGGAGAAATCGAGCTTTTTAATCTACCAGTGGTGACAGAAGAGACGTTCCAACGCTGGCTGGGTGAAATTTTGGGACCCGAGCAACGACAGCGGTTTGAGCAGGAACAGGAATATGACACAGCGGTTTTTTATCCCGACTTAGTGCGCTGCCGGATCAATATTTTTATGGCGTTAATGGGTCCGGCAATGGTAGTCCGTTTGATTCCCCTCGTCGCCAAGGGCATTGATGAACTGGGTCTACCCGCCAAACTCAAGGACATTGCCGAACAACCCAAGGGCCTCATCCTCGTCACTGGACCCACAGGCTCTGGGAAATCCACCACCTTAGCGGCCATGATTCGCTATCTCAACGAGAACCACAAAAAAAATATCATCTCCATCGAAGACCCGATTGAGTATGTCCACCAATCTCAGAAATGTTCGATCCGACAACGGGAAGTGGGCATCCATACCCACAGTTTTGAACGCGCCCTACGCTCGGTCCTCCGTGAAGACCCAGACATTATCATGATTGGTGAGATGCGGGACCGCCTCACGGTGGAGATCGCCCTCAAAGCGGCTCAGACCGGACACTTGGTTTTTGGCACCCTGCACACCAACAGTTCCGTGGCAACGATTGACCGACTGCTCAATATCTATACCCCTAGCGAACAGGAACCGATGCGGCACCAGATGGCGGAATCCTTAGTGGCGATTGTTTCTCAAATGCTCGTCCCCTCCAACGATGGGGGCCGTCGCGCTGTACTAGAAGTTTTCATCAATACCGTCACTGCCCGCGATTATATTGACCGGGGGATTTACGACGAGTTGGCCCAACTGATCCCCAACTGTGGGTACGAAGGAATGCAGACGATGAACCAAGTTCTTTTCAATCTCGTGAAAGAAGGAACCGTCAGCCCCGAGGTTGCCGAAAAATACTCCCCAGTCCCTAACGAGATGGCCCAACTCCTGCGCGGTAAAGTCAGCAACGCCGAGGAAGCCACCCGTGATGAGTCCCGACGCGGCGGACGTGATAGCGGCTATTCCAGTTTCAGCCGTCCTAAACGCTAGCTAACGGTCATCGCCTTGACCGGGATTGGGCGACGGTGGGGCTTGGAACTCTTCGAGAACGTCCAGAGATTCATCTTCTTCTGTTGCTGAGACCGGCGGTGGAACAGGCTTCGGGGGGCTGGTGGCGAGGGTGAGGGCCGGGGG
>NZ_JAAXLT010000233.1 GCF_013285555.1 Candidatus Cyanaurora vandensis | reverse complement strand
TTACACCATCAAGGCGGGATGGTGGAGACTTATTTGAAGCTCAATCAGCCCTGGTTTCAGCGTCATGGCTTCACCACGGTCCTCGACATCGGGGCTAATGTGGGTCAGTTCGCTCTGACCGTAGCCCAGCTACTCCCCAAGGCCCAGATCTTTGCTTTTGAGCCGATTCCCAGTTGCTTCAACCAACTCCAGCAAGCGATGGGGAGTTGTCAGAATTTCACCGCGCTTAATTTAGGTTTGGGGGATGAGCGGGGGGAGTTGGCCTTTGAATGTAATGATTACACGCCTTCCTCGTCGTTTTTGACCATGACTAATGTTCATACAGAGGCATTTCCCTTCACCCAGGGTACTGCCCAGATCAAAGTTAAGATTGAACAATTAGATACGATCGCCCAGAATCTAGCCTTAACCGAACCCTTACTGATTAAGATTGATGTCCAGGGTTACGAGGACCGAGTTTTGCGCGGCGGTGAACAGACCGTTCGTAGGGCGCGGATGCTGATTGTCGAGACCTCTTTCCAGTCCTTGTATCAAAACCAACCCCTCTTCAAAGACATCTATCAGGTTTTGACGGATTGGGGATTCAGCTATGTGGGTGCCCTAGACCAATTACCCAACCCCAAGACCGGTGAAATATTGCAATCCGACAGTATTTTCGTACAAAGAAACCCATGAAAATCTCCATCATTATCGCTACCTACCAAGTAGCCCATAAGCTCCCAGAGACTTTAGTGAGCGTCTTCACGCAGACCTACACTGACTGGGAGTTAGTTATTATTGATGGGGGGTCCCAAGATGGCACTGTAGAACTCTTGCGACAATACGATGCTGCGATTGCCTACTGGATTAGTGAGCCAGACCAAGGCGTGTATGATGCTTTCAATAAGGGGATTGCGCAAGCCCGGGGCGAGTGGTTATATTTCCTGGGTGCCGGGGATGTGCTCGCTAGCCCCACGGTTTTAGCGCAGGTATTTACCAATCCGCTACCCAGCCTGTTTATCTACGGTAATGTTTGGCTTCAGGATATTCAGACGTACTACGGGGGAGTCTTTTCTAAATACCGACTATGCGAAGTCAACATCTGTCAGCAAGCAATTTTTTACCATCAGGACTTATTCAAGCGACTGGGGCAATTCAATCTACGGTATCGAATGTTAGCAGATTGGGACTTTAACATAAGGTGCTTTGCGTTAACTGACTCTGTTTATTTTATGGATATGGTAATTGCTCATTATGAAGGGGGGGGGCTGAGCCAAAAGGTGCGCGACCATGCTTTTCAGCGAGATTTTCTAGGGTTGTTAAATTATCAATTCGGGTTGCTCTATGCACTCCGGTGCGTTTGGTACCGCTTTGTAACAGTCAATTGGAGCGGCAGAAAATTAAGTGGAATGTGGCGAAAATTAAGTGGAATGTGGCGAAAACTTAGAGAAGTAGACCTTAATGGACCCTAAAGCGCGACTGATTGCCTTCTACTTACCCCAGTATCACCCCATTCCTGAGAATGACGAGTGGTGGGGCAAGGGCTTTACGGAGTGGACCAATGTAGCCAAGGCCAAGCCGCTTTTCCCAGGGCATAATCAACCCCATCTCCCGGCGGACCTCGGCTTCTATGACCTACGCTTGGCTGAAGTCCGCCAAGCTCAGGCTGAACTCGCCCAAGCCTACGGAATTCATGGTTTTTGCTACTACCACTATTGGTTCAATGGGCGGCGGTTATTAGAACGGCCCTTTAATGAAGTGTTGAGCTCGGGTAAACCGGATTTCCCCTTTTGTCTCTGTTGGGCCAACGAAAACTGGACTCGTCGTTGGGATGGCAAAGAGAAACAAGTCCTGATGGCCCAAAATTATTCCGATGCCGATGATTTAGCCCATATTCAGTGGTTAGTTAAGGCTTTTCAGGATGAACGCTATATCCGGATCAATGGTAAGGCGTTATTCCTGGTCTATCGAGTCAGTCAACTGCCCAATCCTCAACGTACCAGTGAGATCTGGCGTGAGTATGCCCAGCAAGCTGGCGTCGGGGATCTGTGGCTATGCGCGGTGGAGAGCAACTTCAGCGATCCCCAGCGCGATGCGACTAAGTTCGGCTTTGATATGACTGTCGAGTTTCAGCCTAACTATGTGGGTTTGGCCCAGGTTGACCGCCTCTGGCACCGTCTTACTTCCTATCTGTACACCACTCACGGACATTTCATCTATGATTACCGGGCATTCATCCAGGCAATGAATCGTCTCCCGGAAGTAACCTATGGGCGTTATCCCTGTGTCACCCCGGCCTGGGACAACACCGCCCGCCGAAAGACCGCTGCCTTCATCCTCAAGGGCGCGAATCCCCAGGATTACGGGGCTTGGCTCCGTCAGGCCATCCATCGCTATCCCCGTCCCCTTGAGGAAAACCTCGTCTTCATCAATGCCTGGAATGAGCGGGCGGAGGGGAACCACCTCGAACCCTGCCAGCGGTGGGGCCACGCCTACCTCGAAGCCACCCGACAGGCCAACACCTCAACCTAATTCCAAGGGGTAACACTACCGAATTAGACGAGTTCGCCTCAGGGCCGAGGTTATTTTATTCAGGACTTACGCAAAGCGACGGGTGATGATCGCCTATGTATCGTCAGAACCCTGGCTGATAAGGTTTCCGGTTGTTCAAGCAGTGGAAGTTATCCCTTGCGGCCACCAGTGAAAGGAGGTAACGGCACGGCTCTGGTCCGTTAAAGTGCGCACTACTTGACACCGCTGAGTGACCACATCCGCTAGATGCGCCATATCTTGCATCACCCTATTCACCACTGGCTGCTCTGTAAATGACCATAAGTGCTCTGCTGGTTGTAGCTCAGGGGCGTAGGCAGGCAGTTGTACTAGCTGTATACCAACTGGGAGCTGCACTTTCTCACTCCGATGAAAGCTCGCGCCATCTAGGACTAACACCACTTGTTTGTTTGCTCCTAGGCCTGTTGCCCGTGCAAACTCAGCCAAAATTAAGGTAAACCAAGCAATA
>NZ_JAAXLT010000232.1 GCF_013285555.1 Candidatus Cyanaurora vandensis | reverse complement strand
GGATAGGGCGAGCGGGGGGTGAAGGTGAGCCGAGTGTTGATTTTGCCTTGGGGATCAAGCTCGGGCTGGAGGGTCTGGACGAGGAGGCTGCCGTTGGGGTGGGCGGGGTTTCGCGCGAGGAGCAATAGCACGTCACCGGGCTGGATCGTGGTCGGTTTGCCTTGGAGGAGGAGGCTATTAGGCTGGGCAGTGAGGCGGGGGTCTACGGGGTCACGGAGGGCGACCACACTCGGGAAAAGGAGCTCAGTGGTCTGGTCCAGTTCAAAGATCTGCGGGGTTTTGCCGGGAGCAGGTTTGCTCTGGACGGGATAACCCACGGTTACGGTGAGCGGACCTTTCGTCAGGGCGGCGATCTGGCCCGTGGCGGCGATGGCGGGGCGGGGCCGATAGCCGAGCAGCCGCACTAATCGTTGGACATTCTCCGGTAGGTCAGCAGTACGCAGGTAAGTCTGTTGGGCCGTCCGCTCGTTATAGAAGGTCAGAATATCGGCCAGATAAGCCCACCACTCGACGAGTTGCACCGCTAAATCCGCCTGGGCACCGGGCCGCCAGGAGCGCAACTGGACTTCTCCCGATTGGCTAAGGAGCAGGGCTTGACGAAAACTGGTGTAGTCGCCCACGCGGTAGGCCAGGGTAGCCCGACCGGGGGGATTGAAAAGAACACGGGGATGTTGAGCACCTTCGCAGGGACAGATCGTCATTTGCCGCCCTCCACAATGATTCGTAGGGTGCCGCGCTCGGGGCGGCTGGGGTCGTTATCTAGGCGCAGGATGGTGTCGGGCGCGACGGGCACAGTCTCCGGCAGGGCTTGCCAAGTCATCACACCCCGCTGTCGGTAACGGAGCCGGACCACCCCCGCCACTCCGTAGGCTTGCTGAATCGCCGCTGCTAGGGCACTGCGCTCCAGGGGTTGCCCAAAGGTGAAGCGGTCCACATGGAAAAATCCGCCCGCTTGACTACTTAAAACTTCCCCCAACTCCGCCAGCACATCGCCTCGAAAAGCCTCCGGTCGGGCACAGACTAAAATTTCTAGATCCAGAGATAGGTAACGAGGTTGGGGAACGTAGGACTCGTAACCCGCCAAGCGGTAGCGGTTGAGGAGGTCAATCAACTCGCGATGTTGGTCCAGGGCCAAGGCTTGGGAGTCGCGGGGGTCCGGGGTAGTGAAGACCGTCAGCCAACTCCCCGTCCAGCGGTAGACGGTCCCGGCGCGTTGTACCCAGGCCAGGGTCTGGGCGGCCTGTTGGTAATCCTCAAGGCGGACAGCGCGAAACTGACGGGCACGAAACGCCTGGGGAGCTAAACGGCGCACCTGTTCTTCCGTTTCGGCCTCCTTGCCACCCTGGGCGGCGAAGGGGTTGGTGACGGCGCGGATTTGGTAGGTCGCCGCGTCCTGGGGGTCCACCTGCTGGATCGTTTCGGCGGCGACATTGCCCTGGGGTCCCCCGCCCACCCGGTAAGTCAGGTCAAACACCGTACCGGGGTCTGGACGCTGCCCAAAACTACCCTCCCCAAAGCGCAGCGTATAGCCTTGGTCACTGTCATAGTCCTGAAACACAGTCCCATTGGCGAAACGGGCCACGGGTGTGTAGACCATGGGGTCGAGGGTAAAGGCCAATTCCTGGGGGCCAGCTTGGAGGAGGGTGCGCCGCCAGAGCCAAGGCTGACCGGAGCTGAGGAGGATTTCCGGGAGGGGGCTGCCGGGAGCAGCGGGGTCCAACCAGACCAGGGGCGATTGGGGCAGGGTGAAGAGATATTGGGCCACGGGCAGGTCGGGGGTACTGTTTGCGCCCGTGCGGACCCAGGCGGGGTTGGTGGCTGCGGGGGGAATGGTGAATTGGAGGACCCGACGACCGCCCTGGGTGGCGGGGAGGAGGTTACCACTGACGAGGGTCTGGGTCAGGTCGTGGTCCAGGGTCAAGGCGGTACCCCAAAAAAGCTGCGTGACCGGGGTGGGTTGGTCTGGATCGCTGGGGTCGGGCGCGGGGCTTAAAAAAAGTTCGTCTACGGTCTCTAGGGTCTGGGTCAGCACCACGAGTTCACGGCGGGGCGGGTCAGCGGCAACTAGAGCCGCAGTTTCGATAAGTAGGGTCTGACCGGGGTAGAACGGATAGCCGTGACCCAGGACCCACATGGTCGTCGAACCCTTAGTTAGACAGCGTTCTGCATCGTCCCAGTAGTAGGGGACCAAGCCGGGATTGCGGTTCCAGCGAGGATTGACGGGGAAGGTCTCTGGATTGAGAAGACCCGTGGCTGGGTCCACGAGGCTCGTACCCGTTTCAAAATTGACCATCTCGCCCGTCGGTCCCTGGGCATAGACGGCTAAGCCACTGGGTAGCGTCGTGCTTTGAACATCAAATTGCAACAGCACCCGCGCCGCCGTTGCGGGTCGCGGTTCGTAATCCACCAAACGGGCATGACGCACAAGAGAACGCCGCTGGGTCGCCGTGTCAAGACTCGCCTCCGCCCCAATTCGGTCCTGGTAATAACTCAAATCATCACCCAAGGCACTCAGAGCTTCCAGGAACATGACCCCGAAATCCGCCTCCGTCCGTTCGCGCCACTCGGGATAGCGGAGGGCCGAAAACGCCAGCAATGCTTCTCGGAAACTCAGGAAGTCTTTGGCGAGGTAATCGATGGGCGGCGGGTCGTCCACTGGGAGCGGACAAGGTTCAGAGGGGGTGTCACAGTCTAGGTCTGAAGGACAGAGGGCCTTGAAACTGAACTCGACGTGGTGAAAAAATGGGTCTAGGACCGGACTCACCACGGTCAAGGTGTAGCGCGAGAAATCCCCCGGCTCTAACACCGTGAGGGTCAAGAGCGGACGACCCGCCCAATCCGTCGCCCAATCTCCCGCTTGCATCGGCAGGGGTTGGATCTCGGGGATAGTCTCACCGCCCGTAATTATAATCTGCGTCACCGTCCCACTCACCGCCACCGGGTTGAGGAAGTGGAGGCGGAGGGTGCGTTGATCCAGGCTGAGGATTTCCACAAAGTCCAGGCCATTACGGGTCGTCGAGGTCAGTAGTTGGCGGCGGCGGTCCTTGGTCATCCGAGTACCCTCACGGTTGTGCGTTTATTCGTCTGGGTCTCCACGAGCAGGTAATCAATCTGGATCAAGAGTCCGGCCCCGTCCTGTTGCGGGCTAACTTTCACTTCCCGGACCTGGATCGGTCCGGCTAGCCAACGGTTGAGAGACTGGAGGACGACGAGTTTAGTCGTGGCATCGAGGGCTTCACGGTGGGGCGCAAAAAGTAATTGCCTGAGTCCGCAGCCGAATTCCGGTCGGTTCACCCGTTCGCCCGGAGCAGTCAGCAGCACCTGACGGATCATCTGTTCGACGTGCCGTTCGTAGCCCGTCTGGGCAGCCTGGGCTGAGCTTGGGTCGAGGCGGAAGGGGAAAGCGTAGTTCACTGGTCCTCCTTAGGTGCCGCTGACGCGGGTTTGGGTATTGGTGACTAGGACCGTTCCCTGCACAGCTTGGTCGGCGGCGACACAAAGACCGACACTCGCGCTCGTGAGGACAGCAGCCCCGGCGGCGCGGGCTTTGCGGCTGGCTTGGACCCACTGCACCTGCACACAGGGATGGGGTGCCAAGCTGATATTCAGGGGGCATCCGGCAATGGTGAAAGTATCGCCCGAGCGTAGGATGAAACCGCCCCCGGCTTTGGCGCGGGTATTGGCGCAAATGGCACTTACAGTGCCGCCGTGGGGACACATCAGGGTGCTACTGAGATTAAGTAAAGGAGCCATCACATCACCTCCAAACCGCCGTTGTTGATATTGACCTGAGACGTACTGATCTGAATTTTTTGTCCGCCCCGCTCCAACGTGATCCCGCTGCTGTCCAGCGTCAGGGTGTTGTTGTTGCTGTCGGTAATCGTGACGGTCCCCGCGTCGTCATCCAGGAGGAGCATGTGCTTCTGTTTGGTGACGATCGCTTTGACCGCTGGCTTGGCCTCCGGGGGCACCTCGCCCGTCCGCCAGAAACACCCACTCCAGATGGGGTAGGAGACATCCCCTGCCTCAAATTCAATCCACACCCCCGCCCCCGT
>NZ_JAAXLT010000231.1 GCF_013285555.1 Candidatus Cyanaurora vandensis | reverse complement strand
GCAAGCTTCAGTGAAACGTCAAGAATCACCGCTCCTTTAGGACGGTGAGTATGTCAAGGGTGGACTCTATCATCTCATGGGTGTTGGAAGTAGGGTGCTACGCTCAACAAGCGGAGGAGCACTGTTAGCGAACTTAGCGGTTATCAAAGAAGTCTCAGTTGATGACTTTTGGGAATGGGCAGGAATTTGCATAGGAGGTTTTAGCCATGGTTCCCTTCGATGTAGTGGTGATTGGCGGCGGGTCCGGGGGTCTGACCGTGGCAGCAGGAGCGGCACAACTGGGGGCTAAGGTCGCTCTCATTGATAAGGCTCGGCTTGGAGGGGATTGTCTCTGGCAGGGTTGTGTCCCGTCTAAAGCTCTCATTCATGTCAGTCGGATCGCTCACCAAGTCCGTCACAGTGACCGCTGGGGTATCCCGTCTTCCGCTGGTCCCGTAGACTTCCGTGCAGTCCGCAACCATGTCGCGCAGGCCATCCAACGAATTGAGCCCCACGATTCCCCGGCTCGGTTTCAGGGGTTGGGGGTAGAGGTCCTGTTTGGGGAGGGTCAGTTCGTGGACCGGGCGACTTTTCGGTTGAGTGGACGGGACCTCAAGGCGCGGACATTTTGTATTGCTACCGGGTCTCGGCCCCAGATTCCGCCGATTCCGGGACTCAGCGAAGCGGGGTTCATTACTAATGAAGATGTATTTACCCTGCCTGCTTGTCCGCCCCGGCTGGTGGTTCTCGGCGGTGGACCCATTGGGCTGGAGTTGGGCCAAGCTCTGCACCGTTTGGGGTCTGAGGTAACGGTTCTACAACGAGGAGAGCGCATTTTACCCCGTGAAGATACCGCCCTTGCCGCTATCCTTCATCAAGCCCTGACCGACGAGGGCATCACCATTAAAACCGGGGTGACGGTGAATCGGGTCGAGGGACAAGGCGATGTAAAAATCCTTCATACCAACCAAGGCTCGTTTACTGCTGATGCAATTCTCGTCGCCACGGGCCGTCAACCCAACTTAGAAGGGTTGGGTTTGAAAGAAGCTGGGGTCGGTTTCAATGAGCGGGGTATTCAGGTAGATGCTTACCTCGCTACAACGAACCCCAGGATTTTTGCCTGTGGGGATGTGACGGGGGGATATAAGTTCACCCATGTGGCGGGGTATGAGGGGACGGTGATTGTCCGTAACGCGCTGTTGAATTTATTTAAGGCCAAGGCCGATTACCGGGTCATTCCCTGGACTACTTTCACCGATCCCGAAGTGGCCCACGTCGGTCTGACGGAGGCTGAGGCTAAGGACCAGGGCGGGATTGTTCTGGAGCAACCCTTTAAAGGCATTGACCGGGCGATTACGGCGGGAGAGGAGACGGGGTTAATTAAAATCATCATCCGCCCCGATGGAACCATCCTCGGCGCACACATTATTGGTCAACAGGCCGGGGAACTCCTTCAAGAATGGGTCCTTGCCATGAAACAGAATCTCAAAGTCGGGGCCATCAGCGCGAGTATCCATCCCTACCCGACGCTGAGCCTGGGCAACCAGCAGGTCTCCGGGCAACTAACTAAGCAACGTTTCCGGGCCAGTCCGCTCCCCGGCCTCCTCCAGGCTCTCTTTAGCCAGTTGCGTAACTGGTCTTGATTTCGCTCAAAATAAAATAAACCGTGGGGGGTGTCCGGTGGTTGACCTAAATACAACAGCGATTGATTCGGTCTTGACGGAGGAGCGCGTCTTTGAACCTAGTGATAGTTTCAAGGACCAAGCCCACATAGATGCGGCGACCTACCGCCGGTTGTACCGCCAATCCATCGCTGACCCTGAGGGCTTCTGGGCCGAGCAGGCGGCTGAGAACCTGGACTGGTTTGCGCCCTGGGACAAGACCTTAGACGGGCAACGCTGGTTCGTGGGCGGCAAACTCAACTTGAGCCACAACTGTCTGGACCGCCATCTATTGACCGAGAACCGTCACAAAGCCGCCCTGATCTGGGAAGGCGAACCGGGGGATACCCGTACCTTCACCTATCTCCAACTGCACCAACAGGTCTGTCGTTTCGCCAACACCCTCCAAGCTCTCGGGGTCCAAAAGGGCGACCGGGTGGCGATTTATCTGCCGCTCATCCCGGAGGCGGTGATGGCGATGTTGGCCTGTGCCCGGTTGGGGGCGGTACATACGGTGGTCTTCGGGGGGTTCAGTGCGGAGGCGTTGCGGGACCGTTTGGTGGATGCCCAGGTCAAGGTCGTCGTCACGGCCGATGGCGGTTGGCGGCGGGGTAAACCTGTTTTACTCAAGGCGAATGTGGACCAAGCTTTAGTCACGGGGACGACTCAAGTGGCGGCGGTCCTCGTCGTGCAACGGTTGGGCGGGGAGGTGGCTTGGACGACCGGGCGGGACCATTGGTGGCAGGATTGGCAGTCCCAGGTCTCAGTAGAATGTCCGGCGGTGGTGATGGACAGTGAGGACCTGTTATTCATCCTCTACACCTCGGGGACCACCGGGAAACCCAAGGGCATTGTCCACACGACAGCGGGTTATGGGCTTTATGCTCACCTGACAACGCGCTATATTTTTGACCTCAAGCCCACGGACCTCTTTTGGTGTACGGCGGATGTGGGTTGGATTACGGGGCATTCCTATGTGGTCTATGGTCCGCTCTCGAATGGGGGGACGGTCTTTATTTATGAGGGTGCGCCCAATCACCCGGACCCCAGTCGTTTCTGGCAGTTGGTTGAGCAGCACCGGGTCAATATTTTTTACACGGCTCCGACAGCGGTGCGGGCTTTTATGAAGTGGGGGGAGGGCTATGTGCAAGCCCATGACCGCTCTTCCTTGCGTCTGCTCGGGACAGTGGGCGAACCGATTAACCCGGAGGCTTGGATGTGGTACCACACGGTTATTGGGGAGGGGCGTTGTCCGATTGTGGATACCTATTGGCAGACGGAGACGGGGGGCATCATTATTACGACGTTGCCCGGAGCGAGTGCGACGAAACCGGGTTCGGCGGGTTTACCTTTTTTCGGGATTCTGCCGGAGGTGGTGGACATGAGGGGGCAAGCAGTTCCGGTGCAGACGGGGGGGCTTTTGGTGGTGCGGCGGCCTTGGCCTGGAATGATGCGGACGATCTACAATGACCACCCGCGTTTCTTGAGTTATTGGCAGTCGGTGCCGGGGTCCTATCTCACGGGGGACGGGGCGGTTTGTGATGGGG
>NZ_JAAXLT010000230.1 GCF_013285555.1 Candidatus Cyanaurora vandensis | reverse complement strand
TAGGTGATCGATCACCTACTTCGGATCTTAAATAGGCCGTCGCGCTCCAAGCGGCCGAACATGGCTTCTTTCATCTCGCGGACCGCCCGTTCCATCCCGACTAACATCGCGCGGGCCATGATGCTATGTCCGATGTTGAGTTCTTCAATGCCAAGAATACGGGCGATGGGTCCGACATTCCAATAGGTAAGGCCATGTCCAGCGTTGACCCTGAGCCCGAGAGCTTGGGCTTTGGCGGTAGCATTCTCTAGTTGGGTGAGGGTTTGCGCTTGTTGGGCTTCGCCCTTGGCCTCGGCGTACCGTCCGGTGTGTAACTCGATGAATTTTGCACCGCTGGCTTGGGCGGCGAGCAGTTGGGGGGCATCGGGGTCAATAAATAGACTCACAGGGATGCCTGCTGCCTGGAGGGTCAAGACTGCTTGGGTAATCCGGGGTTGTTGACCCGCCACATCCAGCCCGCCCTCGGTCGTAACTTCTTCCCGCCGCTCGGGGACCAGGGTGACATAATCCGGCTGAATCGCGAGCGCTAGGGCGACCATCTCCTCGGTACAGGCCATCTCTAGGTTGAGGTGCGTCCGTACCATTTGACGCAAGAGCCTTACATCTCGGTCCTGGATGTGGCGGCGGTCTTCTCGGAGGTGCGCGGTGATCCCGTCGGCCCCCCCCAATTCTGCCAACACTGCCGCTGCCACCGGGTCCGGCTCCACCGCTCGTCTGGCCTGCCGCACGGTAGCAACATGGTCAATATTCACGCCCAAACTCAGCATGGTTATGCCCTCTATTTTTCTAGTACCCGGCGTTGGACGAAGTTGGTGTACACATCCCCCTTCTGAAACCAGGGATTCTCTAAAATCCGCAACTGAAAAGGAATGGTGGTGGGCACGCCAGTGATCGCACATTCCTGGAGGGCACGGCGCATCCGGCGGATCGCTTCCGGGCGGTCCCGGCCCCAGACAATCAGTTTACCAATTAGCGAATCATAATAGGGCGGGATCACATAGCCCGGATAGAGGTGCGAATCCATGCGGACCCCAGGCCCACCGGGGGCGAGGTAGCCACTGACCGTGCCTGGAGAGGGCCGGAAGTCCAGGTTGGCATCCTCGGCGTTGATCCGGCACTCAATGGCGTGACCAGTGAAGGCGATATCTTCTTGCGTCAGGGTCAAGGGTAGACCCGCCGCGATTTTAATCTGTTCGGCGATGAGGTCTAGGCCCGTCACCATCTCCGTGACCGGGTGTTCCACCTGAATCCGGGTATTCATCTCCATGAAATAGAACCGCCCCTGTTTATCCAACAGAAATTCTACGGTCCCTGCACCTTCATAGTTGATGGACTTGGCGACAGCCACGGCGGTGTGGCCCATCGCTTGGCGCAATTCTGGGGTGAGGGCAGTACTGGGACTCTCTTCGAGGAGCTTCTGGTGTCGGCGTTGGATCGAGCACTCCCGTTCACCCAGATGAACGACGTTGCCAAAGCGGTCCGCGAGGATCTGAAACTCGATGTGGCGTGGTTCTTCGAGGTAGCGCTCGACGTAGACGCCCCGGTTGCCGAAGGCTAAATCGGCCTCAGTTTGGGCAGTTTGGAGCATGGTGAGCAATTCTTTTTCACTCCAGACTAGACGCATCCCCCGGCCCCCGCCCCCCGCTGTGGCCTTGATAATCAGCGGATAACCAATTTGTTCAGCGACTTGGAGGGCTTCTTTTTCAGAATCAATTACGCCATCGGAACCGGGAATCGTCGGCACGCCAGCAGCCACCATGGTTTCGCGGGCTTGGGCCTTATCGCCCATTTTGCGGATCGACTCGGGACTCGGGCCGATAAAAACCAACTGGTGGTCGTTGCAGATCTCCGCAAAGCGACTGTTCTCCGACAAGAAGCCATAGCCGGGATGGACCGCGTCCACATTGCGGGTCAAGGCAGCGGAGATGAGGTTGGGGATGTTGAGGTAACTCTTGGTACTGGGGGCCTCACCGATACAGACGGCTTCAGAGGCCAGTTTCACGTGTAGGGAGTTCTGGTCGGCTAGAGAATGGACGGCGACGGTTTCGATATCCAATTCATTACAGGTACGGATAATCCGCAGGGCAATCTCGCCACGGTTGGCAATCATCAGCTTACGGAAGTAGACCACATTGACTCCTCAATGATGAACCGGGCAGCCATCGCCCCTCGTCGTTAGTTTACAGCTCCCAGCCCCCCTTTTAAGGGAGATTTAGGTTGGTAAATCCAGTCTACCGAAGCGACGTTTACGGGTTTGGTAGTGTAGGAGAGCTTTGTGAAAACAAGCCCGGTCAAAATCAGGCCAGAACACATCCGCCACATAGAGTTCGGTATAAGCCAACTGCCACAACAAAAAATTACTCAAGCGCAATTCCCCGCTACTGCGGATGAGCAAGTCCGGGTCCGGGGTGGGGTGGGTGTAGAGGTGTTCGGTGAGGTCTTGTTCGGTAATCGCGGCGGCCTTAAGTTCACCTTGCTCGACTCGGTGAGCCACGGCCTGGACCGCATGTAAAATCTCCTGGCGGCCCCCATAGTTCATGGCGACATTGAAATGGACCGCTTGGTTGTGGGCCGTGGCACTCATCGCCTCCTCCATAAAGTGCCGCAATGTCTTGGGCAGGGGAGCTAAATCACCCATAAACCGCAACTGTACCCCCTCCGCAACGAGATTGCGTAACTCGCGCTCCAGGACCTCATGGAACAGTGTCATCAAAAAGTTCACTTCCTGGACTGGACGGCCCCAATTCTCTGTCGAGAAAGCATAGACCGTCAGGGCTGCCACGCCCCAATCCTTACAGCAACGGACAATATCATTGAGGGCCTCTACGCCCTGACGATGGCCCAGGAACCGGGGCCAGCCGCGCTCCTCAGCCCAGCGTCCATTCCCGTCCATGATCACCGCCACGTGGGCGGGTAAGCGTCGGGGGTCCAAGTCGGGGGGGAGTTGACCGCTCGCTGAAGGCGGATGGACAGTGTTCACTGGACACTCCTGAGCGGAGTTGAAGGTTAGGCTAATTAGCTTAGCAAAGCGATTACATGACCGGCGATGACGGCTAAACCGTCCAACCCCGGTGGGTTTTACGCATCAGCGATTCCTGCAGCGCATAGAGGGCTTGGGGCGACTCATCACGGAGCATGCTGTGACGATGGCTCAAGGGTAAGGGGATATCCCAGGCCATCAGGTCACTCAAGGGGTGACGGATACTGTGCGTGATCGTCGCCCCGGCGCCGAAGCCAAGATTGGTGACTAGGTTCACTTGGGGTAAGACAGCGAAGCCCTGACGATAGAGCAGGCTATACCACCAACCCACGGACCACAATCGGCTCTCCCCGGCGTAGATTTTGTTGCCCAGTTGACGCATGAAGTCTGGAGACCAACGCGCTTCTAAATATTTGGGCAAGTCCTGGCGCATCTGGGGCCAAAAAGCCAATGTACCATCGTGGTGCTGCCATGCCCGCCGCCAAGAAGCCCAGCCCCACACAGGTAGACATCGCGAGAAGTAGTAACTAGCCCGGGGGTTGGGTCCGGGCTGCCCGTAGTTACTCCCAGCAATATGTAGTACCCGCCCGTCATAACGGTACTGCTTGAGCAATTCCTCGCAATAACGAAAAAAACTGGGCGTGGGTAAACAGTCGTCTTCCAGGATAATGGCCTCTTTAACTCTGGAGAAAGCCCAATCCACCCCACTCGCCATCCGTCCCTTCATCCCCAGATTGACTGGACTATAGTGCCGTTCCACCGTACAGTCCCAGTCCACTTGTTCAACGACGGCACGGGTGGCTTGGATCTGCGCGAGATGCGTGGGGTTATCCCCGGCAGGACCATCGGCTACCACCAATAGCTGAGGTGGTCGCGCTTGCTGAATCCGTTCAAATACTTGCTGGGTTGTGTCGGGTCGCTTAAATATGAAAAAGACCACCGGGGTTGTAAGCTGCCAATTATTCATTTACAAGCTCAGAGGGAACTTGCTTAATTTACCTTGCTTACCCCTGAAATACGCTGAGAGCTAACGGTTGGAACGGCGGACCAAGCCATCACTGACGGGGGTGGGCAGACTCGGACGGCCCGCTTCATCTACCCCCCAGTTGAAGTCATCAATCCGAAATTCAAAGGTCCCTGTCCGCTGAATCGGGCTAAAGCTCAAACCGATGCCGTAGGTCCGGCGGTCGTAGCGCAACACATACCAGCGGTCAATCTCACGGCCTGTACTGACATCCCAGGAAGTCTGAATCCCGGCGCGGATTGGGCCATAGACCTGTTGTAGGAAGTCAGCGGTCAGCCGTTGGGTGGTGGCGGCGCGGTCAAAGATAAAGGGCGAACGTCCCTCAATCAAAGACTGGGAGTAGGACACGCCCACCTGGGTGTAATCTAGGGCCTCCCGCGCAAACCGCCCCAGGACCCCGCCTACCCGTACTGTCCCCGTTAAGGTCCCTTGGGCATCCGCCGAGGAGTAGACCGAACCCACCCCGGTTGCCCCGATCAACAATGAGAAATTGGGCGTAACCGGATTGGGCGTGTACTGCAAAAATTCGCGGGTAGCAGGCGTCGTCTCCGCCTCGTAGAGCGGGAAACGGCGCGTCACCGCCGCCGCCGCCTGGAACCGGCCCAAGGTTGCCTCCAGGGAACCCGAAGCCCCCTCTGCTAGGGGTAGGTTGGTACGGTCTGAGGGGGCCTGGACCAAGGCTAGGCCCGTGGTGTAGGTGAGATCAGTGGTGGTGTCCAGCGGGATCACAGCAGAATCGAGGGCCGCCTCAATCCGTTGGCTGACCGGCTGGGTCCCGAAGATGCCGTTAAAGACCCGTTCGCGGTAGATGTAACTGAAGGACAACAAAGAACCCCCCTCCAGGAGGTAGCGTTGCTCGGCCCTGAGGCGTACCCGCCGCGTGAACTCATCAAAACTAAGCCCGTTAATCTCTGCAAATAAGTTCGTCTGTTGCTGGGGGGATGGGGCGGAACGGTAGCGCACCCCCAACCCAAAACTCTCCCCCACATTGCCTTGGTCGGGAGTCTGGGCTTGGCTGGCTAAATCCCCAAACGAGAAGCCTTCATTATTGCCCCGGTCCCGTAAACCGATGGCTTGTTGTAAGAAAAAACGCGGCTCAACCCGGATCAGGCTGCCATCAGCCTGCGTGAAATTAAAATTCTGCTGATAGAAGAAACCACCCTTGTCCTGAGCATCGTAGCCCAATTGCAAGGGGAGGGTGTCCTCTTCATCCCCGCCAAACTTAAGACCAAAAGTGGGTAAAGGAATGGAGTTCACTTGGTCAAAAACGAGAGCACTCGACTCGGTATCTAACTGTTCTGTGCCGTCGGGCTTGCGCGTCAGATAAGCCTTTTGGGTAACAACTTCGAGTTCCGGGGGGTCAAAGGGGTCGTTGGTCACGCGCACGCCCTCACCCTCCCAACCCTTGGGGCTAAAGCGGATGCGTTCAGCTTGGAACCGGACTACCCGGCCTCTTTGAGTGCGGGGTAGGAC
>NZ_JAAXLT010000229.1 GCF_013285555.1 Candidatus Cyanaurora vandensis | reverse complement strand
GACGCGCCAGATGGTCCGCTACATAGGTCAGGGTCTAGTGGAGCTGGGCAGTTGACCGGTATTGGCAGTCGTCGAGTTTAGTAAAACTCATCGGCTAAGAGGCAGGTCACGGCTCCACTATCCGACCCACTCCTCTTGCTCTGGGTAAGTCCTGTTTTGGTTAAAAACATCGGAACTCACGGGTTAAAGAACGCTCAGGATAGACTATCTTTGAGTCTATCGTTTAGCTGACTGACAATGCGTTACTGGTCTTGGTTCCTGGCTCTAGCAGTAGTGGTGAGTCCCACGGTGGCAGCGCAGACGACTCCGCCTACCCCGCCCCCCAATGATCTCAAAGTTGCCAATCAAGCTTACCGTGCGGGTGATTATCCTAGAGCGATCAGCTTGGCGGATAAAGTCCTCCAGAGCGATAGCCAGAATATTAAAGCTCTACTGTTGCGGGCAGCGGCTCGCTACAAAGCCAAGAACTTCGACGGATCGGTGGCGGATTACACCACGGTCATCTCCATTGACAAGGAGTCCACTAAAGCTTACGGGGGACGCGGGGTCGTCTACGCCGAGAAGGGAGAACTTGCCCGTGCCGAGGCTGATTTCACCAAAGTCATTGATATTGACAAAGAGAAAAATGAAGTCACCCCCGGTGCTTTCTTCCAACGGGCTGTGGCACGGCAACGCTTAGGCAAGGTAGATGAAGCAATCGGTGATTGGAGTGCGGTGGTCATCCTCAATCCAACGGACCCCAGTGCTTACCTAGACCGAGCGTTGTTGCTATTTTTCAGAAACAAATACTCCCTAGCTCTCGCAGACTGGCAAAAAGCAAGCGAACTCAACTCAAAATCCGCTGAAGCCCTAGCGGGTCAAGCCATCGCCCTCTACCGTATCGGTCAGAAAGATGAGGCTGATGTCAGCGTTAAAGCCGCCGTCATTCTGGAACCGCGCTATGGCAGTGATATTGCCTGGGTGGGGAGCTTCACGAATCAGGCTCCTGGGTGGAACCGGGCTGCCGTCGAAGCTCTCAAAGAAGTCCTCGCTGCTCGCCAGCCCTAAGTGATGGTGGTAAATGTCGGGGTGGTCGGGACGGGGTTTGGGCAGGCCATCCATGTACCCGGTTTCCAGCAACTCCCTGGGGTACAGGTCCTTGGGCTATGGGGACGGGAGCAGGCGAGGACCCAGACCATTGCCCTCAAATTTGGCGTGCCGATGGTTTTTGCGAGCGTGGCGGAACTAGCTCAGCACCCGGATATCCACGCGGTCAGTCTCAGCACCCCGCCCCATCTCCACTACGAGCAAGCGCGGACGGTCCTTGCTGCCCGGAAAGCACTCTTTTGTGAAAAACCACTGGCCCTCAACGCCACTGAAGCCCAAGAAATGCTGACTTTAGCTGAACAAGCCCGAGTCATGCACGGGGTAGATTTTGAGTTTCGGACGGTCCCCCACTGGCTCTACCTCAAAGAACAACTGGGACGGCTTGGCCCCCTGCGATTGGTAGAAGTAGTTTGGCAGGTCGAAGGGCGGGCGGACCCCCAGCGACTCTGGAATTGGTATTCCCAGCGGAGTCAAGGCGGCGGCTGTCTCGGGGCGATTGGCTCCCATGCTTTTGACTATGTAGAGTGGCTGGTCGGTCCCATCGGACGACTCCAGGCCCAACTCACGACGAGTATTCGTGAACGACCGGACGCTCAGGGGCAACCCCGACTCGTGGACAGTGACGACATCTGTAATATCCTTTTCAACCTAGCGGACGGTACACCGGGGACGATGCTCCTCAGTACGGCAACTTGGCGGGGACAGGGGCATTGGGTCCGTATCTATGGCGAGCAGGGGACTTTAGTTCTCGGCAGTGATAACCTGCGCGATTATGTCCATGGTTTTCGGCTGTGGTATGCCCCGGCGGGTGGTGAACTGACCGAGCAGGCCCTCCCAGAACGGTTGAATTTCCCCCAGACCTACCCTGATGGCAGACTTGCACCCTTCATGGTCCTCGCAGAGCGGTTTGTCCAAAGTCTACAAACCCGAACGGTGATGACCCCTTCTTTAAAGGAAGGACTCCGCAGCCAAATCCTGATTGATGCAGCCCACCAGAGCCAGCAGACGGGTAGCTGGGTCACGGTATGGACCTGAGCGAAGCCGAAA
Source organism: Candidatus Cyanaurora vandensis (assembly GCF_013285555.1). Lineage (GTDB taxonomy): Bacteria > Cyanobacteriota > Cyanobacteriia > Gloeobacterales > Anthocerotibacteraceae > Cyanaurora > Cyanaurora vandensis. The sequence goes on along the minus strand of NZ_JAAXLT010000229.1, from coordinate 1,642 downwards.
AAGCCTACCTTAAAGATTTGCTTGACCGGGGTGAATTTTTACCTGCCCACTATCGGACCCGTCTCTTTGCACCTAGAGAACCGGAACTAGTTTGGTCTGGCAAAGGTGAGAGGGACTATCCTCAGCCCCAGTCCTGGGTCGCTCTGGAATATTTCGGCAATGGTGAGGGGGGGCAATTGTTTCAGGGGGATAACCTCGCCGTCCTTGTGGCCCTCGCGCGACCACCTTGGCAGGAAATCCTAGACCAAGCGGGTGGGCTTAAACTCATCTACCTAGACCCCCCGTTTAATCGCGGGACCGACGTATGGGGCGACCAGATGATGGGTGAAACAACTTTCTCGGCCTTGGCCTATACCGACACTTGGGACCCCAGTGCTTACCTGACGATGATGGCGGCACGATTACGACTAATGCACGGACTCTTGGCCCCTGATGGCAGTATCTATGTCCATTGCGACTGGCGGTCTAGTGCGCCGCTGCGTCTGTTGTTAGATGAGATTTTTGGGCGGGAGCATTTCCAGAATGAGATTTGCTGGAGCTACCGCACCCAGGGCGCGAGTCGCCGTCGTTTTGCCCGTAAACATGACACGCTGTTTTTTTATACCAAGAGCGACCATTGGACTTTTAATACTCAGACCGAGCGTTCCTACATGCAACACCGCTATGGTTTCGCTAATCGGGACTTCAAACAAGACGAGACGGGTCGTCAATACCGCGAAACCCTGCTCCGGGATGTGTGGGAGACCCCTGCCCTGCAATCGGCGACCCGTGAGAACCTGGGCTACCCTACCCAAAAACCCGAAGCCCTGCTCCAGCGCATCCTTGAGTGTTCTTCTAATCCAGGGGACTTGGTGGCAGATTTCTGTTGTGGGTCCGGTACCACCCTAGCCGTGGCCCAGCGTTTGAACCGCCGTTGGTTGGGTTGTGACCAGAGTTCCTGGGCCATTCACACGACGCGCAAACGCCTCTCGACCCTGGGTGCAAATTTCACGGTCTATACCTGTCCGGCCACAATCCCGCTAACGACTCACCAAGTCCGGCTAGAGCTAGGGCTAAGTCTAGGACCTGACCATACCGTTCAAATCCATCTACAGAGCTTAATAATTACCGCTCAACCTCCCTTATTTCTAGGCCACTGGAGCAACTGGGTAGATTATTGGGCCGTGGACTTCTCTACCCACCCAAACCAACCGGGACGGGTTAACTGGAGCAGTTTTCGGACCCGCCACCAACGCGACCTAAATTTGACAACCCCGCCCCACTACTACCCGGGACCAGGAACTTACCATATCCAAGTGTGGGTGGTAGACCTCTTGGCCCACCGGACAACCCAAGAGCTAATCATCCAGCTATAAGTTTTTGTAATGATTCGTAACAACACCTGCCTAAACAAGCCCTAGGACAGATACCCAGACCCCACTGAAGGACTAGCCCAGCCACAACAATCCAGACTTTACCCAATTCCTGAGAAATAATTACGTTTTCCTTGAAAAAATGTTTACATTCCGCTACAAATGGGGGGAGTAAATCTTTCAGGTAACTGCCAATGACCGCTACTCTTGAACGCCGCCAAGCGCGCTCCCTCTGGGGCCAGTTTTGCGACTGGGTTACTTCCACCAACAATCGCCTCTACGTCGGCTGG
>NZ_JAAXLT010000228.1 GCF_013285555.1 Candidatus Cyanaurora vandensis | reverse complement strand
GATAGCCAGTCGGATATTCTCGTCGGGACCGCAGCAGGGATGGCAATTCGTTTTCATAATGACAGCGAACAGTTGCGCTCCATGGGCCGCACGGCGCGCGGAGTACGCTCCATGAAGCTCAAGAGTGACCGCGACCGCTTGGTGAGCATGGATATTCTACCTTGGGGCGAAGCGGCAGAGGGGCCGAATGAGATAATCGAAGTTGTGCCTGAGGTTGAGAGCGAGGAGACCGAACTAACGGCCCTACCCTCTGGACCCTGTGTCCTTGTCATCACCCGTAACGGTCAGGGAAAACGTGTCCCCGCCGCCCAGTTCAAAGCCCAAAATCGGGGTGGACAAGGGGTTAGAGCCATTGCCCTCAAGAACCAAGGCGACCAAATGACCGCGCTGCGCGTCCTCCAGCCCGGTGATGAAGTCATGCTGATCACTAGCCGGGGCATCGTGATTCGGCAGAGTGGTCAAGATATCCCGACCCAATCCCGCGCTGCTACGGGAGTCCGGGTCCAACGCCTCGATGGGGATGATGCCATCGTCGGGGTGACGCTAGTTACGGAGTCCGTGGATTTAGAACCCGAGGAAGTTTAGTTAGGACCCGAGATTGTCAATAGGCGTGAGATTGAATGATCCAGGCGGTTGCGGTCTACCAGTTGGGCCGCTTCACTCAATTTGCGTTCGTTGGTAGGCAAAACACAAAAGTCCGCCACTTGCCGCAACTGGGTCACGGGGTCCAAGAGCAGGTCCTCATAGCGCAGGGTAAGGGCTTGCTGACCTAATTTACTAGTATGGGTTTGCGCTTCTTGGACATATTCCAGGCTCAAACGGATCCCTTCAGCCAAAGAGGTGCAACGCACTGTATCGGTAAACTGTCTTGGTTTGGGGAGTAACCAACCCAAGGAGCGCAACCATCGGTAACGCTCTGCCCGCCGCCCCAGGATTTGCTGCTGACGACGCAGGAGACTGCGGGCCACATCTGGACTGTCGCGGTGGATATGGATGACACGGGCACTGGGAAAGAGTTCTAGCCAGAGCGGGAGGGTGAAGGTGTTGCGCGGGTCTTTCCAACCCCAAGGGATATCTAAGCGGTAAGGTGAGCGGTAGTGCAGGTATTGTCGCCAGCCCAGGTAGCTCACAGTCCGGGGCGACCTCAGAACGACGAGTGGGATATAATTCAGCCATGCAGGAAGGCCCCGCCATTGATGTCATGTCGCCACGCCGTCCGCGCCGGAGTCGTCCAACTTGGGTAAAGTACACACTCTGGGCGGGATCAGCGGTTTTGGTCGCGGGGACCGGGGCGGCGGGATTTGCCGCTGGACTGTGGTTGAGCTTTCAAAACCTCCCCGATGTGACCGCCCTCGAACGCTACAGCCCTAGTGAGAGCAGTCAGATCTATGACATTAAGGGCCGGCTCATTGCCAATATTCACGGTGAGGCCAACCGTTCGGTGGTCACGCTCCCAGAAGTCTCGCCCAATCTCATCAATGCCATTCTTGCGATTGAGGACGACCAGTTTTACAACCATCAAGGGGTCCGTCTCGATACAATTTTGCGGGCGGCGGTAACGAATCTCCAGGAAGGGCGCGCGGCTCAGGGCGGATCTACTCTGACGCAACAACTGGTGAAGAACGTTTATCTCACTCCCGCCAAGTCCTTTGACCGCAAGGTAACTGAGGCTTTTTTAGCCCTAGAAGTGGAGCGCAACTTCAGCAAGGACGAGATCCTCCAGATGTACCTCAATCAGGTCTACTGGGGTCACAACAACTATGGGGCGGAGACCGCCAGTCTGACCTATTTTGGGAAACACGCGAACGAATTGACCCTGGCTCAGGGCGCGATGATGGCGGGGTTACTGCGGGCTCCCGAGAACTATTCCCCCTTCCATGACTATGCACGGGCAAAGGAACGTCAAAAACTTGTCCTGGACCGGATGGTGGAACTGAACCTCGTCTCGTCCACGGTCGCCGCCGCTGCTTTTAAAGAACCGCTCAAATTGGGCCGGGTCCGCTCCTTCCGCCTCGAAATCCCCTACGCCAGCACGGTGGTGCTGCGGGAACTGGAGGAGAAATTCGGTCCTGAAGTCCTCCGACGCGGCGGGCTCAAGGTCCAGACCACGCTAGATATTGACCTGCAAAAGATGGCGGAAGCCTCCGTCAGGTCCGGGGTGGCTCGTCTCCAGAAACAGGGCCGCCGCGCCTCCCAGATGGCCTTGGTCAGTCTTGACCCGCGCACCGGCTACGTCAAGGCCCTGGTTGGTGGGGTGGATTTCAAAAAAAGCCAGTTCAACCGGGCCGTGCAGTCGCGCCGTCAACCGGGTTCCGCCTTCAAGCCGTTTGTCTATTACACAGCCTTTGCACGGGGGAAGTACACCCCGGATTCGTTTATTCTGGACGCGCCCGTGAGTTACGGGATTTTTCAAAAATACTCCCCGCGCAACTACGACAACCGTTACTGGGGCGGGATGACGGTCCGTAAAGCTGTCCAATTTTCCCGCAATGTCCCGGCGGTCAAGATTGGGCAGGCCGTGGGCATCAAGAACGTAATTGCCACGGCGCGACAGTTGGGGATGCGGGCGGACTGGCAGCCCAACCTCGCTGTCACCCTCGGCTCTGTGGATGTGTCGCCCCTGGAGCTAGCGGGAGCCTACGCCAGTTTTGCCAATGGGGGTTTTGGGGTGAAGCCGACCACGATTGTGCAGGTGACGGACCGTCAAAATAACGTCCTGCTCAGGAACCTGCCCCAACTCAAGCTCATCCTGGACCCGAAGGCTGTGGACATGACCAATGATGTCTTACGGGCGGTGGTCACCTCCGGGACTGCTACTAGTGCCCAGCTTGCCGACAAACGTCCAGTGGCGGGGAAGACCGGGACCACCAGCGACTTTCGGGATGCTTGGTTCGTGGGCTACGTGCCCCAGATGGTGACGGTGATGTGGATTGGCAACGATAACTACACCCCCCTCGCCAGTGGTACCGCCGGCGGTACCCATGTCGCCCCGCTTTGGAAAGGCTACATGGACCGTGCCCTCAAGGGTCAGCCCGTCCTCAACTTCCCGAGCCTGAGTGCGGCCTTGCGCCCTGCGGCTCCCCCCGTTGCACCCGCTGCCCCTGAAGCCGCCCCGCGCCGTCGCCGTAAATCAGTTCCTGCCGTGCCTGAAACGACACCGGCCCTACCCACTGAAGAAGTTCTAGCTCCCGCCCCTGAAGTCCCGGTCCTTAGCCAGGACCGCACTGAACGTCAGTCTCAGCTGCCCCAAGGCGAGCTGAAAAGCCCAACCCCTTCTGAAGAGAAATTCATCCCATAATTTCTGTAGCGTGAATGTGCTGTTCTACAGATGTACTGTCCCTAGCTGTCTAAGTAATTACTCGGAACCGCAGTTTCGCCGTTCCCTCTTGATCCCCGCTTCTAAATCCTGCTCAATGAAGATTAGATAAAGTTAAGTGAGTAATCTTTCTATCTTACGGAAGATGTCTATATTATTTTCCGTGATACCACCCTAGGCCATAGGCGGTGAGAAGGTTTTAATAAAAACGTAATACTCTCTCCCGTAAAGGAATTACAAACATGGCTGTTGAGAAAGTCAACTCTTCTTCAAGTTTGGCTGAAGTGGTAGACCGCATTTTGGACAAGGGCATTGTGATCGATGCCTGGGTCCGGGTTTCCCTCGTCGGCATTGAACTGATTGCCATTGAAGCGCGGATCGTGATTGCTTCGGTTGAAACCTATCTCAAGTACGCCGAAGCCGTGGGTCTGACCTCGACCGCCGCTGCCCCTGCCGTCTAAATGACACCCCGGGTGGGGACCGTCCCCACCCCTTATTTCACCCGGGAGAATATCCGATGGTCCTAGCACAGGAATGGTTACAAGCTCGTCAACTACGTCAACAAGAGAGCCAACAACGGGCACACGCCGTCAAGACTAGCCTCCAGCAATACCGGACACAACGCGCTGAAATCCTAGCTCAACTCACCGAGCAAGCCGCTACCCTTAGAACTACGCTACAAACTCAACATACCGCCTTGACCACCGATGTCGCTGCCCTGCGCCAAGCCTACCGCCAAGCGTTGCAAGAGCAAGCCCAGCAACTCAGGATTGCCCTGCATACCGGACGGATCCAGCGTGTCCAAGCTAACCAAAAATTACAGCAAGAACTCCAAACTGCCCGTTTTACTCTGGCCCAAAACTTCCGGCAGACCAGCCAGCAACGCCGTCAGGAATTAACCCGTCTTGTCTGGGGCGTAACCCAACGGCTTCCGGTGGCGGTCCTCGACGCGCCCCCGCCTGAAGACACCCGCTCCAAGCTCCTCATCAGCCTCCAGAGCCAGTTAGCCACGGTCATTACCCAGCGCAATATAGAACAGTTTGGGGATTTAGACAGTTTTGAGGCCGGGGAATGACCACAGTTTTGCAGTTAAGCTCCAAGCAATTCGTGACCACGCCCTATATTGAGAGCCTAGTCGAACGGGCCTTGCGCTTTTTGCACTGCGGCTATTCCATCCATCTGCGCGGACCCGCCGGGACCGGGAAGACCACCCTAGCGTTGCACCTCGCCTCCTTGGTTGGTCGCCCGGTGATGTTGCTCTATGGCGATGACGAGTTCAAATCCTCCGACTTGGTGGGTAATCAAGCCGGGTACAAACGTCGTCAAGTGGTGGATAATTACATCCACTCGGTGATGAAGATGGAGGACGACCTGCAACAGAACTGGGTAGACTCTCGCTTGACCACTGCTTGCCGGGAGGGGCTGACCCTGGTGTATGACGAGTTCAACCGCTCGCGCCCCGAGGTCAACAACGTCCTCTTGGGAGCCTTGGAAGAGGGCTTGATTGTCCTACCGCCTCGGGGCGACCGTCCTGACTATGTGCGCGTCCATCCCCAGTTTCGGGCGATTTTTACCTCCAACCCCGAGGAATACTGCGGGGTCCACCAAGCCCAGAACGCCCTGATTGACCGGATGGTAACGTTGGATCTCGGCGAACCGGATGTGGAGACTGAGGTGATGATCCTCAGCAGTCGCGCTAACTTACCGGAGTACAGTGCCCGTCTTTTAGTCGAGATCCTGCGCGAGTTTCGGACTGCCGTGGCGATGGACCAAGCCCAGAGTATCCGCGCCAGTCTGATGATTGGTCAGGTCTGCCGTCAGCATGAGGTCCCGGTCCACCCCAGCAACCCCCAGTTCATCGAAATCTGCCTGGATGTTCTCTTGTCGCGGTCTAAAGCCGAGCGCGAAGTGACCCTGGCTGCCTTTGAAAAAGTCCTGGCCCACCACCTGATCTTTTACCCACGAGAAGCCGGATGACCCTCTCTGCGCCCGCCGCCCGCCGTAGCACCATGCCCACTGCCACTCAGGGCAGTTCCCTCGCCGATATTTTGGAGCGTGTCCTCGATAAGGGCGTGGTCATTGCTGGGGATGTGACAGTCTCTGTAGGCGGGGTCGAGTTGTTGTGTATCCGCATCCGGCTCCTGATCTCCTCTGTCGATAAAGCCCGCGAAATTGGCATCAACTGGTGGGAATCCGACCCCCACTTGTCCAGTCAGGCCCAGCACTTGGCCCAGCAAAACGAACAACTGCTCAGCCGGATCACGCACCTCGAAACTGAACTCGTCCGGCTCCAGACCCAACTTCCCGCCGCCTAGGAGGAACCCATGCAGAAGCGACCCAACGCCGGACGCATCCGGCCCAAGCTCAGTTCCATTCCCCGGCGCGAGACTCCAGCCTCCAACTATCTGGAATTACACAAACTCGCCCTCGAAAAATCCCGCCTCGAAGATGAAATCCGCCGCATGGACCTCCGCCGCTCGATCATCCAAGACCATCTCACCGCGCTCCAGCAACACATGCAAGAGCGCGTCCGCTTGGCTGCCCCCCCTGCACCGACCACGCCAACCGCACCGACCAGCCCGGTCTTGATGCCGCCGTTGCCTCGTGGCATCTTTGAGTTGTTGGACCTCAAATACTAGGGACAGTGATGGAATTGTTTAAAGGATTGGAAGAATTGATCGAACTCGTCCAAAAGTTAGAGGAAAAAGCCGCCGAAAAAGGCGATCAAGGAGGTATCCAAGCGAATATCGAAGTGCGCCGATTCAGTAGCATTCCGCCCCAGGGGAGTATCCCCCGTACCGCGCCGCGCCCACCGGAACCTATCCGTACGCCCCTGCCCACCGCGAGCCCCCTCCAGGAAGACTGTTCTCTACAAGATGTGGGCGGGTTGGGCGACGTTTTGCACCAACTACGAGAGCTTGTCCTGTTGCCCCTCAAACGCCCGGAACTCTTGGCCCAGCTTGGCTTAGAGCCGCCACGGGGGGTGTTGCTGGTCGGTCCACCGGGGACGGGTAAAACACTGACTGCCCGCGCCTTGGCCCAGGAATTAGGGGTCAACTATATTGCGATTGTCGGTCCTGAGATTATGGGTAAGTTTTATGGTGAAGCCGAGACTAAGCTGCGTGAGGTCTTCCAACGGGCGGAACGTTCTGCCCCCTGTCTGATTTTTATTGATGAGATTGATGCCCTAGCTCCTGACCGCAGCAAGGTTGAGGGCGAAGTCGAGAAGCGCGTCGTCGCTCAACTATTGGGGTTGATGGATGGCTTTGCCCAGAAAGCAGGCGTTGTTGTCCTTGCTGCCACCAACCGCCCGGACCATCTCGACCCGGCCCTGCGCCGCCCCGGTCGGTTTGACCGCGAAGTTTTGTTTAGGGTGCCCGATAAAAAGGCCCGTGCGGAGATCTTGACCATCCTGACCCGCAAGATGCCCCTCGCCCCGGATGTGGACTTGCGGCAATTGGCGGACCAGAGTGTGGGTTTCGTAGGGGCGGACTTGAAGGGAGTTTGTCAGCAGGCCGCCTATGCCGCGTTGCGTCGTCAGATGCCCGACCTGACTGAGCTTCCCCAGGAACCGATGACCGTAGAGGCGAGAGATTTCGCCTTGGCCCTCAGTCAAGTCAAGCCCGCCGTCCTGCGCTCCGTAGAACTCGAAAGCCCCAACGTCCCCTGGTCCGCCATCGGGGGCTTAGATGCGCTCAAACAAGTTTTGAAAGAAGCCGTCGAGGGTGCCCTGCTCAACCCAGAACTCTATGCCCACACCCGCGCCCAGGCTCCACGGGGGGTACTGCTCACGGGACCACCGGGGACGGGTAAGACCCTCCTCGCCAAGGCCGTCGCCTCCGAGGGGAAGGCCAATTTTATCGGAGTGAGCGGCCCAGAGTTGTTGAGCCGCTGGGTCGGAGCTTCGGAACTCGCGGTGCGGGAACTCTTTGCCAAAGCGCGGCAGGCGGCTCCTTGCGTAGTCTTTATTGACGAGATTGATACCCTAGCCCCAGCGCGGGGCAGTAACACGGGCGATAGTGGGGTCGCTGACCGGGTGATTGGGCAACTTTTGACCGAGTTGGATGGGGTACGCGCCGCCACCGGGGTTTTGTTAATCGGGGCCACCAACCGCGCCGATGCCATTGACCCGGCCCTTTTGCGCTCAGGACGGTTAGATTTACATCTGCAAGTGGACCTCCCCGAGGCTCCCGCTCGTTGTCAAATTCTCCAAGTCCATAACCAGGGCCGTCCCTTGGGTGAAGACGTAGACTTGGCAGCTTGGGCCAGCCGCACACCCGGTTGGAGTGGGGCCGACCTGTCCCTATTGAGTAACCAAGCCGCCATCGCCGCTATCCAACGTTACCGCCGCGACCACGAGGGCCAGCCCCTAGAGGCCAGTCAACTCCTGATTACCCAAGCTGATTTTGAAAAGGCCCACCAGGAACTCGCCCCCCGCCTCGGGACATGACGGGTTACTACCTCTATGGTCTGCTCCTGGGTCCCGGTCCTGATGCGCTTGACTTACTGGGCATTGACCAACATCCCGTCCAACTCCATGCTCTCGATGAATTTAACTTCATCCATAGCCACGCCGACCGTGAACGGTACCGCACCAGCCGCCAAAATCTCCTCACCCACGAAAAAGTCCTGGAACAGTTGATGCACCAAGGTTTTACAGTCCTCCCCCTCCGGTTTGGTCTGGTGGCAGCAAGTTGGGAACAAGTGGAGCTTGACCTGTTGGTAGACCACCGTGAGGATTTAAGGGCACTATTTATCAAACTCGACGGGATGCGCGAAGTGGGCGTAAAAGTTTATTGGGAACCAGACCAGGAGTTGCAACAGTTGGCCCAACACCATCCCCAAGTCCGTGCCCAACGCGAGACCCTCAGCGGGCGAGTCCTGACTATGGATGAGACCATCGCCGTCGGTCGTCTGGTGGAATCCGCCTTGGACCAACAACAACAGCAGATCGCCCAGCACTTCAACCAGCAGCTAGACCCTCTAGCGCGGGCCATCCAGGATAACGATCTGATGTCCCGTGAGATGATCTACAACCGCGCTTTTCTCATTCCCTGGGACCAGGAGCCGATTTTTGATCAAGCGGTAGAAGTCCTGGGTGCCCACTACGGCGACCGTCTGCGGATTCGGTACAACAATTTCACCGCTCCCTATAACTTTGCGATTTTGGGGGAGCGATGATCTGGCAACTACTGACTTGGCCCGTCTCCGGTCTAATGTGGATCGCCGAGGAGATTCTTGAGACCGCCGAAGTAGACACTGACGACAAAAGCCGCCTCCAACGCGAACTGACTGCTATCCAGATTGCCTTTGACCTAGGCGACATCACCGAAGAAGATTTCTTGGAACAAGAGGAAGTAATCCTGGATGCCCTAGAAGCCTTAGAGGAACAGAGCGCAAATTAGTTAAAAAGTAGACTGAAGAGCCAAAATGAGGGAAAGATTACACGGTTGAAACGTGGGGATACTCTGGCAAAGAGCAATCTTTTAATACACGTACCATTAACTTCCTAAAACTGCTCGGTAACGGCAGGATCTACTGAGTGCCGTCCTATCAGTGGAATGACTCGTGGGAGGAACAATGAGAGGACTTGAAACGAGTCGAGGTCGTTTCAGTCCTAGACGAGAGGGCAAGGTCTTGTTAACTGCTCCTCTCTCCGTATATTCCGCCTTAACCCAGCCTTAACCTTTTCACCATCTTCCTTTAACCTTCACCCTGTAGAGTACCGTAGGCGGTCAAAAAGCGTAAAGCTTGTAAACCGACCAGGAGGACTCCTCTGCCCTCCTTGATTGAACTTCGGTGTGGTGTTTACTTAGGGTAGGAGTGGTCATGACTAATTGGTATGGACGTACCGCCACACGGCTCGGTAGCCGTTTCGGGGTTGCAGCACAGCTTTTCGCACTACTGCTACTGGCAAATTTGGGTAACGTACAGGCCCAAGAGATAGCCCAGGCTGAGAGCCTGACGCTACCCACCGGGTTAGCCCAAGACCTAGCCGGGGTAACGGGCAGTTTCGCACCCACGACGGAAACCAGCATAGTACCCAAGATGGCGGTGCCGCCTGAGCTTACCCCCCAGACCATCACCCTGCCGCCCACCGAAGAGTTCCAGCAACCGCTCATCGCTCAAACCCCGCCGGAAGAGGAAGAGGATGATGGACCCGTAGACCTACTGGATGAAATTACCGTCACAACTACCCGCCGTCGCACCACGGAACGGGAGAACACCCAGACTACTTTTGTTGTTACCCGCGAGGACATCAAGAAGGTGGGGGCTAGGACCGTCGGGGACGCACTAAAACTTGCTCCGGGCTTCTTTCAGGTGGACTCCCTGGGCGGGGTCAACTCCGATAACAGTACGTTTGTGCGCGGCCTCGATAGTAGCCGTTTTATCTTTCTGATTGACGGACGGCCTACTGCACGGGCTTCGGACAATCGGGCAGCGGATGTAGGGCGTACGCCTGTTACCAACGTGGAGCGGGTGGAGTTTATCACTGGAGGTGCAGGGTTTCGCTACAGTGCCGATGCGATTGGCGGGGTGATTAACGTCATCACCCAGATTCCCGAGGGACCACCAAAAGTGAACGTGGCGGTGAACTTTGGGAGCTTTGGGTACAGTCAGTACTTGATTGACTATGCCGGGAGCAATGGGACGGTCGCCAAGAACACGGACGGGACGAGTATCAAAGATGCAAACGGGAACGAGCAACAGCTACCGGGGTACTTCGCCTACCAGTTGCAGTATGAACGGCGGACAGTCCTCAACAAGTACCCGACCACTTTTTATCAAGAGCCGGTTGGTATAGGTATCGGCGGACTTCCATTAATCCTTCCCACTGGTGAACGAAACCCTCTCTACCCCGGCGTAGTACAGAATGACCGGCTCCAAAATCCAATTACCATTAACGGAGAAACTAACGGCCTGTACAGTTTCAATGACTTCTATCTCGCTAAGCTCATCTTCAAGCCCGGTCAAGACCACTTAATTACGGTGAATGTCAGTCAGTTGAACTCCCGACTTGGTAGTCCACTCGCTTTGGCAAATACCTCTTCTTGCAACATCCTTCCTGCTAGCTATAACAACGTTGAGGGATATGGTGTTACACCGCCGGGAACAGAGAGTGTGGCATGTAGAACTTCAACCCTTCGTTCTAACCCTAATCCATCAGAATTAAGCCTTCGTTCAGGACGAGGCGACTTTGCTCAAGATAGCACTGCTCTTAATGTGATTTGGGAATGGAAACTGAGTGAACTCAGTAGCTTGACCACTCAGGTCAACTATAGCTCTACTTTCTATGACAACCCAGATGGAGGTCCGCTTATAGATTTCATAGACCCTGACACTGGCCTACCGATATACTCTAACTTCTCAGTCTCCACGAGGTTCGTGAGTGACCGGGTTATTGACACCCAAGTTCGCTATCAATCTCAACTTGCCCCCAACAACACATTGAATGCGGGCTTCCAGTTCACCACGCTCCGCTTCACAGCTACGCCAGGAGATGAGGGCGTTGGGATCGTGCTCCCGATTGGGAAGACGCTGATCTACACTGACCGCGAGACGAATCGTTGGGCACTTTATCTGACTGAGGACCTCCAGTTTTTTGACCGTGCAGTTATTCTCAACATCGGTACGCGCCTGACCAATGATTTGTCCTATGGTACTTTTCTAACTTCTGGAGTTGGCTTTCGCTACAACTTTGGCGGTGCGAGTGGGCAAGAACCTTTTGCAGTACGGGCAACTTGGTCACAGAGCTATAAAGCTCCGGGCTTGCGACAACTCTATGGCGAAGGGGATTCTGTTGGCCTTACTACCTACATCCGTAACACAGGTCTCCAAGCAGAGACAGGTACCAGTTACGATTTTGGGCTAGACATCTTACTTAGCCCCGATGCCCTATTTCGTGCCACTTACTTCCGTACTGACCTAAACAACGCGATTCAGGATAACGTCTTCCTCTATGTGGATAACGAATTTATTGACGATGATCTAGTCCTTAGTACCATCAATGCCCGTTCGTATTTGAGTACGGGCTGGGAGTTATCTTTTAACTGGAAAATCAACGACTTCTGGCGGTTCCAAGCGTCTCACACCATCGTGGATGCCCGTCCTCTAGGTGATTACACTCAAGACACGATTAATCTAGGGGAGTCTGGCATTACGGAAAGCTATCTCAACTCCGGTTACTACTATAACTACCAAACCGTGGATGTGCCTTTCAGCACCACGGGCGTGAGTTTGCAGTATACTTCGCCCAGCTTCAACGCTGCCGTCATTGGTCAGCTAGTGGGTCTCCGACCCCGTGGGGTATTCGGTCCCTACTACTTCCCTGGCTACAGTAAGTGGGACTTCACCTTTAGCGTACCGTTCAGCCCGTCGCTGACCTTCAATGGGGGGGTATTCAACTTCACTAATGACCGCTCGGTCCTCGCTTCGAGTGCCATCAAGTTCGCCCCAGGGATTGTCTCGCCACCGACCAACTTCCGGGTGGGGTTGGAGTTTTCGTTTTAAGAGGCCCCTCCGCCCCGTGAACGGGGGACCAAGGCAGTGGAAAAAGGCAGAAGAGCTTCCTAGTTCTTGCTCCCCTACCCTGCTTGCGGGGGAGGGGCTGGGGGT
>NZ_JAAXLT010000035.1 GCF_013285555.1 Candidatus Cyanaurora vandensis | reverse complement strand
GGGAAAGACTGAGGAGATAAGCATCGCTGCTGCTGGCGAGTCATCGTCAACGGTAAATGCTGTCTGTGAGCCAGTAACCGCAAGGGAATCCTCGTGCCTTTAGGCCGAGGAGTATGTCAAACCGTTAAAAACGCTTCCTACCGACAAAAAACCATGTTTACGATCCAACCACGAGTTTTACGGACGAAAAACCGTTCTTACGACTGAACAACAAGTTTTAAAGAACGAGATTCCGAGACCCCTCCCTAAAGTTCAGGAAGCGGTCCCTAACCCTTAGACCCCACGCCCCTCAACTGGTTTTGAGGGCATACCGACCCAGGGTTGAGGCAGGAACTTGGATTCCCAGCCGCTTGAGAACCGCCAGCTCCGTCCGCAAGCCCTCGGAAGCCCCGCCCTCCATGTAACCCTGATAGCTAGTGGACGTGTGTTCTCCGGCAAAATAGACCCCGCCTTGGGGAGCCCGCTCGTAACCACCAAACGTTTGATATTGACCGACTCGGAAATAGGAATAGGCCAGCTTAAAGTTGGGGTCCAGAAAAGGCCGGGAACTGGTGGCTTTACCATTCCAGACCGGTGCAAGGCCGGGGTAAACCGGATCGATCTGGGTGAAAAACCGTTGGACATCTTCTTGTAGGAAGGGATTAGGCAGGATTGCGTAGGGGGTAGGCGTGGCGAGGGCAGCACTGACCGGGCCGCCAGTGTAATCTCCCCCCTGACCCAAACTGGCATCCCAGGTATTTCGATAGCCCGTATCGCTATGAGAAGAACCGTCACTCACCCCAGGCCAAGTCCCCATCCCTGCCCAGGGCCGACTGGTGAACTGGAGATGAAGTTTACTGTTGATGCCCCGGCCCAACTATTGAATGGCAAGATTTTTACGGCGGTCAAAGCCCGCTTCCTGGTAATCCAAGGTTCGCAACACCGACGAAGAACCCCCGGCGAGAGAGGGGGATTCCTTGTTGAGCAGCATAGTGATTCCGAGCTAACCGTTGAGCGACTGTAAGAGGGGAGTATGGGCCATGACCTTACCCCAATAATTCGCCGCAATTTTACCACAGGAATTAAGGGTCGAACTGCATCCCCTCGGGACTGAGGACGGTCTGGATCTGGCCCGCGCGGTCTACCCGGCGAATGCGGTTGTTGTTGGCATCGGCAATAAAAACATCCCCATTTTCAGCCACCGCCACCCCGTAGGGCGAACCGAGTTTGGCCTGGACCGCTGGCCCCCCGTCCCCCCCAAACCCAAACTCCCCGGTCCCGGCAAAGGTACGAATGATGCCCTGACCATCCACCCAGCGCACCCGGTCATTCCCCGAGTCGGCAATGAAAAGTTCCTCTTGGTCCCGGCAACGCACCGCCACCCCGACCGGACTACTCAGTTGAGCCGCTGTCGCGGGTCCGCCATCGCCCTTGGCCCCAGTGGTCCCCACCCCGGCGAGGGTCACCAGGTTTTGTCCATCCCAGCGCAAAATCTGGTCTTGCCCCAAATCCACAATCAATAGACGACCCCGGCAATCAAACCCCAAACTCCAGGGTTTATTGAGACGGCCTAGGTTGAGTGAGGTGATGAGCCCATTTTTAATCTGGCGGATACGTTGGTTCTCTTGGTCGGCAATATAAATCGTCCCCTGGGCATCCACCGCCACCCCGGTCGGGTCATGGAGTTGGGCCAAGGCTGCCGGACCCCCATCCCCACTAAATCCTGCCCGCCCAGTCCCGGCAATAGTACTCATCCGTCCGTCCGGGCTAATTTGACGGACCCGGTGGTTGTAGTGGTCGCCCACATAGAGATTGCCCTGCGCGTCACGAGCCAGCCCCAGGGGAAACATCCCTGCCTGTATCGCCGGTCCCCCATCGCCACTGGCCTCCGGCTGACCATTGCCACCGACCGCCTTGACCGTGGGCGGGCGCAGGGTGAGGGCGAGGACCCGGTTGTTGTTGTGGTCCACCACCCACATCTGCCCCGGTTGGAGGACCAGCGCGACGGGGTAGGCGAATTGTTGGAGTAAGGCGGGACCCCGCGCTTGGGCGCGATGAAAGAGGGGTGCGGGCTGGGAATCAACGCGCAGGAGGTTTGTAATCTGGATCATCACCCCCAGGCCCAACAGTCCCCAAAGCCAAGTCTGGCGCATCCTTCCTCCCTTCAGGGCCCTTTCATTCTGCCATAGGCGGCTTGACAGGCCACCCAATGGCCTCTCACCATGGGAGGGAAGACTTACGAGGCGGACATGGCATTAGACGTTGGCGCAGTTGCTCCCGAATTCACCGTGAAGGATACCACGGGTCAGACCGTCAGTCTGGCGGCCCTCGCGGGTCAACGGGTCGTTCTGTACTTCTATCCCAAAGACGACACCCCTGGTTGTACCAAAGAAGCCTGTGGTTTCCGTGATAACTGGGACCAATACCTCAGTAAGGGCATCCAAGTTTATGGGGTGAGTGCGGATAACGAATCCTCCCACCAAGCCTTCACCGCGAAGTTCAATTTGCCCTTCCCGTTATTAGCCGACACCGATGGCAAAGTAGCCCAGGCCTACGATGCTTGGGGCGGCGGTTACGCCAAACGCATCACCTACGTCATCGGTCCTGACGGCACGATTGAGCAAGCTTTCACCAGCGTCAACACCAGCACCCACGCTGACGATATTCTGGCCTCAATTAAGTAAGTGTGGGGCCAGGATGAATTTGCGGCCCACCTGAGAGCAGGGGGCTGCGGGGTCTTTCCGACCGATACTGTGCCAGGTCTGGGGGCTAAACCCGAACACAGCCAGCAACTCTACCGGCTCAAGGGCCGGGACCCCGCGAAACCCCTAGTCCTCCTAGCGGGTTCCCTCGACCAGATTCGCCCCTACTGCACTGGGTGGGCATCAGCTTGGGAGGACGTGATGGCACGTTTTTGGCCCGGTGCCCTGACGTTAGTGCTCCCCGCCTCAGCCCTAGTGCCCCCCCACGGTCAACAAGCCGGGAGCGTCGGTTTACGCATCCCCAACCATCCCACCGCCCTAGCCCTACTCCTTGAAACCGGCCCCCTCGCCGCCACCAGCGTCAATCTTTCCGGTCAACCGGCCCTCACCACGCCTGAGACCATCCGCTACCATTTCCCGGACCTGCCCCGACTCACCGGGACCTATCCCCCAGGCACACCCTCCACCGTAATTCGCTGGCAAGCTCCCGGACAATGGGAACTACTCCGTCAAGGTCCTGTCGTTTGGCCGTTTAGTTTGTAGGAGGTCAATAAAGACTCGCTGGGACCTATTTAGGGAGGATCAGATTTCCTTCATTTCTGTAATGCGCCATAGATACCAAGCGGCGACACTGCGGTAGGGTTGCCAGGGTTGCCCGAGTTGTTGGGCGGCGCGGGGTGTCGGTAGGTCGGGGAGGGCGTAGACTTTCTTGAGTCCCGCCCGTATGCCTAAATCATCCACAGGCCAGACATCAGGCCGCTGGAGTTGGAAGAGAAGCATCTGGACTGTCCACCGCCCTACCCCCTTCACTGGGGTCAGAGTTTGGATGATACCTTCATCTTCTAATTCAGCAAGTTGATCCAGGGTGGGTAGTCCGTCCAGCACATGATGGGCAAGGTCTTTGATATAGCGAGTCTTGGCAGCGGAAATTCCCGCCCCGCGCAACATTTCCTCAGGGGTCGCCAGCACTTGAGCCGCTGTCGGGGAGTCGTTATACAGTGCTAGGAAACGGCGGTGAATCGTGGCGGCGGCCTTGCCTGACAACTGCTGAAATAAAATGGACCGGACCATAACTGAAAATAAGTCCCCTTCCGTTGGCGTAAGCACCCACTGACAAGGACCGACCCGCTCCAGCCAAGCCGCGAGAACTGGGTCCGACTGTTTCAAAAAAATAGTGGCGGTCACGAGGTTTAAGGACATGGGTAGCGCAAGGGATTAATCTACCGTAAGTTTTACATCCTCAGTTTTGTGGAATCCACTGGCAAAAAGTCGTCGGGGATAGCCCACTGCCACCAGCGATAATCCCTCGGGAGGAGCTAACAACGTCACTTTTTCGCGGAGTCCGGCTTGCCAGATGTGGATAAAGTCCGCCACTGTGAGTTCCCCTGCCCCGACCCGGACCAGCAACCCCACCAAGAGCCGCATCATCCCATACAAAAAACTCAATGCCCGGACGCGGATGTAGACTAGCTCTCCGACCCGGTTACAGGACACGCGGTCCACCCGGACGAGACTATGGACCCGTTCACTCCCCGTCAACTGCAAGGCCCGCAGGTCGTGGCTTCCCAGGAGACTCATCAGGGCTTGTTGGATTAGCTCGGTGTCCAGGGTGGTTTTGTAGTAGAACCAACTGCGGTCCTGCCAAAACAGATCGCGCCAATCACTGTTGTGGATCGTGTAACAGTATTCCCGCCACAGGGCACTGAACCGGGCGTGCCAAGGAGGATAGACCAATACTGCCTCGCGTACCAACAAATCTGAGGGGAGGCGACTGTTGATGACTACGGGCCAGTTCGCGGGAGGGATGGGACTCGGGGTGTCAAAATGGACGACTTGACCCCTGGCATGAACGCCTCGGTCAGTGCGCCCCGCGCCATGGAGCGTCACCGGATGACCGACGATACCCGAGAGGGTATCTTCAAGTACACCTTGGATCGTCCGATTCTTTTCCTGTCGCTGGAAGCCATAGAAGTCCCGGCCCCAGTACTGCACCCAGAGCGCGATCCGCCGTCCCGTCATTCCTGAGGAGTCGCTCGGAGGTCAATCACACTGCCCTTGATGTTGTACCGGGCCGCTTCGAGTTCGATGGGGGTGGCGACTTTGAGCTTGGTGCCGCCGACGACTGCCCCGTCCTCGGTCATCTGAGCTTGTGCCACCAAAGTCAATAGAATGTCGCGGCTGTAGGGCGAGCTTTGGTCGGCGACATAGCTGACTTTACCCGAAGGGAGAACGACGGGAAGGACGTTGGGGATGAGTTTGACCCGCAGAATTGTGACCTGTCCGGCGGGTTGGTTACGGATGACGACGCGGGGGGTAGCACCGGGTTTGAATTCAGCTTGGGGGTTGCCGATACTTAAGCCGCGCACGAGCATATCAAATTCGAGGGGGATGGCTTTTACCTGGGGGGTCTGAGCCTGAGTCTGGCTGCCCCGCCACACCCAACCCAGCACGACCATCCCCACCAACAGCACCGCCGTCAGATCAATCACACTCACGCGGCCCCAGAGTCGGCCCTGTTTATCAATCACCCCAGTTACCGGATAGGTTGATCTATCTTACCTACCAACGCGCACGGACCGGTGCGGGTAAGGGTTGGAGCGGGGGATTGAAGGGGGTGTCTTGGACCATCAGGGGGGCACGACAACGGACGGGGGCGGGGGCGAGTCCGGTAGTCGCCGTGAGCGCGGGGGTGCGCTCAAAGCTTGCATTCGCCAAATAAAGACTCAGGGCGCGGGGATTAGCGGTGTCCTCAGTGGCACAGACCGGGTCTACTTTGACCATCAAGGTCCGCACATTGGTCACATCCACCTGTAAGGGCAGGTCCAACTGTTCAGCGGTGAAGGACTGACCAAAAAGCCGACGGTTATCCCCGAAGACCTCAATGGCAACGGGTCCGGTATAGCCCGCAAAAGGTACATAGGGGCGCAGGGTGAACTTAAAGGAGGTCCAGGGCGAAGCTTTACCCATATCTAGGCTGAAAAAAGTCCCCTTACGACCGGGCAGGACCCAGAGGTTATCAAAAGTCTCACTGCCGACGGTAAATCTACCACTCAACACGCCCCGGTTATCGCGGGGGGTCGTATCGTAGAGGGCTAAACTCGGAGCGGCGGTCTTAATCGTGCCCATCAGTGCGGTGTCAGCATGGCAGGGGGCCACCACCAAAAACAAGGTACTCAACAAATACCGATAACGCATGGCTCACCCTTCACAAACTTGAGCTTATAGTACACACTTTGGAGGAAAGAACTTAACATCCGATGACGATTTGGCCGGCTCGCTGGGACAGTATTATCCGCTTATTACGGTGGCATAAGCCCGCTGGACGCTTGATCCTGTTAGTGCCCGCGCTCTGGGCAGTGGTCTTGGCCTCCAGAGGAAACCCAGATTGGGGTTTGGTGGTGTTGGTGGTAGTCGGGGCTTTCACGACGAGTGCGGCGGGTTGTGTGGTCAATGACCTCTGGGACCGCGATATTGATCCCCTAGTAGAACGGACTAAGACGCGCCCCCTCGCCAGTCGTGAAGTGACGGTGACAGTGGCGGTAATGGTGGGGCTGGTCGCGCTGGGTTGTGCTTGGGGGCTGACCTTCTTTTTAAATCCTTTTACTTTTTGGTTGTGCGTGGCGGCGGTGCCCTTGATTGGGTTCTATCCGGCAGCAAAACGCTTTTTCCCAGTGCCCCAACTGGTGTTGTCGCTGTGCTGGGGGTTTGCGGTGTTGATTGGTTGGGCGGCGGTGACGGGTGGGCTGACGATGGTGACGGGTGGTCTGTGGGGGGCGACGGTGCTCTGGACCATGGGTTTCGATACAGTCTACGCCCTGGCGGACCGGGAGGATGACCTGCGGGTGGGAGTGCGCTCCAGTGCGATTTTCTTTGGACAGTATGCGGTCTTGGCGGTGGGTGGTTTTTTTTTTGGGGACGGCTCTTTTATTGCTGGTCTTGGGGCTACAGATGGGACTAGGGACGGTTTATTATCTGTTTCTCGCCTTGGCTCTCGGTTGGTGGGGCTTGCAATATTGGCAACTCAGTCAACCCAAACCCCCGGTTAGTCTCTATGGACAGATTTTCGGGGATAACGTCAAGATTGGCTTTTTGCTGCTGGCGGGGATGTTGTTGGGGACTTGGACATGATAGGTGAGCAATTAATCCTGGCCCTTGATACGCCCGATGTAAATCTCATTTGGCCCCTAGTTGCTAAAACTTCCCCGCCTTTGAGTTTCTTTAAAGTCGGCCTGGAACTCTTTATGGCAACGGGTCCCACGGTTATACGGCAATTGAAAGCTAGCCAGCAGCGGGTCTTTTTGGACCTCAAGCTCCACGATATTCCCAACACGGTCGCGGGGGCCTGTCGGGTGGCAGCGGGGTTGGGGGTGGACCTGTTGACGGTCCACAGTAGCGGGGGACGGGCCATGCTCAGGGCGGCGGTCCAAGCTGTAGCTGGGAGTCCGACCCGTCTAGTTGCTGTCACTTTGCTCACGAGCCTGGGGGAGCGCGAATTACAGGACCAGTTGCAGATTCCGGGTACGGTTGCAGATTACGTGGTGAGACAGGCAATCCTCGCTCAGTCCTGCGGGGTGCAGGGCGTGGTGGCTTCGCCCTGGGAGGCTGAGTTGATCCGCAAGCACTGTGGACCAGATTTTTTGATTGTCACCCCCGGTATCCGCACCCGACCAAGTTTCGATGACCAACAGCGCGTCTGTACCGCGCAGCAAGCCCTAGCCTGGGGAGCCGATTACTTGGTTCTGGGACGGACCATTACCCAGCAACAAGACCCAGCCCAAGCCCTCAAGGACCTTTTGACCGCCCTGTGATGTCATGTCTTGCTCGTAAACTACCCCGCCAGAGGTCAACGGACACCTCCAAAGAGCCACAACCGACTTTTGCCTCAACCTTGGTCTCGCACGCATGGCGAGAGCGTAAAAAGTGAGAGGTCAATGAACAGATTTTCCAAGGCGCGAAAGCCGTAGTCGCTACATGATATTCCGATGTTATTACTATTCCTATGGGTGAAGTGGTTAGCCACGAATATCTGACCCACACTCACGAGCGATACACCCTCATTGCGATCAAGGATGGACTTGTCTTAAAGCAGGTTGTTCTATCTGCAAAAGAATTGGGTGTGTACTATAAATCACAACTCAAGGCTTTCAAACGCACAGCAGCGTATGCGGCTAAGTTGAAAGAATCCAAGTCTTATGAGGATGAAGCAGTATACTCAGACGAGTTTACTGAATATCTCTTGTACCAATTCAAGTCCGATTCCACTATCCCCGCTAACAAGAAAACTAGCGGACGACCCGCCGATAAAAATCCTCCAGTCCCTTAATACATACTGGGTCATCAAAAAGTCGGCCCTGGTTAGCAAGGATTCGCGCCTGAAGCTGGACGCGCCAAGCTCCATCCAGACCCAACCGCGCAGCAATCATCACCAACTCCGCCGGGGTAGTTGCCATCGTCTCCGTCATCCCCAGCAACCGGAGAATACCGTAGCCGTGGCGTCCGCGCAGCAGTCCACCGGGGCAAGTCACCACGGGTAGACCACAGGCGAGGGCTTCCAGACAGGTATTCCCCCCGGACCAGCCGAGGGTATCCATGAAGACGTCCGCCAACTGGTTGAGCCGCCCATAATCGTGCCACAGCAGTCGGGGCAACAGCACACAGTAATCCGCCGCTGACAGTCCCACCTGAGCAAAAGCCCGCGCCAACCGTTCCCGAAAAATTGCTGTAAGCGGCGCACTGGAATGAGATAAAAACACAAACTGAGCCTGTGGAACCTGTTGGGCAATGGCTGGATAAATCCCGTCATATTGCGGGAGGTACTTAAAAAGAGATTGGCACGAGAGGTAGACCACCCGCCCTGGGTCTAGCCCAAAATCTAAGCGCGTCTTGGGATTCACCGGGAAGCGGGGACGGGGGTAACTCACCCCCAGATTGGGTAAGCGAACCAGGGTTTCACAGTAATGGGCCTGTCCGTGGTCCGGCTCCATCAGGTCACTACTGAGGAAATAGTCCACGGTTGCCAGTCCCGAGGTCACGGGATGACACCAAGTCGTACACTGCACCGGGGCCAACCGCAAACTCGCTAACTGACCGATTACCGGGTCCATCCCGATATCCAGATAAACTAAAATCTGTAGCTGGTCCCGCGCTATCTGTTGGGCCACGGTGGCTAGAACCGGCGGGAGTTGGTAGAATTGGTCACTCTGACGGGTAAACTCCTCAGTGATGAGGTCCGTCTCGCCCAAACTGTAGGTGTACACCCGGAATCCCGCTCGGTCCCGTTGCCGCAACCAACCGAGGGTGAATTTACCGACGGTGTGGTTATTGAGGTTACAGGAGACGTAACCAATGCGGATGCGACCCGGTGGGCGAGTGGAGTGGATGGGCGACGGATATTGGGTTTGTGCTAAGCGCGAAACTAAATTCCCGTACTGCACTTGAAGGTCTAGATCAGGGTAGCCCTGGTAGGGTTGATAGAAATTCGTCCAGCGGCTCAGCCCTTGCCAGAATTGAGCACCCCCATGGAGTTGTATCAGCCGCGCTAATCCCACCCGGAAACGCACCCGGTACTGGTGGAGTTCCTGTTCATCTCGGTAAAGAATGGGTACGAGTAAGTTCGCGGCTAGCTGTAACTCGAGGGCCTCGGGAAAACGCGCTGCCCCAGCTTGGGCAACCACAATCGCTGCATCTGTAGCCCCGTACTGGTGGAGATGTTGGACCCACTGCCAGTAGAGTTCTAGTTGGTCTAGGTCGGCTTGAGCATAGATGACCCAAGCCCGGTCCCACTCCCCCAACCGGACCAGACTAGCCGTGAGCGCAAGAGAAACCTGGGCATGGACTCCCCCAAGTTCCTGAAATCGCTCAAACCCCGTCACCGCCCCCCGGTCATCCCCACGGGCAACGCAGGCATGGCCTTGGTAACGCGTCGCCCGGACCTCATCCCCAATCAAGGCATACATAAAACTCAAGTTCTCCATCTGTACCGGGTCTTGGGGAGCGGCCCGGTGCAACTGCTGGTACATCGCCAGAGCCTCCGCCCACCGTCCCTGAGCTACCAAAACCCCCGCCGAATCTGGGCTGTGGTCCGCGTACCAAGCCTGAGCCACCTCGGAGTCTGGAAGTTTCGCCGCCACTTTTCCCCAGAGATAATGAGTGCGAGCATGGTTCCCGGCTCTCTGTACAGCCTCTTGAACCGTATTCCAAGCTTCGGGATAGGCGTGGGTCTCTAGGTAAATCTCCGTCAAGTCCTGCCAACCCTCCGCCCGTTGGGGGTCCTGAGCCAATAGTTCCCGGTACTGCTGGGTAGCCTGGGTTAGCTCCCCCGCTTGCCAACTAGCACGAGCCTGGGTGTATTGTTCGTCCAAACTCGCCTGCCTCGCCGACAGGACCAGTTGAATCTCGTAAGCAGCCTGAAAAAGAGCAGAGGTCAACATGACAACGCTACATCACGCAAGGATTATAAATAAAAAAGGGGCACTCCGTAGCACCCCCACCACTGTAAATTCAAGACTCAATCCTTAAAAATCGGCTTTGAACCCAGCCCCAGTCAGGACCGGACGGGGAGCTGTCACCGCGCAGGACCCGGCGTAGATGTTGCAGACGTACTCCGCCACCATCCGGTCGGTATTGAACTGGGGAGCCAAGGACTTGATCGACTCCTTCATCCAAGCAATCCAGGTGCGCGGGAGGCCCTTTTCATCGCGGTCGTAGAACATCGGGATGACCTCGTTCTCCAATAGATGATAGAGCGACAGCGAGTCGTGGAGGTCCTGGGCAGCGATATCATGACCCTCGATCTCCTCGCCAATCGCCCAACCGTTCTTCCCGTTGTAGCCCTCGATCCACCAACCGTCCAGGATACTCAGGTTCAAAGCCCCGTTGAAGGCGACTTTTTCACCACTGGTCCCGGAGGCTTCCAGGGGACGACGCGGGTTGTTGAGCCACACGTCTACGCCTTGGACCAGCTTGCGAGCGGTGTGAATGTCGTAGTCCTCAAGGAAAGCGACGCGGTTGACTAGAGCCGGGTGACGGGCCCATTCCATGATCTTCTGGATCAGGCGTTTACCTTCTTCATCCTTGGGGTGGGCCTTACCCGCCAAGAGTAACTGCACCGGGAATTCCTGGCTGCTGAAGATCCGCAGGGCACGGTCGGGGTCCTGGATGATTAAGTTCGCCCGCTTGTAGGTGCTGAAGCGGCGGGCAAAGCCAATCGTCAGGATATTGGGATCAAGGAGGTTGGCGTAGGCCGCGTTCACCCAGTCCTCATGCTCACCGCGCCGGCGACGGGCTTGGGCCACTTGATGACGGGCAAAGGCAATCAAACGTTCGCGTAGAGCCTCATGCTTCCACCAAAGTTCCTCGTCGGGGATGCGGTCCACCCGTGACCAGACCTCAGGGTCGCTCAGATGCTCTTCCCACTGGGTACCCAAGTAGCGGTCGTACATTTCCCAGAACAAGGGCGAGATCCAGGAACGAGCGTGGACCCCGTTGGTGATGTGTATAATCGGCACTTCTTCGGTGGTCTTGCCGGGATAGAGCACTTGGAACATCTCGCGGGAGACTTCGCCGTGCTTCTCGCTCACGCCGTTGCTGGCTCGGGCGTAGCGCAGGGCCAACACGGTCATGTTGAAGTTGTCCCAGGGATCATCTACGCGCTTGGCACCCAGGGCTAAGAAGGTCTTGCGGTCAATACCCAACTGGGGCCAGAACTTGGAGAAGAAGGTATCCATTAGGTCCGGCGAGAAGGTATCGTGTCCTGCTGGGACCGGGGTATGGGTGGTGAAGACACAGCCCTGGCGCACTTGGTCGCCTGCTTCTTGCAGACCCAGGCCCCCAGCCGTCGCTTCGCGCAGGAGCTCTAGGATCAAGAAGGCGGCGTGGCCTTCGTTCATGTGGAAGACCGCCGGGGCAATCCCCAGGGCGCGGAGCGTCCGTACCCCGCCGATCCCCAAGACAATCTCTTGGCTGATGCGCGTATCAATGTTGCCGCCGTAGAGGTGCCCGGTGATCCAACGGTCCACCGCGTCATTGTCCGCGCGGTCGGTATCGAGTAAATAAAGCTGGACCCGGCCCACATTGACCCGCCAGACTTGGACCTTGACCATCCGGTCGCGGATCGGAACCTCGATCGTGACCACCTGCCCATGCTCGTCACGCATCAACGTAACGGGTAGGTCTTCAAAGTTAGAGTTCTCGTAGTACTCAGTCTGCCAGTTATTGCTGTCGAGCCGCTGGTGGAAATAACCCTGGCGATACAACAGACCTACAGCTACCAGGGGTACACCCAGGTCAGAGGCGGATTTGAGGTGGTCCCCTGCTAGACAACCCAGGCCCCCGGAGTAGGTGGGCAAGGATTCATCAAGACCGTACTCCGCCGAGAAGTAGGCGACGGGGCGTTGGAGGTCATAACCGGGCATTGAGTGGAAGGCCCAGGTTTCTTTTTGGGTCATGTAGCTATCAAAGTTACGGACTAAGTTCTCGACTTGGTTGAGGTACCAGGGGTCCGTCGCCAACTGCGTCAGCCGCATGTAGGACATCTGGCGGAGCATCAAGACGGGACTATGACGGCAACTCTCCCACAGGGCAGGGTCCATATCCCGAAAAACGGTTAGGCGGTCTGGGGTCCAGGTCCACCAGTAATTCATCGCTACGTCTTGTAGCCGCTGGAGGGGACGAGGCAGCTTGACCCCTAGTTCTGTGTTGGTGACGGCTTGGTTCATGATTTATTCTTCTGAATGGGACAGTGCGCGAACCCTAGTGATACCATGTCAGCCTTGTCCCCCAAACGAGGGATTTTTAAGTTTTACTTAGCTATTGGTAGCAAGTAACGTGCGTAGGGGTTGGGCCAGCCAGTTGAGTCCGACCTGGACTTGGTGGTTAGGGTTGGGCAGCCGAGCCAAATAAACCGCCCGCCGCAGGTTCGCCGCCACCGCTCCGGTCACGGTTACACCCAGCAGTTGGGCCGCCGCCTCGTCCATCCCCAAGCTGACCATTTGTCCCAACTCGCTGTACCGAAAGTCCAGCAGCGGTAGACCACGAGCCTGCGCCCAGAGATTCCAGGCGCAATAGTCGGCTTGCTGGAAGGCGACCTGGGCGGAGATGGGCCAGCCTTGACCGTCCGTCGCACAATCACCCAGGGCAAAGATGGTGTCCTGCTCGGCTAATTGGAGCGTGGGGCGAGTCGAGAGTCGGCCCCGGCGGTCCTTGGTGAGGGGCCAATCCTGGAGGCGTTGAGCAGGGCTGGTGCCCACGGCCCAGAGGACCAGATCCGTCGTAAGCGGACGCGGGGTCGGGGACTTGAGCAGGATTTGGCTAGCCTCGACGGACTCCACGGTAGTCTTGAGTAAAATCGTCACCCCCCGCCGGACCAAGGCCGTCATTGCTAGGTCCCGCAGGGCCGGGGCATCACCTAGAATCTGGTCCTCGCGCTCAATCAACGTCAGGCGCACCCGGTCCTGGAGCCGGTCCGCAAGCTTACAAGTCAACTCCACGCCGCTCGCCCCGCCGCCCACCACCGCAATCCGAATGTCCTGCCGTCCCTCTTGGTCCCACTGGGCCAAGCGGTCCACTAGCTGCTCAGCCTGGGCCAGCGTGCGAAAGGGGAGGGCGAAGGCTTGGGCACCGGGGACGATCTCCGTCGGGGTCCGTCCACCTAGGGCGATGACTAACTGGCTGTATTCCACTTCGGTCCCGTCTTTCAAGAGGACTTTCCCGGTCAAGTCCAAATCGCTCACTTCGCCCTGGATAAACTCAATCCCGGTCTGGTCAAGGACTTGACGGTAGGTTGGCGCGATTTCCCAGACCGCCAACTCTCGGCTGACCAATTCATAGAGAAGTGGGGTAAAAACAAACCGTTCCTGGGGATCAATCAATGTCACCCGGGGCCGCCAAGGGAACTTCTGTAGCTGGAGAGCCGTGTACAGCCCACCAAAGCCCCCGCCCGCAATTACAATTCGTTCCATGATTGCTCCATTCCCTAACTCCAGAGTACTCAGTCCCGCCCGTAAAGCTGGGTCAGTTGCAACAACCAAGCCGCAAGTCCGGGGTTGAGTTGGTGGGGTTCGTACCGCCAAGCCCAGTTCGCCTTAGCCACGTTCGGGATGTTCATCCGGTGGGCCTTGCCCAAGCCCAACACGTCCTGGAGCGGAAAAATCGCCGTATTAGCAATGGACTGGAGGGCCAAGCGGATAAGGTCCCAGTTCACATCGTCTAGGTTGTTTTTACCCAGGTAGGTCATCAAGTTCTGTTTCTCGTGGACGGGCACCCGTGGGTCGTCGCGCCAGCCAATGCAGGTGTTGTTGTCATGAGTGCCCGTGTAGACCAGACAGTTACGGACATAGTTAAAGGGCACGTGGGTATTGCCACTATCGGACCCGAAGGCAAACTGCAAAATCCGCATCCCCGGAAACCCAAACTGGTCGCGTATTGCTTCCACCTCGGGCGTAATTACACCCAGGTCCTCCGCCACAATCGGCAGGTCGCCCAAGGCCGCTTTGAGAGCTAAGAACAACTCTGCCCCCGGACCCATCGCCCAAGTGCCGTTCATCGCCGTTTTTTCGTCAGCCAAGACCCGCCAGTAGGACTCCAGCCCCCGGAAGTGGTCAATCCGCACCCAGTCCACGGAGCGCAGCACCCCCTGCACCCGGTCAATCCACCAGCGGTACCCAGTCCGGCGTAAGGCGGGCCAGTTATAGAGTGGATTCCCCCACAGTTGCCCGGTCTCACTGAAATAATCTGGCGGGACCCCCGCTACCGCAATCGGTTCCCCGCCTTCCTTGAGGGGGGTAAGTTCAAAAAGTTCTGGGTGGGACCACACATCAGCACTGTCATAGGCCACGTAGAGCGGTAGGTCGCCCAGGATCATGACCCCCTTAGCCTTGGCATATTGCTTGAGCCGTTGCCATTGACAATCAAACTGGTACTGGACATAGCTATGGAACTGGATCTGGACTTGGAGTAAAGTCCGCGCTTCAGCTAGGGCGGCGGGGTCACGCTCCTTAAACTGTTTGGGCCAAGCATTCCAGCCCGTGTCGCCGTAGTAGGTCTTGAGGGCGGTGAAAAGGGCAAAGTCTGCCAACCAAGCCGCCTGTTCAGCACAAAATTTAAGCCACGGCTCGTGTTTTTCCGGTTGTTTCAAAAATTGCTCAAACGAAGTCTTGAGTAGGGGCATTTTGTGAAATGTGACCCGCTCAAAGTCCACGGGTCCCTGCTCACAGCCAGCAAGAGCCACGGGTTTATCCAGGAGTCCTTCTTGCTGCAATTTCGCCAGACTGACCATGAGGGGATTCCCCGCAAAGGCCGAAGCGCACATGTAAGGTGAGTTGCCAAAAGCCATTCCCGTCGGACCCAGGGGCAGGATCTGCCAGAGCTTCTGCCCACTCGCGGCGAGAAAATCAATAAAGTCGTAGGCTGATTGTCCGAGATCGCCAATCCCCTCAGCACTCGGGAGCGAAGTGGGATGGAGGAGGATGCCACTGATCCGGCGGTTGTCTTGCATATGCGGGTTCCCTTGGTCCACTTAGTGTACTGGAGTTAGGTTTCACCCTCTACTACAGCCGCTTTGCGCACCCCGACCAATATCGGTAAACCCTGTAGGAACGCTCTTCATGGCTATTGAGGGAGAAGAGAATATGGATTGTAGCTCCCACAATGCTCCTGTGCAATTCCCCTAAATCCCCTTTTTTAAGGGGGATCTCTCAAGCTTTAGCGACCCTTGCCAAAAAATCAGCTAGCGACGTGGCATCCAATGCCCCATCCATCCACTGTTCAAGTTCATCAATTGATTCCCCTCCCTGAAGTTGGTAGCTCACTTCTTCTGGAAGAGGACCAAATCGGCGGGTGAGCACCTGGACTAAGGCATTCCTCCGGCCTTCAAGCTTGCCTTCAATTTTGCCCTCAATTTTGCCTGCTTCCTTAGTCTTGGTCTCCCAAGCCAGATATGCCTCGCTTAGCTGCACTGCCATCTCTTCGTCCTCCGCTCCTCTCTGTTGTACTCCGATGC
>NZ_JAAXLT010000034.1 GCF_013285555.1 Candidatus Cyanaurora vandensis | reverse complement strand
TTCGTGGGTATGTTTATGTACAAAGGACAGGCGTAGTGTAACTAAATCAAGGAAAATGGCGGAAATAAATCGAAAAGATTAGCAGAGAGGGGTATAAAAACTCTTGTTTGTTAATAAGAATCATTTTTTCTAATAATTCTTCCCTTCATCCTTTATTTATCGAGGTACCCTTATGCTGTTTGGGTACAGGTACAAAACTTGCATCTATAATCTGACCACCTTGAGCTTTATATCCCTGAGCACTTAAGTAACTTTCAAATTTCTCATAGAGTTCATCAATTATTTCTAATCGAGTCAAATCTTCTCTAAATTGCCAAACAGTTGTTGCATCAGCGACTGCATCTTCCAAACCCAGCTTAAGGAATTTCATGAACGATAGGCGGTCATTAACCTGATACTCTAGCCCTGCATCGCTAATGTTATAAAATCCTTGGAGCAGCAGGAGTTTGAACTTTAGAATTACATTCAAAGGTTTGCGACCCGCATTACTTTTTCTAGGGCGTTCATGTACTTTTTGTAAAAGAGAACGAGATTCTTCCCATGGAATCAAGGTGTCTAACGGCGTTAAGAAACTTTTCTGCTCATCTAGCTTTTGATGACGTTGCTCCCAATCCCACATGCCTTATTGTTCCATCTTAACTACTTCCCCAATTCTTCTTTTGTTCTCTCATTTTTATCCTATCTAGGCAATTAATCGAGATGCCCTGTAAAGATAAGTTGTCTTATACTCAAATAGCTGAGTTATTAGGTTGTCCAAAACACGCAATAGGTCGAGCGGTAAGAGCATGTAAATCTACTACAGCTTGCCCATGCCCGTTCAGCCGCAGTTTGTCGAGCCATTGAGTTCAACTTATGTGCAAAGTCAAATTCTTTGGCTCGTAAAGCACAGTGCCGAGAGAGTTATACCAAGACTCAGCTTCTCCGTCCATCCACAATTGAATAGCTTTCTTCCGAATGAACTGAGTCGTTCGGATTGCTTCGTCGATTGCGCTAAACTGAGCAGCTTTGGCGTAGGCTTTGAACTCTAGTACAAGCATCACTCTATGATAGCATACCCATCATAAAATGAGTTAGTAGTAAGATAAAAGCCGACCTAGAAGGACGGGCTTTAGACCCATTTTCTCGGTAAATTTACTTAAGCAAAAACCTGGGGAGAGGTGATAATTTTAGTCAAGATTAGTGCTAGGTCTACTCTATGTCTCGTTTCCGTCCTACACGACGAATTGTTCTCGCACGCTTACTGACTGGCATAAGTACCCTCGCCCTAGCGAGTTTACTAAGTGCTGCAACCCAGCTCTCAGCTCAGGACCGCCTTGTACAAGACGGACGTAACCTGTTTACCCGGACTTTTAAGGTCAGTGAAGGCTTTGGGTACCGTCTAGGCCAGCCGGAACTCGTGCTTTTTGAACGCCAACTCGGCCCTGATGCCAAGACCTGCTTAGAGTGCCATAATTTGGGCGGCGTTGGCGGTGGGGCAGGCAACCGCAAGAACGTCTGGGTAGGAATAGACCCTGGCCTAGAACGCAGAATTGAACGAGCCAATATCCGTAACTCTACTGCACTGTGGGGTGGAGGGGCTGTCCAAGCCCTAGCGCAAGAAATGAGCACCGAACTTCAGTCCCAACGACAGCAGGAGAAGGAGCGAGCACGGGCGACTGGTGAAGCCGTGACTGTGGACTTGGCCAGTAAGGGAATAGCCTTTGGGCAGCTAACGGCCCTGCCCTTGGGCGACTTGGACTTGACCCGATTAGAAGGGGTAGACCGTGACCTCGTGATTCGTCCCTTCCATGCCAAAGGTACGCGGGGCACCATACGCCGGTTCACCCAAGAGGCGGTGTGGCGGCACCATGGGTTGGAATCGCCGGAGTTGCTGAAGCGGCGGTACCCCTTGCAGGGTAATTGGGCGCAGTATGACCATGATGAGGACGGAGTAGTCAACGAGTTTAGTACTCGTCAAATTACCGCCTTGAGTGCTTTTCAAGCTGTACTCCCGACACCGCAGTTAGTCTTACCCCAAGACCCGATACGACGCGCTCAGGTGCGCCGGGGTGGACAGTGGTTTGAGGCTAACTGTGCAACTTGCCACGTCTCCCATCTAGCATTGACTAAACCAGAAGTGACGATAGAAAGCGCAATGGGTGAACCCGCTCCTACCCTCGACTTGCTCAAAGGCTATGCGGGCCTACCACCCGTATTACAACGGGAAGACGGCAAGGTGAAAGTAGCCCTCTACAGTGACCTCAAACGACACGACCTAGGCGCAGGACTTGCCGAAGCCAATGGACAGCTCTCAGATGACAAGGTGACTGGTGTTGGCCCCAGTGTATTCATCACTACTAAGCTATGGGGAGTGGCGGACGCGCCACCTTACCTCCATGACGGACGGGCCCACACCTTACCAGCGGCTATCGTGGCCCACGGCGGCGAAGCGGCAGCGGCAAGCAAAGCCTTCCAAGCCCTAGAACCCAAGGAGCAAGAAGATCTTGTCCTCTTCTTACAATCTCTGAAAGCACCCCAACTAAGCAGGAACTAAATGGCTACTACGTGTTAACACGGACTACAACTTTTCTTCAATTCGCGTAGTTTTCTAAATTTAGATCTTGCCAAGAGGAAAAACTACGGTAAGATACCTGCGTGAACAGAAGTAAATTAAAACCTGCATCTGACCACAACACCCAGTCTGAATACTTAGTCCTAATCGCGGCGAGATCCAGTGATGGAAATGTCCAAGCTAGTCCGTCAAGTGGCGGTGAAAATTTTGTGGCTAGAGACAAATGATGGCTGTCCAAACAGCTACTTCCGTTTTAAAGCACTTGGAGCTGGATTTCTTGGTCAGCTTGCTTTTCGGGTGGTGAATAAAGTTGATAGATTCCATAATAGTGATTGGCTATTAAATATAGTTTGGAATAATACAATAAGGAATTTTGCTGTCTATAGTTTCACTGAGTATCGGCAGGTGCCGGGAATAGTTTTACTAGCTTTATTGGTCCTAGGAATACCTATATTAGCCCAGACAACTGAGTACCGCTACGATGCCGACGGACGGCTCATTGAAGTAGATGAGACCGATGGTTCTATTACGCAATACGTATACGATGCCACCGGAAATATCCTACAGGTGAAGAATAGTAATTCACCGCTTTTTAGTGTGGTTAGCCTAGCTCCTACCGTGGGGACAGTCGGGACAACGGTAACAATTTCTGGGACGGGTTTCAGTAGTCCTACAGTGAGTTTTAATGGGACACCAGCAGCGAGTGTGACGGTTAATACAGCGCGTACCACCCTTACGACAGTGGTCCCAGTCGGCGCGACAACTGGCCCAGTGACCGTCAAAGTAGATACGGTTTCGCGGGCTGCCGGAACTTTTACCGTAGTGAACCTCAATGGTCGTCCTACCCTGGGGGCTTACTCTTTACCCATTGCCCAACCGGGGGACAGCATTACGCTCGCTGGTACAAATTTTGACCCGACAGCTACAGCCAATACGGTCAAGGTGGGCGATGTCCTAGCGCAAGTTACAGCGGTCAGTGACACAGCCATTACTTTTGTCGTACCCAACATCAGTATCCCGATTAATCCCCAGGGGACAGCGGGGACAGCAAAGTTTGTGACTGTACAAACCGCCCAGGGTACGACCACAGCACCAAAGAGCTTGTATCTTGTGCCGCGTATTGCCTTTAAGGAGTCACTAAGCGCAACTGCCATCCAGGGGACGCTGAGTTCCTACGGCGATAACGGTCTCATTCTGGTAGAAGGCGGTAAGACTATCAACCTGACCGTCAATGCAACACGGGTCAACGGCAATGGTTTCTTGCGCCTATTTGTCTATGGGCCAGACAACGCGCTGGTAACGACGCTGAGTTCAATTAACTTCAACCAACTCACCAATGGCACACTGCAAATTGTCTCCACCCTCAATCTGCCTGCTAGTGGGCAGTACGTGCTACAACCCGTATTTGATTTTGGCACTGGCTTCCAGGCCACGGGGGTGCTTGGGGTGGGGGTAGCTCCAGTGCTGGGGGCCTTCTCAGCCCCGGTAGCCCAACCCGGTGACACGATTACTCTGGCTGGTTCTGGTTTTGAGAATGGTGGATTGACGGTGAAGGTAGGGGAGAGCGTTGCGAATGTAACTAGTGTGACATCTTCAGGAGTCACCTTTGTCGTACCGAATCTGAGTGTCCCCTACAATCCTGTGGGCACACCGGGCACAGCTACTTTAGTCACTGTCGAGACGGTGCTAGGGATCACCCGCGCGCCTAACTCCTTGTATCTTGTCCCCCGCATTCCTTTTCGTAAGCCCGTGAGCTTGGAGAGTGATGGCTCAGGGAAGCTGATTGCCTATGGAGATAATGGTTTATTCCTAGTCGGGCCGATAAGTCAAGACATGATGCTAAGTATTAATGTGACTAGCTTGACTGGCAGTGGTTACTTGAGGGTCTTCATTTTTAGACCCGATGGCTCTTTGCAACAGAAGATTACTGTTCCCTCTGTGGCTTTTAGTGCCATGAGTAATGGTAGTTTTCAGGCTGTAAGTGGGCCCATAGACTTGACAGGAGTACAAGGTCAGCGATACTTTTTCCAAGTTGTCTTTGACTACAATATAAATCCAGAACACAGGGCTACGGGTACGGTTGCCCTTGGCCTCGATTTGGCACCGAACAATATACAAACAGCACTCAGTCTCTACAACACGTCATCACCTGAATTACGCTACGGGGCCAACACTGCTATTGGGATATTTAATCCTGCTACTAAGATTAGCGTAGAGCAAAAAGTACAATCAGCCCTGAGTATCTTCAATTCATTTTCCTCCTTCAACCCTGGGGATGAGGTGAAGGTGAACGCGGGAGCAAGTGTGCTAAATCCTGCTTCAACATCCATACCTACAGGCGTAGATGCTGTAGTCAGTGTTCTCAATCCCACGGCTGAGCTAGGGAAAGATAGGGGGTTTAACGAGGGTGTAAGTTTATATAATCCGCTCTCACTATTTAGTTCGGGAAGTGCGATGGGCATTGATACAGCCCTGAGTATTTTAAACCGCATGAGTTTTACGTCTACGGGAATCAATGCAGCTCTGAGTCTCCATAACCCCCAGACAAATTCAGCTTTGTCCTTGGGAGTAAACAGTGCTGTTAGTATCCATAATTCCCAAGAATTTTTTAGCTCAACATTGGGGGTAAATGGTGCCATCAGTATCTACAATTCCAGGGAGCTAACTAGCTCAGCCGTGGGGATAAATACTGTCGTCAGTATCCTTAATCCCTTATTAGTTTCGGGTACAGTACGAGGAAGCAATGCTGCCGTCAGTAGTTGTAATCCTGGCTCAAGTTCAACTTGTTCACAACCCTAAAAGGAGACGCTCATGCTTAAGTTCATTCAATGCTTACTGATTACTCTCTCATTGGCCTTCATGCCTACAGTCTTGGCTCAGTACGATAGTTCTAGCTCGGGAGTCAATGGTCCCTTCCCTCCTAGCGGTGCTCCTACGGGTTTTACCGAGATTATAATGGACCTCGGTACGGGTGAACTCACTTACAAGAACGGTACTACTGTAATAACTGGGACGTTCCCTGGTGTTGGTTTACCTGATACCAAAGGAGCTTATAACTTCACCAGTTTTTATCTAGGCACGGGCATTACGCTTAGTTTTAAAGCGGATCGTCTCAACCGGCCTGTGCAGTTTTTGACTCAATTAGATGCAACTATTCTTGGAACTTTCAACGTCAACGGCTCCAATGCTATTGGTATCGCTGGCGGAGCTGGCGGACCAGGAGGTTACACCGGTGGCAGTGGGGGTACTTCTTCTACTACCGCTGGGTCTCCAGGCGCAGGTCCTCTGGGTGGTGATGGGGGAGCATCAACTAGCATTTATCCAAAAGGTGGCGGGCTATTCAAGGCTAACCAGCAACTAATCCCGCTATACGGTGGTTCGGGGGGTGGAGGAGGATTTGGTGGGAATGGTGCCAACGGTGGTGGCGGTGGTGGTGGTGCGCTTCTACTTGCTTCAAGTGGAACCATTACGATTACCGGAAGTATCAATGCTAAAGGAGGAGAATCATCAGCCAGTGGTTCAGGAGGAGCTGTTCGCCTGATAGCCAATACCATTACGGGCACAGGAGCTATTAATGTGAGCTATGGCCCATGCGGCTACTACTCCTCCACCTACTGTGGCTCCAGTGGTTACGTGCGAACTGAGGCAACTCAAAATCTCCATACAAACATCTCGGGCACTTCAGATTACAGCCGGACGACCACCCCTACGGCTGCTTTCCCTGCTACGGGCGTACCCTCGATTCGAGTTTCTTCTATCAACGCGTCAGGGACTACCGTGACTTTGAGTAATGGAACAGGTGGCTTAGTCACGCCGCCCGATGTCACGCTACCTTCATTTCAAACGTCCATTGTCGTTAATGTGGTAGCCACTAACGTACCGGGCAATACACCTTTTACGGTTCGTGTTGCACCCGTGGATGGGACCAGTAATATCTACAAGGCAACTACTTATCCCGGCACTCTAGATGTCACGGGTAAGACAGGTTCAGTCACCATCACCACCCTACCTGCCGGTACATCGGTTATTAACGTGTTCAGCACTTTCTTAGCTCCTTAGCAATCACTCTGACTCACAAATGAGCTAACAATTACGAGGGCATCATGGGTATGCAAGTTGTGTCGGTTGTGAAGGGAAGGAATGAACCACTGTCGGCTTGGCTGAGGCGACTAGTTTACCTGGGGCGTAAATTCACAGCCTTGCTGCTGGTCCTTCTGCTGGTTGTGCAGTCCTTGCTGGGTCTGGCCCAACCCGTCCTCGCCCAGACGATTACGGCCCCCACGCTCTATACACCGGCCCTCCTCCTCGATAATCTCCCCGCCAATCCCCAACCCAACCAGCCTGACCTCCTGGAGGTCATCACCACCCCCTTCAAAAGTCCTCAGTTACGCCTTGGGAATCTCTTGGTCAGCCAGGGGACGACTATTCTCCAGGTCAACCCCACGACGGCCCAAGCCCAAGTTTTCGCCCGTACCCAGGGGACTGCTTTGACCTTTGGGGCTACTTCGGCGGCTCCTTTTGTCTTGACCCCAGAAGCCCTAGTGCAACTTAGCGATGGCTCCCAGAGTCCTTTGGGTAAAGTCCTCTTTCGGCAGGAATTGCCCAAGGGTGAGGGCTTGGCAGCGCTGGGGGGGGTGCCCACGGAGGATGGTGAAATTTTTGTCGTAACCCAAGCGGGACAACTCTTCGCCATTAATCCAAGTTTAGGTAGCGATACATTACGGCCCATCACCCTCAGTGGTCCGCCCCTGGGTCAAGTGAGTAGTCTCGCCTTTGTCCCAGACCTCACGGACAAGACGATAGGTCAGTTGTGGGCCACCCTCCCGACCCAGAACAAGCTGATTGAGCTAGTGTTGACCACCCGTGAAGGCCAACTCCAAGCCCAGGTAGTCCAGGAGCTGACGGGTCTGGTGCAGCCTTGGGTGGTACGCCATGCCCAGGGTGCAGACCAGTTGTGGGTCCTCAGTCGAGAGGGTCTGCAAGTGACCGTCTTAGACCGCGCCGGTGCCCTGGTCCGCAAGCTACAACTACCCCCGGCGGCCTGGACGAGCATGGCGGTAGCGGAATCTGCGACCCAGGTCGAGCAGGTCTACCTGACCCGTCAGCAGGGCGACCAAAGCCAAGTCTGGCAAATGCCAGTCACGCCCTTGACCCTGGTCCAACCCACACCGGGGAGTACGCTGACGGGTCAAGAATTCACCCTAAGATTCAACCGTCCCGTGAGCTTAGCGCGGCTGACCAATGAAACGATTCAGCTTAAACGTGGGCTGACTGGGGAGAGTCTACCAATTGGATTGCAGTTGGTCCAGCCCGATACCGTCAAGGTGCTGGTCTTGGGTACGCCCACAGGGACAGCCGTTCTGGAAATTGGGACGGGACTGAGCGATAGGTTTGGCAACGGGGTTCGCGCCAAGATAAGCCTAGCGGTCCAACTGGTAACGGCGAGTACCACAACCGCGCCCCCGAGTGATACAACGCCGCCGCCCTCTACGCCTTCAGTACAACAAGGTAGTGACCTAGAGGCCCCGACCGCGCTGAAACTCGCCCCTATCCCCACGACTTTAGAACTCTTGCCGGGGATCACCCTGACTACAAAAATCCAGGCGGGGTTGCCGCAGGTCCATCAAACCGTGACCCTGACCAACACCACGGGAAAATCCTTGCGTGGTCCGTTGTACTTGAGCGTGGAGCGGTTAAAGCGCGGTGTGGTCCTGACTACGCCCACCCAGGGCTATGCCATCCAGAGTGGGGGTTGGTTAGTCCCGGTGACGAATCTGGGGACGGTCCTCGGGGTAGGCCAGCGGGTGCGGGTCCTCTTGACCTTCAACGCCACTTCAGTTGAAGCGGTGAAGTTTAGCCCCCGCGTCCTCAATGCCAGCCAACAAGCGCAGAATTTCACGACGGACCTGGGACCCCTGCAACGGGTCAACCATGAACGCCGCGAACTCGTCCTCACCAATACCAGTCCAGCACCCTTAACAGGACCTTTATATGTACGCGTGGCACTGCCAGCAGGAGCGCGGTTACTCCAGTTGGCAGGGTATGAGGATAAAACCAAGCTCCCGGTAGTTCTGGTCAAACTCGGCGGTGAAGAGCAGTTGCCACCGGGTAAATCCGTCACCGTCCCCCTAGAAATTGTCCCACCGCCTAACGGTCAAGTCACTGTTACCGCGCAGGTCTTGGGGATTCCGAACCTAAGTTTGACCCCCCGCCTCGATACCGTCAGCCCGAATACACTGTCCGTTAACCAGACTACCCGCCTCACTCTACGCGGCCTACACCTCAAAACTGTCACCCAGGTCCAGTTCTCCTCGGGGGCCGATATCGTCAGCCGCATCCTCCACGCTAACGATACCGAGCAAGTCATTGAGGTCATCGTCAACCCCACCGCCCTCCCCGGTCCCCGTACCCTGAAACTCGCTGGGACCAACGGTCGCTCCAACGCTCTTGACTTCATAATTACCCCGCCGCCGGTCACCCAACAGCAGACCACCTTGACGGGACGGGTGCTGACTGGGGAGTTGGTGGCAAGACCCCTCGCTGGGGTGCGCGTCTCGTTGGAGCAATTCCCTGGGCAAGGCGAGGCGTTCACCAATAAAGACGGCTACTTCACCTTACGTAACCTGCCGGAGCGGTTAACCACGATTACGGTAGACGGTCAGGTCATCAGCACCCCCAAGCTCGCCTACCCCAAAATCGTCACCCCCGCCCAAATCGTCGCGGGCCAAGCCAACGTCCTGCCCTTCACCGTCTACCTGACCGCCAATGACCCCACAGGCCGCTTCAAGATCCCGACAGTGATAACTGAAGACTTGGTGCTGAAGCCACGCCGTGCCCCTGGCCTAGAGGTCAAACTCCCGGCGGGTTTGAAGATAACGCGCTTTGACGGCACCCCAGTCACAGAACTCATCATCACCACAGTGCGCCCCGACCGTAGCCCCATGCCCTACCCCGTCGCCATCGCCCCGGTGCAACTACTCTCGATTCAACCTGCCGACGCGATTCTCAGCCAACCTGTGCAGGTGACCTATCCCAACTTAAACAAGACCACCCAGCCCAACGCGCAGGTGGACCTGTACCGGGCGGACCACGAAACGGAGTCCGGCGATTACATCTATTACGGCACCGGGCGCGTGAGTCTCGATGGGCGACAGGTGGTCCCAGAGATAGATGCAGCCACAGGCACACCCTACGGTCTGCCGTCCTTCAGTTGGCACTTTCCGGTCCCCCAGCCCCAGAACCCCGGTCCCGGCGACCCACCCGAGAAACCACAGTGCGGTTGCAACACTGGGGGCGCGGTGGACTTTGCCAGTGGCACCGAGAACCTCAGTCGCACCGACCTCGCCGTCACCGGCGGCCTAGCCCCCTTCAGTCTCCAGCGCGTCTACCGCAGTGAGGACCCGCGTATCGGTCCCTTTGGGGTGGGCACCGGGCACAACTACGAACTGATGCTCGATGGTCTCAGCGAGGTGTTCGTCAGTGTCAGTGCAAGTAG
Organism: Candidatus Cyanaurora vandensis; assembly: GCF_013285555.1. GTDB lineage: Bacteria > Cyanobacteriota > Cyanobacteriia > Gloeobacterales > Anthocerotibacteraceae > Cyanaurora > Cyanaurora vandensis. The sequence continues at coordinate 376 of NZ_JAAXLT010000034.1, read as the reverse complement.
AACTCAAGCGAGCACCACCACCAATGCCTTGCGCTCGGTGTTCTTGGTGCAGCCCAACAATGACCGCATCCGCTTCTCGGAACTCATCAGCCAACCGGGTAGTTTCATCAACGAGGACAAACCGGAGTATCGCGGGGCGGTGATGGCTAAGTCAACAAGCAACACCTATAGTCTGAAGCTCAAGACCGGGGAGACGTTGTGGTTCGAGCGGTCCGCCACCGCAAGTACCAAGACCAGACACTTTATGAGTCGGGTAGTGGACCGCAACGGCAACACGATAACGATAACGCGGGACCCAGGCCATAACGTCACGAAGGTGAGTTCAGTATCAGGCGAACTGACCTTCACGGTGGATGCCTTCACCGGTTTAGTGCAG
>NZ_JAAXLT010000227.1 GCF_013285555.1 Candidatus Cyanaurora vandensis | reverse complement strand
GGCTGGTTTGAGGGGGGGACGCGGCGGACCCATCTCAATCTCCAACTGGCGGGGGTACCCGTTGCGGCTCCCTTCGGCCTGTTGAACTTGGAGAAGTCTTTTGAAGTAGAGGGACGGGCTACCGGGTCGGCGGTGGTGCGCTGGGATAATTCGCTCCGTCCCCGGTGGGATGGTCAGGTGCGCCTGACGCAAGCCGTAGCCCGTCTGGAGAGCTTGAATCATCCCGTGCGTAATCTAGAAGCCAATCTTATTTTCCAGGGTGAGGATATCCGCTCGTCGGGTTTGAGTGGACGGTTCGGGGACCTGGACTTGCAGGCGATGGGCGAGTTACGCGGTTTGGATGATCTGGACTTGAGCTTACAGGGCAAAACCTTGACCCTGGGGCAACTCCAACAGACGTTTAATATTCGTCCGCCAGTACCTTTGACGGGTCGGGTCGGGGTGCAGGCGGGGGTGCGCGGACCCCTTGGTGCCTTGGTCATGACGGGGACCTTCCGGGAGACTGGGGCGGGGCAGGTGGACCGGATTGGGTTGGACCGCTACCGGGGTACATTTCGACTCCAGGCGAACCGGGGGGTCTTGGCTTTTCCTGAGATTGCGGTCCAGGCGGCGCAGGGTCAGTTGACCGCACGCGGAGAAGTGCAACTGGGGACGGGGGTGGTCAATTTCCAAGGCGTAGCGGCGGGGCTGACCGGGGCGAAATTGTGGGACCTCTACGACGGGGATAGTCGGCAAGGCCTTGGCACGCTGGGCGGGAATTTCACGGTTCAAGGACCGGGGGCGACGCCAACGACGACAGTGGACTGGCGGTTGGCGGGTGGGGATTGGCCCGGTCAAGGCCGACTGGTCAATCAGGGCAGCCGCTATGACTTGACGGCGACGCAGTTTCAAAAAGCCGGGGGGACGCTCGGGGTCCAGGCGACGATGGTTAAGGAGCGGTGGCAGACCCGGTTGGACTTAGGTGGTCTGCGTTTGGAGCAACTTTTCCCCCAGGGTCAGACGCTCCAGGTGCCCTGGCGGGGAGCAGTCCTGGGTCAGGTGGACTTGACGGGGCAGTGGGGGCAGTTCCGGTTGGGGCAGGTACGTGGTGGGGGAAGGGTCCGGCTTCCCCAGGGCTTCGGGCTGGTGGATGTCCCGATTGCCAACCGTTTCACCTGGGATGGTCAACAGGTGCAACTCAGCAATCCCCAAACGCCCGTCCAACTCACTGGGTCCGTGGCGGTGATGGAAGATTGGCAAGTGCCAAGCTGGGACCTCCGGTTACAAACCCAGAATTTTCCGCTCCAAGGGCTTTTAGCTCGTCTCGGGGTGCCCGTGCCCGTGACGGGAAGAGCCACGATCAGCGGACAGTTGACGGGGAGTCCGACCGCGCCGACTTTCCAGGGCGTGGGGCGTTTTCAGCAGGTAGCGGTGGCCCAAATCCCTTTTCCTGTTTTGACCGGACCCCTCGCTGTGCAACCGGGAACAGCTCAACTGGACCTGATGGGTAAACAGAGCCGCGTTGCTTTGACCCTGGGGGAGGAGGGGGTGCGTTTCTTGCAAGCTGAGCGGGGGACACTGCGGGTAACGGGGACCCGGCAGGGCAAGGAACTGGTCGGGACGGTGGCGGGGCTACCCCTAGAAGTAGCAGACCAAATTCTTGACCGTCCCCTGCCCCTGGGTCTAGTGCGCGGGGTTGTGGGGGGCAGTTATCGCCTGGGTCTGGGCACAGAACGCCAGTTCTCTGGCAAGCTCACGGTCCGGCAGGGCCGCTGGGGACGTTTTACTTTTAAGCAGGCCCGTCTGGAGGTTGGTTATCAAGCTGGACAGTGGCAACTGAACCGGCTCAACCTGGGTCGTTATACGCTTCAGGGGACCTGGGACACGATTACCGACCGCATCCAGGGCAGTCTGGTCACCACCGGGGGGACGTTGGAAAGTTTGTTGAGTGGGTTGGGTATCCAGACCTGGGATGATATCGCCCAACTCCAGGAGGGTCTTGTGCCGGTCAACCTGGGACGAGCGGTAGACTTGACCCCATTGACGGCTCTTCAAAATCAGGGTTTGACGCTACAGGACCGCTTAGTTAGCTTTGGACGATTCCTGGCCCAATACAAACCTCCAGTGCGGCGTGGGGAGCGGGTGCTGGGCGATTTGACGGGCCGTTTTCAAGGCCGAGTAGATCTGGACGGGACCCTGGGGAACCCCCGTTTTCAGTTTGCCGTGACGGGGAACAACTGGCGGGGGCGCGGGCTCGAACTCAATCAACTCCAGGTGCGGGGGAGCTACCAGGACCAAGTGCTCCGACTCGACCAGTTCATGTTTGCCCTTGCTAAGGGACAAGGTCAGTTCCAGGGGGTGATTAGGCCGACCGGTCAGACTGGGGAATTGGCCATCACAGATTTCCCGGCGGCGTTGTTGCAACCTTTTTTACCCCCGGATTTCAAGTTGAGCGGGGACCTCTCCTTGACCGCTGAACTCAGGGGGGACCGGACCTATCCCCAATTACGCGGCAATTTCCAGATCAATAACGGTTTTTTGAATGAAGTCCCGCTCAAACAGGCCGAGGGCGGCTTGGGCTACCGGGAGGGCCGCTTGAGCTTGCGCGAGGTCCAAGTGGCGACGGACGCTGAACCCGCCCGTATCAACGGCAGTTTCCCCCTCCCGGCCTTCGGCAGCCAACCCACGGACAACCGGGTACGGATGCAACTCGTCGTCAAAGACAGTGCCCTGAGCTTAATTGAACTCTTCACCGACCAAGTGGCTTGGCGAGCGGGTCAGGGGACCCTAGATGTACAAATCGGTGGTACTACCCGCGCCCTCAACCTCCAAGGAAGTCTGACCTTAGCTCAGACCAGCCTCAATCTCATCGGGTTCGCTGAACCTTTGACCAACCTCCAAGCCCAGATTACGTTTCTTAGAGACCGGATTCGGGTAGATGAATTCACGGGAGACCTGAGTGGGGGCCGCGTCCAGGTCGTACCCGGTTTTGTCGCCCTCAATCCCCGCCTAACGGATCTAGACCCCTTGGCCTTCAACTTAGAAAACCTGCGCCTCAACTTACCGCAACGCTACGAGGGCGATGCCGGGGGTCAACTGCTCTGGAGCGGGACAGTCCTCGCGCCGAGTTTTAGCGGGCGGGTCATGCTAGCGAATGGTCGGCTCAGTCTACCCGAGCGTCCCCCGAAAGTGACTACCCCCACCCGGGCAGGCCGTTTCACCTCGCCTAAGTTGGCGGATTTAGAAGTTGTCTTGGGCGAGCGCGTCACCCTGGTCCAGGCGCCGGTCCTGCGCGTAGACACCCAGGGGACCCTAATTTTCAATGGCACCCTCGACAACCCCAAGGCCTTCGGGACGGTGCGGTTTGTGCGGGGGCGGCTCAGTCTATTTGCCAACCCTTTTTACCTCGACCCCTTCCAGGAGAGTGTGGCGCGTTTCCGCCCAGAGTGGGGCCTCGATCCAGAACTGGACTTACTGGCGTTTGCGCGGGTTACGGAGGTCAACCGTTTCGCCGTCGGTCTACCCACGGACCCCAGTGAGGACCCCAACCGCGTCGCCCTCAATTCCTTCAATACCCAACAGGTGATCCGCATCAATGCCCGCGTCACCGGACGGGCTACCAAACCCGAGTTCAATCTCCGCAGCGTCCCGCCCCGCAGTGAACAAGACATCCTCGCGCTATTGGGGGGCACCAACGCCGCCGACTCGATCCTGGGAGCCGGGGCCGCGATTGTCAGCAGTCCCTTATTGAGTCCCCTCGAAAACTTCTTTTTAGAGAATTTGGCCCTTGACCAGTTCAGCATCAGCCCCACCACCCGCACGATCCCCGGCAGTCCCGGTGCTTTTGCCCTGGGTGTCGGTCTGGAGGTGGGCAAAGACATCAACCGTGCCCTCTCGCTCTCCCTGTCCCAAAACCTGACTGACCCGACCCAGCGTACCCGGCTCAATATGCGCTACCGCATCAGTGACGATTTCCAGTTCCGCCTGAGTACTGACTTCTTCCGCGATGTCTCCGGCTCCATCGAGTTCGAGACCCGTTTCTGAAGCCCAAAGTTCTAACTGTTGTCCATCAGGCAAACTGAATGAGTCCTCAGCCGGAGCATCTATGTTCAGCAGACTCGGTTTGGTACTGTGCTTAGCGTTAATGAGTTCTACGGTGCTTGCTCAATCCCAGCGTGAGATGAACAACACGGCTTGTACGCAGTCCAAGAGCGCGGATACCGAGCTAAACAAAGTCTACGGGCAGATTTTGCGTGATTACAAAGCTGACACGTTGTTTATCGAGAAGCTCAAACAAGCGCAACGGGCTTGGCTCCAGTACCGCGATGCCCACCTAGCCGCCCTTTACCCCGGCGATCCGAGTCAATACGGCAGCGTGAACTCAATGTGTCAATGTCAAGTGCTGGAACAGCTTACGGCTAACCGGGTCACGGAGTTAAAACAATGGCTGCAAGGCGTAGAGGGAGATGTCTGTAGTGGCAGTGTCCAACCCAAAAACGATTTACCGAAGGGTGATTAGCCCGCCGCGAGGATAAGGGCGGTAATCCCCAACATCCCCAGCCCCAAGAGTCCCGCCAAGGG
>NZ_JAAXLT010000226.1 GCF_013285555.1 Candidatus Cyanaurora vandensis | reverse complement strand
TTCTTCTGAGGAAAGGAAGCTTTTACTAAGCATGGTTGTAACATTTTTGGACATTGAATAATTCCAGTATAACGCATTTTAAATGCTTGTCAGCTTATCCAGTTTATGGAGCAGGAGACTCGCTTAGCTAGCTGTCCAGTTTTCCGGGTCCACTATATTTACGTATTTGAGGTGTTATGGTCAGGATGTATTCAACGGTCCCAGCGATTGTAACTAGGACTACACCGCTCTCAGGCTGTAAGAGACTTTCCATCGAATTAGAGTAGCTTTTCGAGCCGTTGACGGAGTAGGTCCATCTCAGAGGGTTGTTCCGTGGGTTGAGGCCGGCCTGGGGTCCAGTCGAGTTGCTCCAGGTTCGTCTGGGGCGGGAGGGCAAACATCCCTTGGGTAATCACACTCAACTTCAACTGGGCACTTTCACAAAAAGCTTCGAGTTCACGGCGGTCAATCGCCTCCACACTGGCACTCAAGAAATCCTGGGCTTCGAGTTGTAGGGCGTAGCGGGTGGCATCATCCTCTTCTTCAAAAGCTAGGACCGTATTCTGACCATTGACGCTCAGGGTATAGATCCCCTCGTTCTCGGTACCCGCATTAAAGAGTAGGACGGATAGACGCATCGGCTCGGCTCGGTCGTACGGTTGCTTTCTATAGTAACAAGGGTCCGACCTAGCGATGCTCACCACAAAGATTTACGGACACTCATGGTCATGGTGTCAGGGGGACGTATAATGCAAAACAGCTAGGGGTGTCCGGGCGACCGGGCTGAGATCAAACCCTGAGAACCTGAACCAGTTCACACTGGCGGAGGGAAGCGGCTCTTACTGTCTACCCAGGAGTTAACCATGACGATGACTACAGGGAGCTTGCGTAGCTCCTGGATCGCCCGCCGCACGGGTCAAGCCAATGTCTCCCAGATGCATTACGCCCGCCAAGGGCTCATCACCGAAGAAATGACCTACGTCGCCCAACGCGAGCAACTCCCGATGGAGCTGATCCGCTCCGAAGTGGCACGGGGGCGCATGATCATCCCCGCTAACATCAACCACCCCAACCTCGAACCGATGGCAATTGGGATCGCGAGCAAATGTAAAGTCAACGCCAACATCGGGGCCTCTCCCAATAGCTCCGGGATTGAGGAAGAACTCGCTAAACTCCAACAGGCCGTCAAGTACGGCGCGGATACGGTGATGGACCTATCCACCGGCGGCGGCGACCTCGATACGATCCGCACCGCGATCATCCGCAACTCCCCGGTCCCGATTGGTACCGTCCCCATCTATCAGGCGATGGAGAGCGTCCACGGCAACATGGACAAGCTCACCCCGGAAGTTTTCTTGGATGTAATTGAAAAACACGCCAAACAGGGCGTAGATTACATGACGATCCACGCCGGGATCTTGATTGAACACTTGCCCTTAGTCCGCAACCGGATCACCGGGATTGTCTCCAGGGGCGGCGGCATCTTGGCGCGGTGGATGCTTAATTACCACCAACAAAACCCCCTCTATACCCACTTTGACGAGATTATTGAAATTTTTAAGAAGTACGATGTCTCGTTCAGTTTGGGCGATTCTTTGCGGCCCGGTTGTCAACACGATGCCTCCGATGCCGCCCAGTTTGCCGAGCTCAAGACCCTGGGTCAACTTACTCGTCGCGCCTGGGAGCACGATGTGCAAGTGATGGTCGAGGGTCCGGGTCATGTGCCGATGGACCAGATCGAGATGAACGTCAAACGCCAGATGGAGGAATGTTCCGAGGCTCCTTTTTATGTGTTGGGACCCCTGGTGACGGATATTGCACCGGGCTACGACCATATCACCTCCGCGATTGGGGCGGCCTTGGCGGGTTGGCACGGGACGGCGATGCTCTGTTACGTCACGCCCAAGGAACACCTGGGTCTGCCCAATGCTGAGGATGTCCGTAGTGGCCTGATTGCCTACAAGATTGCCGCCCATGCTGCTGACCTCGCCCGCAAGCGTCCGGGGGCACGGGACCGCGATGACCAACTCTCCACAGCGCGTTATAACTTCGACTGGAACCAGCAGTTCGCTCTGTCGCTGGACCCGGAACGGGCGCGTGAGTACCACGACGAGACCCTGCCTGCTGATATTTACAAAACCGCCGAATTCTGTTCGATGTGTGGTCCCAAATTCTGTCCGATGCAGACGAAAGTGGACGCTGAAGCCCTCAGTGAGTTGGAGCGGTACCTAGCTAAAACCTCCCCACAGGAATAAGCACCTAGGAACGCACATAGAAAGCCCCGGTTCGCTGGGGCTTTCTAATTACTTTCTTTACATCGAGGTAACATCCTGGAGCCGAATGCCATAATAATGCCCACGCCATAGCGGGTCCATGTTCGTCGCACCCAAGGTATTTAGTCAGCAAGAGGCTGTTTTCAGCCTAGAATTACCCCTCCAATTGCCCTGTACCCTGTGGCGGCATCGTTTCGCGCCCGCTACCGTCACTGGACCTTTAGTGGTCGTGATTTCTGGTCTGCATGGGGATGAATTCGATGGGGGCTACATCTGTTATCGGCTGGCTCATTTTTTACAGAATCTACCCCCTGGTTGGACCCTCAGAGGAACTGTGCATTTGTTACCCAATGCCAATCCTCTTGGTACTAATATCAGTCGTCGCTTCCTGGGCTTTAATCAAAGTGACCTCAACCGGAGTTTCCCCGGTGTGGCGGGCGGAAGTAGCGAGGAACAGTTGGCTTGGGCGGTCTATCAAGAAGCGGTCCAAGCTGAAGTCTGTGTGGATATTCACAGCAGTAACGAGTTTTTGATGGAAGTACCCCAAGTGCGGGTTGCCGACCGTCCGCGCCTTAAGAATTTAGCCCAGGAGTTGGGGTTGGACTTGGTTTGGACCCATAGCCCCCAGCATTGGATTGGTGGGACGCTAGCCCAAGCCCTTTTTGAACGGCAGGTCCACACGCTAGTGGTCGAACTAGGGACCGGGCGCAGACTCCATCAACTCTGGAGCGAACGGGTCGTTCAGGGGATTTTGCACCTGTGGGTGCGGCTGGGGGTGTTGCAAGTCAACACGACTCTCCCCATCCTGTCGGCCTCCTACGTGGCAGACGAAAACAATGTCTTCTATCTCAGCGCGCCCCAAGCAGGCTTACTAACTTTAGAGAGTGGGCTCCAAGTCGGGATGCACGTCCAAGCCGGTCAGAAACTAGGCCAAGTCATCAGCCCTACTCAACTGACTCAGGCCGCCCTGTATGCTCCGGTAGATGGTTTCCTCTTTACATTGCGGGTCCATCCCTTGGTCTATGAAGGCTCACTGGTGGGCCGCGTCGTGCGCGAATAGGTAGCTTGCTTAGAATTCTGTGCTTTTTACGCGGGGCCGCGCTCTGGGTGGTTGATGCAGCAACTCAAGCACCCTGCTATGCCGATGGCTCTTGCGTAAGTCCTGCAATCAATCAAAGATAGCGGCTGAACTGATTTAAGGGAAGGTCTGAAAAGCCAATCGCGCCGCCCCAGCAATCCCCGCATCGTTCCCTAACAGAGCCGGACAGAGCGTCAAGCCGACCCGACAGGGCAGGAGGACGCGCCGTTCAAGCTCAGCCAGCGCACTGGGCAAAAAGAATTGATGACTCGCTGCCACACCGCCACCAATCACAATCATTTGGGGGGTGAAAATATAGACCAAACTGCTCAGCCCCGCCCCTAAATAACGGCCCATCTGCTCCCACTGGGCGAGGGCCACCGGGTCGCCCTGACGGGCGAGTTGTCCAAGCAGGAAAGGGTTTTGTCCGGCCCAGCGCGTAATCGCCGGGGCCGAGACGTACTGTTCAAGACAGCCCTGACTACCACAGTTACAGGGAGGACCCGCCATGTTCAAACCAATATGTCCTAACTCAGCCCCGGCCCCGTTATACCCAACAAAGAACCGCCCCTCCAAAATCACCGCTCCCCCCAC
>NZ_JAAXLT010000225.1 GCF_013285555.1 Candidatus Cyanaurora vandensis | reverse complement strand
TGATTACACAAAAGCAGAAGACATGATAGCAACAGTCCCCAGCAATGGAGTAGGGGTAATGGATAGAGGGTTTGCGAGCAAGCCTTTTATCAAAAAGATACTTGAAGTACAAGGAGATAATAAGAAATACTTTGTTATTCGTTTAAATGCCAATTATACCTTGGAAGCATTGGGGAATGGAGAGTTTAGAATAGGCAAAAGAAAAGATGTGGTGGCATGCAGAGTAATTAACTTTTGCGATCTTAAAAACCGAGCAGAATATCGTTTGGCGACCAATCTTCCCAAGTGGGGAGAAGGGGGAGTTAAGGATGAGGAAATCATGGAAATCTATCGAAAAAGATGGCAGATAGAGCTACTTTGGAAATTTTTAAAAATGCCTATGAAATTAGATAGGTTTATCAGTAAAAACATGAACGAAATCGAGATGCAGATTTATGTTACACTAACGTGTTATTTGATGTTACATTTATTGGAAATCCCAAAAATGTGGGGAGTCAAGCTGTTAGATAAAATCCGCTATCTTTAGTCTTGTATGTGTCAGGAAACAAGTTATGTCCATTGGCTAGGGAGGATACTAAAAAAACCTCCTCTACGGATTGTCAAGGGAGTAATATGTCTAGTTGTGTAAACTTTTATTGCAGGATTCAACACTTGTGCCTCCGACCTTATTGAGGAATAATCGTTCGGTGCAATATTCGATAAAGGGAACCACTTTCCAGGGTAGGCAATTGGTGCGATAGAGAAAAAAACGTAAGGTATAGTACTGACTAACAGCGAAGCCACTATTGATAAATCCGCTAAACAGCCCAAAACTCACCCCACCAATCAGCCCATAAAACAGCCCAGCAATCAGCCAGCCCAAAAAGAAGTGAGCCATTGCATTGCTTGCTGTCGGGAGTAATTCTCTTTAGATAGAGTTCGTTTGCTTCTACTTTTAGAATCCACTTCAATCTCAGCTCTGTTATGTGCAAATACCCGACAATGGGTAAACATTCTGTCAATATAATTGTCGAATAGCTGCTTTTGCTCTCTTCAGCTGTCGTAACTACAAATCCTTCTTCAATTACAATTCCTTGATATGTCGGCACCATAATGTTGAGCATCAAGGGAGATTGTGCCAACTCTTGCAGTCCGTTGTCCCGGTTCAGCAGTACCTTCAACCCGCTTAAGTTTGTTTGCAGTCGTTCGAGGTAATCGTGGATTTGGCTGGGGCTCAGCGGTTGGATGAGCAGGGCAGTTTTTGCTCCGAGCCGCTCGCCTAACTCTTCATACGCCCTAATCGTCCTCGATTATACAGGCAGAAGCTCTTACGCTCGGAAGGGGTGGGGTACGATGACCCTGGTGAGCGGTTCCCTCGACCTTGGGTCAACGAAAACCTACTTCGGAGCTTGCATCATGTCCGCTATCAAAAGACACTGCCTATCGTTACTCGCCCTTGTCGTGTCAGCCTTACCTAACGTGCAGAGTGCTCCCTTGAGCCTCAGTGAGCGTTATGGTCAGCTACCTCTTAGTTTTGAAGTCAATCGCGGTCAAGTGAACTCGCAGGTACAGTTTTTGAGCCGTGGGGCGGGTTACAGCTTATTTCTAACGCCTGGGGAGGCGGTCCTCGTCCTCACCCGTCCGCAGACAGCCCAGGGGGTCGTCCTCCGCCTAGGGCTGGTCGGGGCCACGGTACCCCTAACCGGGGAAGAGCCTCTAAAAGGTAAAGTCAATTACTTCCACAGCGACCGCTCACTAACCAACCTAGCTACCTACCGCCGGGTCCAAGCGACCAGAGCCTATCCTGGTATTGACCTGACCTACAGCGGCGACCAGAACCATTTAATCTATCAATTCGTGGTTGCGCCAGGGGCCAAGCTGAGTCAGATCCATCTCGCTGTGCAGGGCAGTGAACGGGTTGTCTTAGAAGATGGCGCGGTCGTGCTTCAGACTGCCCTAGGCGAGATCCGTCTTCCTCGGCCCCAGTTTTACCAGGAGGTGAAAGGCGAGCGACGGCAGGTGACGGGGGGCTATATCCTCCAGGGTCAGCACCTCAGTCTTGCCGTGGACCGCTATGATCCCAGTCTGCCCTTGGTGGTTGTGCCAGTCGTGGACTACGGAACCTTCCTGGGCGGGGCAGGTCTCAGTGGCGGCGGCAGTGATAACCGTGGCTACGACCTAGCCGTAGATGCGGCAGGGAATGCTTACGTGGTTGGTGAAAGTAACGCCAATGACTTCCCGACCACGAGCGGGGCCTTCGATCCCGTCTTCAATCCCGGCGCCTTCAGCTTTGTCCAAGATGGCTTCATCACCAAACTTGATCCTACGGGCACGACCTTGGTCTATTCCACTTACCTGGGGGGCCGCAACGGGATTACAGTGCGGGCAATTGCCGTGGATAATGCAGGCAACGCCTACGTCACGGGTGACGCTGAATCTGAGGACTTCCCGACTACCCCAGGCGCCTTCAACCCCAATGCCACGACCAACCGGGGAGGAGCTTTCGTCACTAAGCTCAATCCCACGGGGAGTGCCTTGGTCTACTCCACTTTTTTGCGGGGCAATAGTGATGATTTCGGTTATGGGATTGCCGTGGATAGCCAGGGTCAAGCTCACGTGACGGGCTACACCGACTCCGCACTGTTCCCGACGACTTTGGGGGCCTACGACACGACCTATAACGGCAGCCGGGATGCTTTTGTAACCAAGCTCAACGCCAGCGGGAGTGCCCTGGTCTATTCCACCTTCTTGGGGGGAACGGACAGCGACACGGGTTACAGTATCGCGCTGGGGATGGATGGTTTGGCCTATGTGACCGGGCAGAGCCAATCTACGGGTAGTTTCCCGGCGACGGCGGGGGCTTTTGATACCTTTTTGGATGGCGGTAAAGATGCCTTTGTCGCCAAGTTCAATGCCGCAGGGGATGCGCTGGTTTACTCTACTTTGCTGGGTGGGACGGACTTTGAGCAAGGCAACGACCTCGTGGTGGACCGGCTCGGCAGTGCTTATATTGTGGGCGATACTTCCTCGCTGGATTTCCCGACGACGCCAGGGGCTTTTGCGACCACAACGGCGGGCGGGAACGATAGTTTTGTCGTGAAGTTGAATCCCAGTGGCAGCGGTCTCACCTACGCAACGCTCTTGGGCGGGAGCGGGACGGAGCTTAGTCAGAGTATTGCCCTGGATGCCCGCAACAATGTCTATTTGACCGGCAGTACGCGCTCTAGCAATTTCCCGACCACCAACGGGGCCATTGGCCCCATCTTGGGCGGTCCTCGGGATGCTTACGTGAGTGTTTTCAATAGAATCGGCAGTGCCTTGCTCTATTCCACCTTCCTGGGGGGAAGCGATGACTACGACACCGGCAATGGGTTGGGTCTAGATGCCCAAGGGAATGTCTATGTGACGGGCTTTACCGCCTCCACGGATTTTCCCACCACACCCGGGGCTTTTGACACCAACTACGGTGGTTTTATTGATGGCTTCGTAATCAAGTTTGGTCGTTGATGACTTGAAAAATGCGTAGGTTCAGGAAATTGAACAGGCTAGCCCCCAGCAATGGGGGCGTTTTTTCACTTGCTCAAGGGGTATAGCAGAGGCTATCAGGACTTACGCACAGCCGATAGCCCCTAAGGAAGAAATAGCCATCACACTTTGCATCAGAAAAAACACAGCCTGGAGGAGCCAGAGTTAGCCGCTGGCTGGCACTTTAGCCTTACTGGTTATTGCTTCTCCCCGTTAAAAAACCGCTGTGAGCCGCCTCTTGAACCCCATCCGGGCTTAAATGGGCCATGTGCCACCCTGTGGGTAACCGGTGCTTGGCAAGAAGTCTTAGCCAGGGTTCTGACGATACATAGGCTATCATCACCCGTCGCTTTGCGTAAGTCCTGTTTAGGAATCCTGTGTACCACTGAGCTTTTTCCCCAGTCATATAGTTAGTTATTCAGCCACCTATGTCCAGGAAACAGTCCAGTTCTTTGCCCAGAAAAATTTTGTTAGGTTGGATTGATGCGTACAGTTATCCTCTGGTTCCGGCGCGACCTCCGCTTGAGTGACCACCCGGCTTTGGCGGCGGCTCTGGCTGAGCAGGCACGGATTGTGCCGCTATTCGTCTTCGACCCCCATCTACTCCAACATCCAGAAACGGGCAGTGGGCGGGTGCAGTTCATGCTCGGTTGTCTGGAGAGCCTCCGCAAGAATCTCGGGGTCCTCGGTTCACGCCTCATCTGTAGATTAGGCGACCAGTCTTTAGTCGTACCAGCCTTTGCTCAAGAGGTCGGGGCAGCGGCGGTTTACTGGAACGTTGACAGTGAACGAGCTTGGCGCACAGCCACGGATGGTCGGGTTGCCGATACATTACAGCAAAGGGGGATTGAGGCGCGTACTTTTGAGGCCGAAGCACTCCTCACGGCTGGGGGACCCGAAACCTACACCCTCAAATATTTCATCCCGCATTGGCATCGGGTGTTGAGTCTCCGGTCTTCACCCCGCCCGACGGTCCTCCCCCCTGTGGACGAACAGATCATTGACACGCCCCTACGCACCCTAGCTGACCTCGGTTTGCCGCCCTGTGACCAAATGGTACCGACCGCCGGTGAGCGCGAAGCCCACCAGTTGCTTGAGGAATTTCTACAGGAGAAGGCCGCGCACTACCTGAAGAGCCTGAGTGTGGCTGAGGATGCTACCTGCTACACCAGTCGTCTCGGCCCCCACCTCAAATTCGGCACCATCTCCATGCGGACGGTCTACCAGCGCGTGCAGGCTCGTTCTCAGCAGGTGGATAGCTGGCAGCGGCGCAATTTAGCCGGTTTTCAGAGTCGGCTCTTCTGGCGAGACCACTTCGCCCAGAAGCTCCGTAACCTACCCCGCTGTGAGCACGAGTCCTACCTGCAAGACTTCGATGCTGTCCCATGGAGTAACCGCGCGGATCACTATGCGGCTTGGTGTACGGGGCAGACCGGCTACCCCTTGGTGGATGCCGCGATGCGCTGTCTTAACCACACGGGTTGGCTACCCTTTCGGCTGCGGGCTCTGTGCGCCACCTTTCACTGCATTGACCTCTTGCTGCCCTGGCAAGGCGGTGCCCGCCACTTCATGCAAAAACTAATTGATGCTGATGTAGCGGTGGATCACTGGCAATGGCAGAGCCACGCCGGGGTGAGTAACCGGGGGCGCAACTGGTTCCGAGTTTATAATCCCGTGGATGGAGTGGCGAAGATTGACCCCGCTGGGACCTTCATCCGCCGGTGGGTCCCCGAACTGACTGGGGTAAGTCGTGAGCAGCTCGCGGCTCCCTGGCGACACGGCATCGCCTACTTGCCGCCCTTAGTTGACCATGCCGAGGCCCGTGCTCGGGCTCTGGCCTTACTAGAGCCTATCAAGCGTCGCTATGCCCCTACTGACATGCTGGATGCACAATAAAATTTGCTCTGTTGCAAAAATAATAAGTGGTACAGGTCTTCCGTGAAATACTGTCTATTATGCTGCCAAGCCAAACAAACGCTCGATGACTTCTATCTGCAATCTAATCGCTCCCTGTTCTATTTTTTCAATTTGGCCTTTACGGATCATATTCATTGCCTCATATCCTTAAATCGTTCGTCCCCGCTAGTTCACCTTCCTCCTTGGCCTGCTGACTATGCCTGGAAATCTCGCTCTGTAGCCCCACGTAGTCTCCAGAATCAAGCGCTGACCCAACAGATCCAGCAAGTATATGCGGCTCGCCGTGGGGCCTATGGCAGCCCCAGGGTATACGCAGCACTTCGCCATAAGGGCATTATGGTGGGTCGCCACCGGGTGGCGCGGTTAATGCGTGAGTTTGGGTTACATGCCCGGATTAAAGCTAAATTCCGCATCACTACGGTGAGCGACCCTGCCCTACCGGTGGTGGGAAATCGGTGGAAGACATGTAGTAGGTAGCTAGGGGTTGAGCAAGAGCGTCACGTCATCGGACCCCGAGTTTGCCGTTGCTAGGTCCACCTGAGCATCTCCGTTCAGGTCTTGAGCGACAAGGCTTCTTGGCGATTGGCCCACCCTGATACTGAGCGGGGCCGCCAACTGAGCAGACCCTCGGTTGAAGAGGACAGAGGCGAGATTCCTGCGTGCCACCACGGTCACCACATCGAGTTGACCATCCCCATCCACATCCCCGAGGGCAACATCATAAGCTGGCCCACTGTTGGCAAAAAAGTGGCTGGGTCCAAAGGTGGCATCCCCGTTATTCTCAAGTACTGTGACACTATTAACATCTGCATTGCCCACCACTAGATCGAGATCGGCGTCGCCATCCAGGTCGCCTACTGCAATGGAGGTGGGGTACTCCCTAGATGAGTCACGGCTTGAAGTAGTCCGAAAATTGCCCGTGCCGTCATTTTTGAGGATTGCGATATACACGGTATAGTCATAACCTGCCGTTGCGGCAAGGTCGAGGTCGCCATCCCCGTCCAAATCCCCAACCGCCACATCAGAGGCACTCCCTCTTATAAGATATTTAACTTGACTGAGGGTGAAGGTCCCGTTCCCGTCATTTTTAAAAATGTTGATGGCGAAATCAGTGCCAATTGCCAAGTCCAGATCCCCGTCTCCATCCAAGTCCCCGATAACGAGTGAGCTTACGTCGTCGCCTACAGAATCACTGATAGTCTCGACCTCAGTAAAAGTCGCGTCCCCATTGTTACGCAGGAGCGCGAGGCCAGTGGTGCGATAACTACCTACCACGAGGTCGAGGTCTGCGTCCCCATCTACATCCCCCGCCACGATAGTGCTCAAGGCAGTACTGGTAGATAGTAAAGGAAAGTTGCGAGCACTCGCGACCCCAGTGTTCTCTAGATTATCGAGAATCGAAATGCTATTGGAATAAGAGTCTGCGGTCGCCACGTCCTGGTCGCCATCGCCATCAAAGTCACCAGCGACAATAGCGACAGGCCGGTCTGTCACAGGAAAGTTACGAGGGAGCGGTTGGGCTTGGATGGCACGAGTCAAGGTGGCGACCAGACCGAGCAGGAGACCTAGTTGGGAGAGTAATAAACGGAAGGTAATGAGCATGAGTAGCACCAGGGTAGAGGACAGGCGTTAAACAGCAGCAAGATGAAGTGATAACGGGCAGCATAATAGGTCCACATTAAGGTCAAGTTAAGTGCCAATACAAAAAACACGGGTAGCGGTGTCCGGTTTAGTGACAGCTTGCAGAGTTTTGAGCAGTTGGGTCTGACAGGCGGGTTAGCTAGGGTCGCTTCAGAAAACGGAATTTAAAGCATGTTAAGGCTCTGCAAGGGCTTGCAACGACCTGCTCTCCCTTCTTTTATTGCTAGCTCTTCTGCCACACAACCCCCAGTCAGATTGATATATTGCTAACCCTTTTTGAAAACGCTCGTTTTGGATAGCCATAATCGAGAATGCCAGCCTTGACCTATTTTCTAGGTTTTACAGTTCTCAAAACTTATTCTTGAAAGTAGCGGGAAGCTCCAGAGCAAGCCTGATGAGTTTCAAGCAAGTTCAGAAATTAATGCTCCTGAACCCTTAACGTGCTTTAAATTCCGTTTTCTGTGGCGACCCCAATTTTGAGTGCGAGCTTGCCCTGGCTGGTGCGCTTAATAAAAACCCCCAGGTCTCCGGGGGCATCCAGCTTATAGGGATTAGAATACCCATTTGTTTAGCTGTGCTGCTCTACAGGAGCACAACAGCTAAGGGGTAGTTTTCGAGGACCCCTTTGAGTTTGTCCTTGCTCATTTCCACCCCTGCTGCCTAGCGAATCGCGGAGCCTAGGGTCGGTAGACCGCCTTGCGGGTTTGCCCCTTCTGAGCGGCTTGGGTGAATACAGCAAGCTTGGCTAGGACCTGGCGTTGTTGCTGTTGAGTCTGCTTTAAGGAGGCGAGCTGAGTTCCTTGCTGTTGCAGAGCGAGCTTCTGTTGTTGCAGGGCGGTTTGCAAGGTAGCGATTTCCGTCTTCTGCTTAGCATTCTCACCCTTTTGCTGGGCAAGCTCTTTTTTCTGTTGAGCGGTCTCTGACTCCTGGTGAGCAATCTTTTCTTTCTGGACTTGGTTTTGCTGATGTTCTTTCTGCAACTCGCTGAGGAGCATGGGGGTGAGGAGATGGTAGTAGACAGTGAAAGGCTTGCCTTCTTTGTCGTACTGCACCAAATCGGGGTAGACCTTGGCGACTTCCTCGGCAATTAAGCCGTACTGCAAGGGATGGGTACCGTCCTCGGCGGCATCTTTGTAATGGAAGGTGACAGGGCGCAGTTGCATTAACTTATCGCTGAGGGCCCCCATGTCTTTGACATCATTCTTGAAGCGGGCGGAGGAAGTGAGGGTGCCGAGTTGACCCGACGAGTTGACGAAGACCTGGGTACCCCCACTGGCGGTCACTCCAGAAATCCCGGAGATGAAGGTTTTGGTGTGAGTGCCCTTGCGACCAATGCGCGTCACCCCAGAATCGGTTGCAGAGCCCCAGTCACCGATGGAAATGTTGTTGCTACCCGTGGTGTTGTAGTAGCCCGCCCACTGACCCAGGGCAATGTTGTCAGAACCCGTGGTGTTTAGGTAGAGGGTACCGTAACCTTGGGCGGTGTTGTTGTAGCCAGTGGTGTTGGCGTAGAGAGCCGTGTGACCGTCGGCAGTGTTACTGATGCCAGTGGTGTTCGAGAAAAGAGCTTGGAAACCCTGGGCGGTGTTGTTGAAGCCTTTGGTGTTGAAGCGGAGGGCCTCGACCCCATTAGCGGTATTAGCGTGGCCAGTGCTGTTGTTGCCAAGGGCATTGGCACCTGTCGCCGTGTTGTTGTTGCCGCTGGTATTGTCGTAAAGGGCACCGTAACCATTCGCCGTGTTGTATTGACCAGTGTTGAGGTTAAGAGCTTCAACCCCAGTGGCAGTGTTGTAAGACCCCGTATTCCTTTTGAGAGCAGCGTAGCCATGGGCTGTGTTGTAGAAGCCAGTTTTGTTGTCGTAGAGCGTATAGGCCCCCGTGGCGGTATTGTACCCGCCCGAAGTGGTGGAATAGAGGGAGTAGGCACCTGTGGCAGTATTGTAGTGCGCTGAGTTGTTGAGGTGGAGGGCGGAGGCCCCGAAAGCAGAGTTAGCATTGCCGGAGAAGTTGCTAGAGAGTGCGCCATCACCGTAGGCGGTGTTCTGAGCCGAAACACTCATAGGGATAACGAGCAGAGTGGCGATGGTGGTACTAAGTAGGCAGTGGAGCTTTGAATTGTAGAACATGACAGGAGCCTCAGAAGAAATGTGTAACCTCAACAGCGAGGTTAAAATTAGAATACCAACCCTGTTTGCTGTAAATCTTGATGAAAGTCACAGGATAAATGTTATTGGTATCACGCGAAAACAAGCCTGGAACACCTTGACTCATGCGGGGTTGGGAGAACACATAACTCTTGGAATAAACAAATTATTTCTAACATATGGCAAGTAGATTTAGGTGTATGAGAGGGTATGTCAAGTAGTTTGTGTCAGGGGAGAAATCTCAACCAAACTCCCCCTTGAGGGTCTTCTTACTATGACCATTGCGACGATTTTTGGTGGTTGCAGGGCCGGGGGCTTGACGTTGTTCCTCCAGGTGGGTGTGCAACTCAGTGCTTAAACAACGCTCAACCATGGCTTTGGTGAGTTGCTTGAAGATCCCGCCCTCACCCACCAGGTCTTTTGGGTTACGATAGTCCTTAAGTAGTTCATCAATTAATTCTGGTCGGAAGGTCATGCTCCACCCCTTTTTCCTGAGATGAGTTTTATCGCATTTTGGCCTTTGACACAATCTAATTTACAGTCCCAGCAGGGGTGTAAAAACCCTTGTTTGTTAACAAAAATCATTTTTTCTAATAATTCTTCCCTTCATCCTTTACTTATCGAGGTGCCCGATAGTCAGTGCAGTATCAGTCTTTATAACTCGAATAGAACTTTTAACCCTTCTTTAAGCGATGTAGGTTTTCGCCCAAGCAGATATTCTAGGTCAGGGCTGACTTCTTCTTCCTGCCCGTTTTTAATGTCGATTAGAAAACCTGTGACCCTCTCAATCATCATTTCGGGAACGCCGCGTTTTTTCATTTGTGCCTCAAATGCTGATTTTTCAGTAGATGTATAGTTCACCTGCGTACCTGACAAGTCAGTTAAAGTAGCCGCGAGATTGTCAAAGGAATAGGACTCACTTCCTGTGAGTTTATAGATTCTGTTACTGCAACTGCTCTCTAAAAGTGCATTCGCAATGGCTTCTCCCATTTCGCTTCTAAGGGCAAAAGGAACTTTTCCCTGAGCGACTGGTAAATTGATACCCGTCTCAAAAATCCCTTCTCCTACAAATTGCGGAATGGTGTCCATATACAAGACATTGCGAAATATGGGATAGTGCATCCCACACTGCTTGATGTAATCTTCCGTCTGAAAATGACCCTCCATCAACTTGTTTGTCAAAGTGCTTCTGTCTTTTAACGCTCGACTGGTATAAGCGACACATTGGACCTCTGACTTTTTTGCAGCATTCACGACATTTTGGTGTTGCCGAAGGCGGTTATCTTCATCTGTCCCAGCTATCAGCAAAACCTTTTCAATTCCCTGCATAGCCTTGTCGAGTGAAGCGGTATCATCGTAGTCACCCACGCGGATGTCTACCCCTTGCTCTTTCAAAGCAGAGGCTTTACTTTCATCACGCACAAGTGCGGCAATTTGGCTGGCTGATGCTTTTTTCAGTAGATTTTTGACTACTGCTGTCCCTAACTGCCCGTTAGCTCCTGTTACCAAAATCATGGTTTTTCCTTTTTCGTCTGAATTTTACTTCGTGCCGTAGCGAGGAACGAGCGAAGCTGTAGGCGGTAAGTGCAGTGCATTGTTGGACTGTGGCTGGGTGAGTTGCCATTGCCGCGCCTATTATTTCCAAAACTATGTCCCAATTTGCAAGACAATTTTGCCACGTGTGCGCCCGCTTTGGGAAAGTTGATGTGCCATTTTGACTTCTGAGAGTGGCAGAACTGTTTCAATGTGTATTTTCAATTTGCCTTCGTCAATCAGATGGTTGATTTCCGCTAACTGCTGCGCGCTCGGCTGACAAAAGAACCAAGCGGCTTTTACGCCGAATTCGCGTGCTTTTTCTTCGGATGGAGTCTGCGCCGCCGAGACCAGAAAGCCGCCCTTTTTCAGAGTTTGAAAGGCTCGCTCTAACGTGTCATTGCCGACCGTATCGAACACGACATCCACGTCTTTGACGACTTCCTCAAACGGTTGCCGCGTGTAATCCACGAATTCATCTGCGCCCAAATCGCGGACGAACTGTTCGTTTTTGCCCGAGGCCATGCCGATCACGACCGCGCCTTTGGCTTTGGCAAGCTGAACCGCCATTGAGCCGACTCCGCTCGATGCCCCGGTGATCAAGATTCTCTGTCCGCTGCTCAGATTCGCCACAACGAATAGCGCCTGCCACGCCGTCAATGCACCGATCGGAATCGCCGCCGCCTCTTCAAAACTGAGGTAGTCCGGTTTGAGCACGATCGCGTCCGCTTTAGCGACCGCGTATTCGGCGTAACCCCCAGAGAGGCTGGAAAGGGTGATCCCATAAACCGCATCGCCCTGCTTGAACATTTCAGCGCCATCGCCTACCTCTTCGACGGTTCCAGCGATGTCGCCGCCCAGAATGAGCGGAAGTTTAAAGCCCAGATCTTCGCCCATCCCATCGCGAATTTTCCAGTCAGCCGGATTGACTGCTGCGACGTGAACTTTCACCAAAACCTCGCCCGCTTTCGGTTCTGGACGTTCGACATCGACGTAATCTAAAACGTCCTCGTTGCCGTATGCATTGATCACTACTGCTTTCATTTTTTCCCCTGTTTTATTCAATTGGGTGACAAAATTGCTCGATCGTTCATTAGATCGACTGACCGCCGGAAACTTCAATTCTCTAAGCATTCACCCACCGGCTCCACTGCTGCGATCGACTTGATTAGTTCACCGTGTATCCGCCATCTATCACTAAAGGTTGTCCAGTGATATAGCTAGCAGCATCAGAACATAAAAAAACCACCGCTTGAGCAATTTCTTCTGCCTGACCGAGGCGACCCATTGGTACTGTAGATGCGAACCCATCAGCCGATCCGCCGCCAAGGCGATCCAACATTGCAGTAGCAATCAATCCGGGATTGACGGCATTGATCCGAATGCCCTGTTTGGCATAATCGAGGGCAGCCGATCGAGTCAGCCCCATGACCGCGTGTTTGCTGGCGATGTAGGGAGATACCCCTGGAAACGCAATCAGACCACCAATTGACGAATTATTCACAATCACACCTGAGCCTTGAGTCAGCATTTGTTGGATTTCATATTTCATGCACAAGAACAGCCCCCGCACGTTGATAGACATCAGTTTGTCAAAATCTTCAACGGACTGTTCGTGCAGCGGTTTGGTGTGAGG
Organism: Candidatus Cyanaurora vandensis; assembly: GCF_013285555.1. Taxonomy (GTDB): domain Bacteria; phylum Cyanobacteriota; class Cyanobacteriia; order Gloeobacterales; family Anthocerotibacteraceae; genus Cyanaurora; species Cyanaurora vandensis. The sequence continues at coordinate 5,141 of NZ_JAAXLT010000225.1, read as the reverse complement.
ATCAATGCCTGCATTGTTAAACGCGCAATCGAGTTTGCCGTAGGTCGCGATCGTTTTCTGCACTAATGCTTTGACATCCGCTTCACTCGATACGTCCGATCGCACAAACAAGCACTCAGCCCCGGCATCACGAATCAGAACGGCAGTTTCTTCGCCTTCTTGATCGCGTCTACCTGAGAACACAACTTTTGCGCCAGCGGCACTTAAAGCTAGAGCAGTTGCTCTGCCAATTCCCGATGTGCCTCCTGTGACTAAGGCGACTTTGTTTTCAAGGATCATGATGGTTCCCTCTGGTTTTAAAATCAGTTATCAAGCAAAGTGAAGTAGGGCTGTTGTAATTGAGTTTGAATTAAATCGACTGACCGCCGGAAACTTCAATTCTCTGGGCATTCACCCAGTGATTGTCTTCAGATAGGAGTGATGCGATCGGTGACTTCAAGATTTAGCCTCATTTCCGTCTGGTGCCTCAAGTGTCGCCATATCGATCACTAGACGATAGTGGACATCCCCTTGCTCCAAGCGATCGAAACCCTCATTGATATCCGCAGCCGAAATCACTTCGACATCCGCTGCGATATTATGCTTACTACAGAAGTCCAACATTTCTTGGGTTTCTAACGTCCCCGCCGACCCCGAACTGGTCAGCCGACGACGACCCATTGTTAGGAGCACAGGAGTGAACTCCATGCGATCGGGGATTCCCAGACAGCACAGTGTGTCATCAAGGTTCAGCGCCAGCAGATATGGATCAAGTAGATGTCGTGCTGATACCGTGTCTAGGATGAAATCAAAGCGGTATTTCTGAGCCGCCATTTTCTCAGCATCCGTCGATAAAATTGCCTCGTCCGCACCCAGTTCCAGCGCAGCAGCAAGCTTTTGCTCGGAAGTCGTAAAGACAATGACATGAGCGCCCAGTGCATGGGCAAATTTAATTGCCATATGACCGAGACCGCCAATTCCGACAATCCCAACCGTCTTTCCAGGTTCAATGTTCCACTGATGTAGCGGCGACCAGGTTGTCACTCCCGCGCAAACTAACGGTGCCACACTCGCTGGATCGAGACCGGAGGGCAGATGATAAGCAAAATCAGTTTTGACGACATATTCATTCGAGTAGCTGCCGCGCGTGATGCTGCCATCGTGCCGATCGATGCCATCATAAGTGGTCGTCGGAAATTCGCGACAATAGGATTCCTCGTGACTTTTGCAGGGTGGGCAGCGTCCGCAGGAATCGACAATATTGCCGACTACCACGGCATCGCCCACTTGGAATTTCGTAACTTCTATGCCGATTTCTGTCACTTCGCCCACCATCTCATGCCCTGGTATCAATGGAAAGCGGCTATTGCCTCGAATCGCGTGCAAGTCGCTGTGGCAAACACCACAGAACTGAACCTTCACTGCGATATCGTTGGGTCGCAATTCCCGTCGCTCAAACGCCCAAGGAACAAGGCGAGCGCCCTGACTTAAAGCTGCAAGCCCGTAACAGGAACGCATGGTTTTTTTGGATTCAAGAGCAGTGCTATTTGGCATTTGAATTTCTTCCTTTTTGTGTTCTTTCAAACCTTCCTTAGTCAGGATCATCATGGAAACCCTATTCGCTCTTGACTTTGCTGGCATCCTTCACGGAACATAGAATTCCTGAAGAAATCCCTAAAACGCGCTGGCAGTCGGACGAACAATTATTTCATTGACATCAACATCCTCCGGTTGAGCCACCGCATACAAGACGGCTCTGGCGATCGCATCCGGCGTTAGCGCAGTTTTGCGGAGTTTTTGCAAGAAACCTTTTGATGCCTCATCTGAGATATCAGAACCCAGTTCAGTTTCCACTACGCCAGGAGAGATGATCGTCACGCGGATGTTTTTCGACTCCTGCCGCAGACCGTCCGATATTGCCCAAACTGCATATTTTGTCGCAGAATAAACAGCGCTTGTGGGTCCTACCGAATGGGCAGCGATCGAGGCGGTATTGATAAACTGGCCGCCGCCTTGTGCTTCCATGATGGGCAGTCCCGCAGCAATGCCATTCAGAACACCATTGATGTTGACGTTGATCATTTTGTCCCACTCGTCAACTTTTAGTGCGCTCATCAGGGACAGAGGCATCACGCCTGCATTGTTGAAAATGACATCAATGCGATCGAATTTCTCTTTAGCAAAGTGAATGAACGCGTTCATGTCCTGGCGATCGGTGACATCCACAGCTTTGAATTCGGCAATCCCACCGGACGATCGGATGTCTTTCACAATCTTTTCTAGCTTTTCCGTGCGGCGTGCGCCCAAAACTACTTTTGCTCCGTTTTGAGCCAGCAATTTGGCGGAGGCTTCACCGATGCCGCTACTAGCTCCCGTAATGGCAATGACTTTATTTTCCACATCTAACATCATTGTTTTTCCGACTGTTGTAATTGAGTCTGAATTAAATCGACTGACCGCCAGAGACTTCAATGCGCTGAGCATTCACCCATTGATTGTCTTCAGATAGGAGTGATGCGATCGCACCCCCGATATCGTCGGGAAGACCGACGCGACCGAGAGCCGTTAGGGAAGCAATCTGTTTGTTCATTTCTGGATTATCGCGTACTGCACCGCCACTGAAATCGGTTTCAATTGCACCAGGAGCCACCGCATTTACCGCAATCCGTCTCGCTCCCAGCTCTTTCGCCATGTAGAGAGTTAGAGTCTCGATCGCGCCTTTCATACTGGCGTAAGCTGCATAGCCAGGTGTGCTAAAACGCACCAACCCAGATGAAAGATTCACGATTCGACCGCCGTCATTGATCAGTGGCAATAGTTTCTGGGTGAGGAAGAAAACACCCTTGAAGTGAATGTTCATTAAATGGTCAAAATCCTCCTCAGTCGTTTCGGCAAAAGAGGCGTAAACACCCGTTCCAGCGTTATTCACCAAAAAATCAAAATGCTCGGCTTGCCAGTTATCTTTGAGTGCCTGCTGGAGTTGTGCGGCGAAACTATCAAAGGTTTTAGTGTCGCCAGTATTTAATTGCAGTGCTACCGCTTTAGCGCCAAGCCGTTCAATTTCTGCAACGACGTTCTTCGCTTCTTCAACATTGCGATGGTAAGTGACGATGACATCAACCCCTTTTTTAGCCAGATTCAGAGCGGTACTTTTGCCCAGTCCTCGGCTCGATCCCGTTACCAATGCGATTTTTGCCATTGCCTTATCCTTCTGCTCTGTTGTCTGAATACATTCATCGTATGTTTGCAGACCGGGGTTCTCAATACACAGACCTCGCTATTTATTGCCTAATCCTCCAGATTGTGACCCCGAGGCTGGAGAAAAATGTTCTACAATGCGCGAAAGAAGATCAGCCCTAAAAATGATGACAGACGAACTCATTGCCAATCGATGTCGAGAACTAGCCGTCCTGGTCAACCGCCACACCGATGGCAAGGGTAATGGTTTTCACCAAACGAGTATCGCGCCGCTGGGATTTGGTCGTGAGTCTTTGACTGGGGCGATGCTGCATGGAGTCAGCACCCCCATGCTGGCGATCGTGGTTCAGGGTAAAAAAGGCGCAGCACTGGGTGAGGAAATCTATCGGTATGGTGAGGCGCAATATTTAGTGGTTTCAATCGATCAGCCGATTAGCGGATTTGTCATCGAAGCGACCCCCGATCGCCCCTTTTTAGGATTCAAACTGGATCTTGATCTACGCGAACTCTGTGAGATTATTGCGGCTCATACCAATATAATCGCGGGCAAGAAAGAAACTTCAGTCCGGGGCTTTTTCATCAGTACCGCCGACCTATCATTGCTCGATTGTGCGCTGCGACTAACCCAGCTATTGGATACACCCCAAGATATTCCGATCCTGGCTCCGATGATGATTCGCGAAATCTACTACCGCTTATTGATCGGCGAGCAAAGTGAAGCTGTTCGTCAGATTGCGCTATCGGATAGCAACATGCAGCGGATCGCGACAGTAATTCAAAGCATCAAGGTGGATTTTACCAAACCTATGCGCGTTGCCGAGCTCGCTGAGCAAGCCAGCATGTCGCCTTCGTCTTTCCATCACCATTTTAAGCAGGTGACGTCGATGAGTCCGCTGCAATATCAAAAGCAGCTCCGACTCCTAGAAGCCCGTCGGCTCATGCTGGCGGAAAATTACAATGCGGTTACAGCCGCTGATCGGGTTGGCTATGAGAGTCCGTCCCAGTTTAGTCGGGAATATGCTCGCCTGTTTGGTGCACCGCCCATTCAGGATATCGAGCGTTTGCTTTCAGTCGGATGAGGTGATCCTCCAGGTTTTTGCTCACCATTCGCGTTGGCAGAGCTTGTCCCTTGGAGCATCGCATCCACATGGGGTCTAAACGTCCAGTTAAATTCTCCTTCTATGGGTCAACGCACGACACGGAAAAAATCGTACGTTCGTGGCAAATTTGTCAGCTTAAAGTCTAAGATTTTCGCCCAAAACAATCAAAAGTGTCAATCAATACCGCAATAACTCTCCAATGACGGATTTTGCAGTGATTTTGACATCAGCTTAGAGTGTATCTCAACCTTGCAGTTTCTAGGACTGGGTACATCCTTAGCCTTCAAAGCCAGACAGACATAGCGTTTTAGCCTTAGTCTACACTTTTTTCCTTTTCGTGCGTTGACCCCAAAAAGGGGCAAAAGCTCAATGTTTAGGTAGCTAATGAAGCATTAGTTACAATTCAAAATATGTACCAAGCAATGGGTGTACCACTCCCCCCCCTTCCAACTCAAGCTCAGTTAGATGATTTGTTTAAAGAACTATACTTCGCTAGTCTTACGCAAGAAGAGGGATGACCTACTATTACTGCTATAAGTTTTAATCATCCAGCAGGGGTATTACAAACAGAACCAACAGAACTTGTCTTTAGTAAGCATTTGCCTTAGGGAGCATCTCACTTTTGCGGCTTTTATGCATAAAGCTGTCCATTAAGATAAGCGCAGCGATGGGCGAGCACTTTGGCTATGTTTTCTGCATTCCAGCGTGCTCCAGAAATTTGTACCCGACGGTCAATCTGCTTGACTGCCGACTCTAAGCATGTAGGAGTGCCAGGCACTGTATACTGATGGGGCTATTGAGGGTAAAATCATGCCTCGCTCTCGCACCATTCATCTGAGCAATGAAGAAGAAGAGACCCTTCGC
>NZ_JAAXLT010000224.1 GCF_013285555.1 Candidatus Cyanaurora vandensis | reverse complement strand
TTTCTGGGTTGCTCGTAAACTTGGTTTAAGATTGGTCGAAATTCGGACCAAGGCATCAAGGAATCAAGCTGAGGAAGAAAGCATTTTTGCTCAACCAAGCGTGCTTGCCGTTTTTCCCAATCCCAGACTCCTTGCTGCCCCATGTTCAATCCAACTCTTTCTCCTATTTTCTCATTTATGAGGACAGACAGCAATTAATCGTGGTGCCCTTTAGTTTATTAGCCTACACAAACTCCTTGGCAAGAATCGCACACTGTTTATTGAGGTCGTACTTAGTGGCTCCCTTCGTATCCATCCAGTGGCGTAATGCTTTATTGCGAATGAATTGGAAAGTGCGGGTCGCCTCATCAATTAAGGCGAACTGCTTAGGGGCGGCGACTAACTTTGACTCAAGGACTAACATTTCTGCATTATAACTTATTTAAGCTGAGGTTGCTAGCTTAAAACATTTGTTCGCTTAGTGGCTCACGCACCTTATATCTCACGGCTAAAGAGCGTGGGTTTTATGGTGTTTTCTATAATTTGAGAAGTATAGGTAGTATTCTAAGTTCGGCTAGCTTATTTTTCGTTTACTGCCTGAGGTACCATGACCAGAAGTCCTTTTCTGTTTCCCTTCTCTTCTGTGGATACCTCGCACCTGCTTGAAACGCTGGTTGATAACGGTCTTGATGCGATAGTTATCACTGATGGCCTTTTGACTCAGCCTGGACCGCGCATTCTCTATACCAATACGGTGTTTACCCAGATGACGGGCTATAGCCCATCAGAAGTACTCGGATCTACCCCGCGCCTTCTTCAAGGACCCAACACCAGTACTGCCCTCCTTGAGCAGCTACGGCACTGTTTACAGCAGGGCCAGTCCTTTCGTGGCGAAGCGGTGAATTACCGCAAAGACGGTTCGGAATATCAAGTGGAGTGGAGCATCAGCCCCGTCCGCGATGCCGATGGTCTAGTGAGATACTGGGTTTCGGTGCAGCGGGATGTGACGCAACAACGGCAGGCTGAAGAAGTCTCATGCCAAAATGAGCAGCGTTATCGTAACATTATTGAGACAACGACAGAGGGCGCCTGGGTGATTGACCCTGAGGGTCAGACCTCTTTTGTCAATGATCATATGGCCAATATGTTGGGCTACACCCCAGTTGAGATGATAGGGCAAACTTTTTTTGATTTTATGGATGAAGAAGGCAAACAACTCGCCACACGCCTATTGGCCCGACGTCGGGCCGGGGTACGGGAACAACATGATTTCAAGTTTCAGCACCGCGATAGTCGAGCGGTCTGGGCCATTGTTTCGACGGACCCGCTCTATGATGCTGAGGGGCGCTTTGTGGGTGCCTTGGGTCTGCTCACCGATATTACAAGTCGCAAAAAAGCCGAAGAAGAAATGCGGCTTTTTAACCGGGTCCTACAGGCAACCACTAATGGTGTAGTTGTTGCCGATGCCCGTCAGCCAGAGACACCAATTATCTACTGCAACCCGGCTTTTGAAAGGCTCACGGGGTATACTCTGACCGAGATGGTAGGTCGTAGTTGTCGGTTCCTCCAGGGTCCTGAGACCGAGCCAGAGGCCGTCGCCCAGCTCCGGCAGGCGATGGTCGAGGTCCGCGAGTGCCAGATACTATTTAAGAATTATCGTAAAGATGGCAGTATTTTTCTCAATGAATTCTCCCTCGCGCCCATCTGCGACGAACACGGGACGCTCACTCATTTTGTTGGGGTCCACAACGATGTAACGGCGCGTATTGAAGCCGAGCAGCAACGGCGTGAATTGGCGCAAGCCTGCTTTGAAATGGGCGAGATGGCGAAGATGAGCCAACTCAAGGACGATTTTTTGAGCACGGTTTCCCATGAGTTAAGGACACCGCTGACCAATATGACCCTAGCCCTCCACTTACTAGAGCAAGAATCCTGTCCTGAACGTAAGCAACGTTACTGGCAAATTATTAAAGAAGAATGCAACCGGGAGCACCAACTCATCAATGATTTATTAGATTTGCAGAGGTTAGAAGCCGGCAAGCGAGAACTGGTTTATGAATGGCTCCAGCTGCAACGCTGGCTCCCTGAATTATTGGAACTTTTTCAAACACGGACGCAACAGCGTCGTCAATACTTAAAGTTGAATTTTGATGAGCAATTCCCCGATATCTGGACAGACCGCCGGAGTCTAGAACGCATCCTTATCGAATTACTTAACAATGCCTGTAAGTACACACCACCCGACAATGATATCGTCGTTGGTGTCGAGGCCCCTGGGTCGCAGGGTCAGCAAGTCATCCAAGTGACTGTGACCAATTACGGCATTGAGATCCCAGCCCATGAACTACCCCGACTCTTTGAGAAATTTTACCGTGTCCCGCAGCAGGACCGCTGGCAGCAGGGAGGGACGGGTCTGGGGTTGGCCTTGGTCAAACAACTGAGTGAGGAGTTAGGCGGATCAATTGTTGTGCAGAGTGGTCAAGGGCAGACTAGTTTTAGAGTAGCATTGCCTTGTTTACCGATTGATTCACCAACCTGACTCTAGGGCAGTACATGATTCGCAAGTATTAGCGGAGGTATTGGAAATAGAAGTGATCCCCGTAATATGGAGTTATTTTTAGACACCCATATAGTACTTTGGTATGGGATAGCGGCTGACTATCTCTAGACTTTCTTGTGATAAAAGTTTACACATTTAAGTAGAGCTAGCCCTTGACAGCCTGACGCTTTTCTGTTTTCATCAGCCGGCTTAGCCAATGTACAGAGCTTACTTCTTGACACATGCAAGCCTGCAAATAACGAAGTTTATCGAATAGCTTCTTGGTTCCCCACGAGTGGGGCAGGGGAGCCGCTGAGTAAACTTCTACTGACCAAGCAACGGTTGCTACCGAGTAAGCAGCGATTTTGACCCGAAATAGGGTTTGCTTAGCTGAGGAGAACGCCTGTACACCAGTGCGCCCTAGACAGTAGGCTGGGGCTTTCCTGTAGAGAATGGGTACTACAATCGGTACAGTATTGGGTTACGGCCTTGCCCAAGTTCTCCCAGACCCTCGCCCGTTGGTGGTGGGAAATCACCATTCAGACCCGGCTCTTGGCAGCGGCGACGATTATTATTGGTGCCCTAGCCTCGGGGTTCACCTTTTGGGCACTCAATCTGATCCAAGAGGATGCCCGCGAGAGTGACCAACGCTTTGGGGAGTCCGTGGGTCAGTTACTTGCCGTCTATGCCGCGCCCTTAATTCAGGACAAAAACATCACCGGGTTGATTAAGTTTACTGAGGGGTTCCGGCGCGGTAATTCCAATATTCTTTACATTATTTACCTAGACCGCCAGGGGAATATCCTGGAAGGCAGTCCTTTTACCAATGAAGAACCTAACCGCGCTGAAGTCCTGCGCCGCCGAGTAGATATCCCGGAGAGCCTACCCGCCACCCGTGAACACTCCTCGCCCTCCTCGCCCTCGGGCCGGGTCACGGATATCTTTTTCCCGATTTACGACGGCAACCAGTACCTCGGCGTCGTGGCCTTGGGCATCAATGCCAATCCAACATTAGTTACCTCCTCGCGACTGGCGATTGAAGTCACGATTGCCGTGGGAATTTTGGTGGGTTTAATTGCGCTATTGGGGGCGGTTTTCAATGCCCTCACGATTACCCAACCGCTCAAAGAACTGGTGGCGGGGGTGCGCGGGATCAGTCAGCGCAACTTCCAACAGCGGATTATCTTACCTTTCGGGGGGGAGTTAGGGGAGTTGATTCGTAGTTTTAATACCATGGCAGACCGACTCCAGGGTTATGAGGCCCAGAATATCGAGGAGATGACCGCCGAAAAAGCCCGACTGGAGACCCTGCTTACCACGATTGCCGACGGGGCCTTGCTCCTAGATAACAACCTCACTGTGCAACTGGTCAACCCCGCCGCCGACCGGATTTTGCAGTGGGAGATCAATATCGTCGGTCACAACTTACTAGACCGTCTACCCGTGGGCCTGCGCGTCGAAGTGGAAGACCTCTTGGTGAAAGTTGCTAAGGGTGAACTGGAACAAGCCGAATCCAGAGTCCTCCTAGATCATCCCCAACGGACCCTGCGCGTTTTGATGTCCCCAGTCCTGACAGGGATGGACCTGAGTGGGGTGGTCTTGACCATCCAAGACATCTCCCGTGAAGCTGAACTCAACGAGGCCAAGACCCGGTTTATCGGCAACGTCTCCCACGAACTCAGGACCCCCCTGCACTGCGTCCGGGGCTTCATTGAGACCCTACTCGATTTTCAAGATGAACTAGAGCCCGAGCGGCAGCGCGAATTCCTGGAAACTGCCCTGCGTGAGACCGACCGTCTGACCCGTTTAGTGAATGATGTCCTGGACCTGTCGCGCTTAGAATCGGGCCGCGAGTACACCATGGAACCCCTCGACCTCGTGCAACCGATGGAACAGACTCTCCGGGCTTACCAACTCAATGCCCTAGAGAAACAGATCACCCTCCAGAAGACCGTGGACCCGGAACTGCCCCTGGTGATTGCTAATTACGATTTAATTAACCAACTACTTGCCAACCTCGTCGGCAATGCCCTCAAGTTCACCCCAGCGGGCGGCACCATTGAGGTCGGAGCGAAGAATTACCAGTTGCATGGACAGGACCGCGTACGGCTTTGGGTGCGCGATACCGGGATTGGCATTGCCCCGGAGGACCAAGCGCGGGTTTTTGAGCGGTTCTTCCGGGTAGAGAATCGGGTCCACACGCTAGAGGGTACCGGTTTGGGCCTCTCGATTGTGTGCAATATTGCCGAAAAACACTACAGCAAGATTCAACTCACCAGTGCCCTCGGTGAGGGGACGATGTTCTGGCTAGACCTCGAACTCTACCAGGAAACCCGTGTCCTGGCCTGAGTCCTCCCGCCGGCAGTGGCTCGGGGGAGTCTTGGCGTTGCTGATGGCAAGGCCGACTCAGGCTGCCGCGTCCTTGGTTTGGGGTTTTGACCAAGACTGGTCCTTGGTGCGGAACCAGACCGACTTGGACCAACTCATTGCGCTCTGGCGGCCCCTGGGTGCGCCCTTAATTACCTTTACCGGGGCGGGGTCTGTGGACTCGCTGTTGGTTTTCCTCAAACAGACTAAGACGACGGTCCTCTTGACCGGGGGCGATCTCGTTAGTCTCACCCGGCAAATCCTCAGCGTGGGCATCGTTCCCTATGTCCTTGCCGGTACAGCAACGGTCGGTTTAGAGGAATTATTGCCGAGGAACCATGTGGGGATAGCGTATCCAACAGCGGGGCAACCCAGGGTCTACCCAACCCAAGGTTTGGCTCTCACCACCGAAACCCCAGTGGCTCAACGGCGAGAAATTGTCCTGACGCTCCAACCTTTACTGACAGTTCCTTGTTGGCTGCTAGGTGTTGACCTAGGACCCGACTCAGCAACCCGTCGTACTTTACATATGTATGCCTTGACTTGGCTGCTCCGTCAGCCCCAAGTGGGTTTGGTTTTAGCGGGAACTTTCGCCGGAGCAGGGGGGTTACTGGATGCGACATGGCAACCGACCGCCCTCTATGAATGGTGGCGCACAGAGCGAGAGCAACCGCTGAACGGGGGTAAGATAATCTAAGCATCCTTATAACAAACCCCCGTACCCCTGCAAGGAACTGTTATGCGCCACCTGGGAGTTGTTCAAAAACGCGGCATGATGGGCAATGTGGTGGAATTACAAATCTTCGCTCGGGAAGAGGGGGAATATCTGTGGCGCACTAACAAAAAGCTCACCCCCTGCGATAAAACCACTGCCGACCGTCTGACCCGCTATCCCCACGGGGCCATGGTCATGGTCGAGCTAAACGATACCAACCAAGTCCAACGGGTAGATGATGCCGAGGAACAGATTTTAGCTCTGTTGCAGGGGTTTGGTCGTCAGTTAGAGATGTTCAAAAACCAAGCTCAAGAGATTGAAACTTGGCGCGAATCCCTCCAGTACCAAGCTGAAGCCCTCGACAGCCGCGAACAGGACTGGCAAAACCGCGAACATGAACTCTTGACGGAGCTTGCTCAGTTGCGGGCCGGGGATGACGGGGCTGACCAGGGTTGGCAATGGGCACAACTAAAAGCCGAGCAACCGTTACAGACCGAGTATACAAATATCCAGCGAGAACCCAGCAAGGGCAGCGTGGACCTGAGTGAGTTGCAGATAGAGATGAGTCACCTGACGGAACATCTCCAGGCCCAGTCCACGCAACAACAGACCTTCCAGCGCGTCCTGGCGGATCTTTTGCACACCATCGAATATCATCTCAGCGAGTTATTTCCCCAGTTAGAAGCCCTGGGTGAACACCTGAACCTGTGTGAACAAGAGCAACAGGAACTCACCGTCCGCGCCTCAGCCTTACCAGAACCCCCGTTAACCCCGGACCAGAGGATTATCCTAACCGAATGGCTCCACCAAATCGAGCATCAACAACAACAACTTGCTCTCCTAATAGAACGCTGCGGTGGACAAATTACGACTCCGACTGCCACCGCCACCCCCGAAGAACTTGAACAACTACGCCGCCGCCTGAGTGAACAGCAACGCGACTACCTCCAACGCGCCAACCAAGTCCTGCAACAGGATGAAGAAGCCCGACTACAACAAGAACAACTCGAACAACTCCAACAACGACTCCAGGAACTACGCAACGAAAACGCCGACCCCGAAGAGATTGCCGATGTGGAAGATGAACTGGATTTCATCCGGCAAGCCTGTATTGACCTGCGCGAATCCGTAGCCCGTCAAAAAGTCCGTCTCGCTAACGACGAAGCCCATCTCAACGAGGAGCGCGACCTACTGACCAAACTGGTTGCTCAACAAGAAGGTACCCCCGCTCCCGTGACTAACCCCCACCAAGCGTTACTCCCCGACCTAAAAGAGGCTCTCGCGGGGCTTAATCAGCTGCATCAGCATCTGGGCGAACAACTCAAGGCCGGACCAGAAGCCTATCAAAATTGGCAGCAGGAACAGGCCAGCTTGACCCAGGAACAACTCACCCTCGCCGTGCGCCGTGCCAGTCTCGAAGTGCAGTTACGCAGCCTAGAGGAACGCCACCAGATTCTGGCCTCCCAACAGGTCATGCTCTCGCATCTCCACCTCTGGGAGGGTCCTGACACCGCTGATTCCGTCCGTCTACTCGACCAACTCAATGCTCAGTTAGCAGTCTTGGCGGGCACACCGTAGGCTGGCTCTAAAGTCCTTCACGGCGAGCCTGCTCCACTTTGGCTAGAACCTCATCAAGTTTTGTATTCTGGAGGGCCTGTTGGACAGACTGGTTCATCCTGAGTTCTACCAAGGGTTGAGCGGCAGCTTCGAGGGCCTCAAGAGCGGCGTTGATCGCTTTGTAGTTCCCACCGGCGTAGCTGGTTTGTAGCTCGGTCAAAGCGGTACTAAAGGGAATGAGGTCAGCTTCGGGGACCTGACTTTGCATCTCGACTAATAATTCTTCGGCCTTGGGTAGACGGCGGTCAGCCTCGACTTGGGCTTCAATCCGTTGTCGTTGTTGCAGGTCTTCCTCGCCATGGATGAAAGCATCTTCGAGCATCTGTTCAACTTGTGCGTCAACCACCCCGTAACTCGGGCGCACCTCCACCGTGGTCTCTACCCCAGACCGCAACTCATGGGCCGTGACATTCAAAATCCCGTTGGCATCAATCAAGAATGTCACCTCCACCTTGGGCAACCCAGCGGGCATCGGCGGGAACCCCTTGAGGGTGAAGCGTTCGAGGGAGCGGTTGTCCTGGGCCAGTTCCCGTTCGCCTTGAAGGACATGGACTTCGATACCCGTTTGTCCATCCACCGCCGTCGTGAAGGTCTCACGGGCCTGACAGGGAATCGTGCTATTGCGGTCAATCAAGCGGGCCATCACCCCGCCTAAGGTCTCAATCCCCAGAGATAAAGGCGTGACATCTAGCAATAAAACATCCCGAGTCCCGCCTGCCAAGACATCCGCCTGGACCGCCGCACCGAGGGCAACGACTTCATCGGGGTTAAGTTCGTCGTGGGGAGTGCGTCCGAATAGCTCAGCCACCCGCCGTTTGACTAAGGGAATCCGAGTCGAGCCGCCCACCAAGACCACTTCGTCAATATCACCGGGGGTCAAACCGGCATCTTGGAGAGCTTGGGTACAGGGCTTCAGGGTCCGCTCCACCAAGGGCGTGATGAGCGTTTCAAAGTCCTCGCGCCGAATTGTGCGGTCTAGGGGTCCGGTGGGTAAGTCGAGGATCACCCGCACAGTCTCCTGAGTGGACAAGTCTTTTTTAGCAGCCTCAGCCAAGTTACGGACTTGGTTGAGCCAGTTGCGGTCCTGGATGAGTTCTGGGGTCTCACTCAGGAGGGCAGCCGTTAATAAATCATCAATATTGTCGCCCCCCAACTGGTTATCTCCAGCGGTGGCAAGGACCTGGAAGACCCCGCCCTCTAAGCGCAAAACCGAGACATCAAAGGTCCCGCCTCCCAAGTCGTAGACGGCAATTGTGCCTGTTTTGCGCTGGTCCAAACCGTAGGCCAAGGCTGCCGCCGTGGGTTCGTTGAGGATACGGAGGACATCCAGCCCCGCCATCTCCCCAGCGTCCTTAGTGGCTTGACGTTGGGCATCGTTGAAATAGGCGGGCACGGTGATGACCGCTTCATTGAGAATAAACTCCCCGAGATAACGCTCGGCGCGACGCTTCAAGGTAGCGAGGACCATCGCCGATAGCTGGACGGGCGAATATTCCTTACTCCCCGCCGGGAAACGCACCGTGCGCTCATCTCCCTCAATGGGATAGGGCATATACCCCAGTTCCCCAGCGAACTCTGTCAGTCCCCGGCCCATAAAACGTTTGAAGGAAAAGAAAGTCCGCTCAGGACCCGCCACTGCTCCTTGCCGCGCCAACCGGCCCACCTGAGGCTTACCTTGCTCATCAAAAGCGACACAAGACGGTAACAGTGCCCGCCCCTCGTTATCAGGGACAATCTGGGGTCCCTGGGGGGTCATCCAGGCCACGAGACTGTTGGTCGTCCCTAGGTCAATCCCGATTACTTTACCCATGCGCTGACTCCCAGTCTTTCCTCCAAAGTGACATACTCCCGACGTTCATGCTTTACAGAGGCAGAATGCCGATCCGGTTTATCAAGAGCGGCGTAAAACCCAGCAGTATGTTAGTTCTTGAATCAAAGTTAGTCACCACCTCTGAGGAGTTCGCCTTAATTGATGAGGCGATCCGCACCTTCCAATTCATCCGCAATAAAGCCTTGCGCTATTGGATTGACACCAAAGGGGCTACTAAGTATGACC
>NZ_JAAXLT010000223.1 GCF_013285555.1 Candidatus Cyanaurora vandensis | reverse complement strand
GGTATGACTATTTTCGCCATCGGTTACTATTGCCGATCCACGACGCGCAGGGGCGGGTGGTGGCCTTTGGGGGCCGTGCCTTTGGCGATGAACAACCCAAGTATCTCAACTCGCCAGAGAGCGAGGTTTTCGAGAAGGGAAAAATTCTTTTCGGGCTAGACAAGGCGAAACAAGCGATTGCCAAGGCCGACTTTGCCCTGGTGGTAGAGGGTTATTTCGATGTCATCTCCTTGCACCAAGCCGGGATTACCCAAGCCGTTGCCACGCTCGGGACTGCCCTGGGTGAGTTTCAGGTGAAGCAACTTTTAAAGTTGACTCCCTCACAACGGATCATCCTCAACTTTGACGCGGATACCGCCGGGGAAAAAGCCACCCAACGGGCGGTGGATTATTTCAAACAACTGGGACAACTGGGTATCCAGCCCCGCGTCCTGACGATCCCCCAGGGCAAAGACCCCGACGAATTCATCCAACACAATGGCGCAAGTACCTACCTCACCTTGGCCCAGGCCGCCCCGCCCTGGCGCGAGTGGCTGATTGAGCGAATTTTCCGGGACAAGGATGTGAAACGGGCGGCGGATTTCCAGCAGGTCTCCCAGGATGCCGTGGGGTTACTGACGGAGATTACCAATTCCCTAGAGCGCACCCATTACCTCCACGAGATTGCCGGACGCTTGGCGGCGGGGAATGGGCGGCTGGGGGTCCAGATTGAAGAAGAACTGCGTAAGCGTATCCGTTCTCGCCGCTGGAGTGGCCCGACGCGTACCCCTAAAAAAGAAAACCCGGTCAACAAACTGCTCACCGCTGAGTTCCAACTGCTCCAGATCTTCCTCAACATCCCGGAATACCGCGCCGATATTCTCCGCAGTCTCGAAGATGATGATTTAGAGTTCTCCTTCCCTCTGCACCGCCGCCTCTGGCAACTGGTCAGTGAAGTGATGGAAGAGGCCCCCGACCAACTCATCCCCCAAGTTCAACGCCGGATGATTGAGGATGGTCCACTGCAAGACTACGTCTACAACCTGCTCTGGGTCTCCGAGATGAACCGCGTGGCCCTGATGCGCCCCAGTCTCGTTATGCGGGCAGCCTTAGCCAATATGGCCCTAGAAATATGCCAAAAACGTTACCTACACTGGACGCGCTACTTTGAGGAAGCCTTCGCCCAGGGTCAACGTCAAGCCGCCGAACATTACCAAGCCCAGATCCACGAAGAACACCAACGCATCCAAGACCTCAACCGCCGCTGTCAAATGACCATGGAACAAATGGCAAGCCTAGAGGCAGAACTGTTACCAGAAGAGGCTTTTTAAGCACTGAAGGTGACAGCTATTTGATTAAAGGACGATGCTACACTCACGCCATGACTCGCACCAAGCATGACCAGTTCTCCGTCGAGCCAAGCTTCCCTTTCTGGAAGAGCAGGTTCCGCTAGTCTGGGTCGTGGCCCCCACCCTGTCCCAGCAATTCCTGGAGCGGTTTGGTGCCGTGGGGCGAACGGACTGGTCCGAAGGCGTGTATTTTCTGGCGGAAGGATGGCGGATGGTCTTGGTGGCGGTGCATCAGTTGCCCGGTGGGATTTGAACCAATTCCTCAACGTTGGATTAGGGAAACACCCGCGAAATAGGGGTGGCCCTGGATGAGGAGGATGACCCCGAAAACTGTAGCAATCAGGGGAATGAAACCCAGGTCTGCAAACTTAAACGACTGGCGGCCCTGCAAGATTGCTAAGCCGGGAATGAAAGAAGTCTGAGTCAGCACTTGACCGTAACCTACCGGGTTTTCCTGACGTTTGCGCTGGTCCTGATGCCAAGCCCCAAACGGCGTGTAGAGGACCAAACCGCCCCAAAAAGCTACATCACTTGCGTAACCATTGACGATGAGATGGGCCAGCCCAAAGAGGATAAAACCAATAAAACCAGGATGCCGAGTCAGTTTAGTAATCCCTGTCACCGCCAGACTGCCCCGACTCTGCATCGAACCGGGCGGCGGCGAGATGAGACTTGCGGCAATAAAAAAGACTGCCAGCACCATTAAGCTATAGGTCAATGAGCGCGGCCCGTCCGCCCAGAGCAGAGGACCCTCGTGTTTGTGTGATCCGTAATAGACGACCAACGGGATAAAGGTCGCCGCCGCCACTAACGAGTAAAACCCCAAGTAGCCGCCCGCCCCGAGTTTCTTCTGGAGATTGGCCCGGAGTCCAACAGAGGACAAGAGCGTATGACTCGCCGCAAAAGCCAACCAAAGCCCGCCAATCACTGCCACCGCGCCCATGTCCTGTCCTCTGCCTGACACTCCCTACTATGTCAACAAATTGCCGATCAGGCCAACGGGGTGCGTCTAACTATTAAAGTAGATGAGCGTTCCACCCCGGAGCAATATGGAAACCCGTGCCGCTGTCGCCTACGAAGTTGGTAAACCCTTAACGATTGAGCGTATCCAGGTCGACGGACCCCGT
The DNA here is from genome assembly GCF_013285555.1 of Candidatus Cyanaurora vandensis. GTDB lineage: Bacteria > Cyanobacteriota > Cyanobacteriia > Gloeobacterales > Anthocerotibacteraceae > Cyanaurora > Cyanaurora vandensis. The sequence continues at coordinate 134 of NZ_JAAXLT010000223.1, read as the reverse complement.
GCGGGTGAAGTCTTAGTGGAGATCCGGGCCACGGGAGTCTGTCATACCGATGCTTTCACCCTCTCCGGCGAGGACCCCGAGGGCTTGTTCCCAGCGGTGTTGGGGCATGAGGGGGCGGGGGTGGTCCTGGAAGT
>NZ_JAAXLT010000033.1 GCF_013285555.1 Candidatus Cyanaurora vandensis | reverse complement strand
GCCCTAACCATGAAAGTCAAGAAGGCGTCAATCCGAACCAACCCTGGCGCGGCTATGTCCACGTGGCGCGAGCTAGTCAAGGCAGCGAGCGGCTTGCCAAAATGAAATGCGAAGATGCCGTGAGTTTTACCTATTATTATCCCTCCGGTCAGCAGTTAGGGCAGGTGTTCGTCTGTTGGTATCGGTTACGCGACGAGCGGTTGATGCCCTCTTTGGAAATCTTTGGCGAGGCTTGGTCGGCGATGGGCTACCTCTGGGATGTGGTCCAAGCCCTGGCAACGACGGATTACACCACTTTTACCCCTACCGCCCTCACCGATCTGCTCGAAAGAATGGGCTTCCAGGACATGACCCAATGACCATCCTCCAGACTTCCCACCGCCATGCCCTCATTGAGCGCGTCACCGGCGAGACCCAAGTGCGCGTGGAACTGGACCTAGACGGGCTGGGTTGTCATGTGATCCAGACCGGGGTGCCTTTTTTGGACCATATGTTGGCCCAACTCAGTACCCATGGTCTAGTGGACCTGAGTATTCAGGCTACAGGTGATACCCACATTGATGACCACCACACCAACGAAGATGTGGGTCTGGCCCTGGGTCAGGCTTTTTATCAGGCTCTCGGTGACCGCCGGGGCATTGAGAGATTCGGTCATTTTTTGGCACCCCTGGATGAAGCCTTGGTCCAGGTCGTACTCGATTTCTCGGGCCGTCCCCACCTCAGCTATGACCTCGCCCTGCCCACCCAGCGCGTCGGGACCTACGATACTCAGTTGGTACGCGAGTTTTACCAAGCCGTGGTCAATCAAGGCCAATTCACGCTCCATGTGCGTCAACTCGCGGGCCTCAACTCCCACCACATTATTGAGGCATCCTTCAAAGCCTTTGCCCGTGCCCTCAAATTAGCCATCACCCAGGACCCCCGCCGCCAAGGAGCCGTGCCCAGCACTAAGGGAGTCCTTTAACGGATTTAGCCGGCCTGTGGTAGCTACTCCAGCCGCTCATGCAAGCTGTCGCCATTGCCTATGGGCAATGGCGAGGGCGGGGTAGGGGCGGTAGCCTATAGCCAGCGGCGCACTCGCCCCTGATAGCGAGTGTAGGTCTCGCCGAATTTCTGCTTGAGATATTGCTCCTCGCGCTCAATCACGCCCCATTGCATCACCGTGACAACCAGGGGCAAGAGCAGGAGTGGGGCTAGCGCGTTGACCCAAAGCGATACGCCTACGTACAACAGGGTGAAGGCCAAATAAATTGGGTTGCGGCTGATCTGAAAAGGTCCATCTACCAGGAGAACCGTGGTCGGTGCATAGGGACTGACGTTAGTTTGTGCCTGCTTCATTGCCATTACTGCCCATATCCCCACCGCTAACCCCAGCCCCAGACTCAATGCACCCAAGCCCTGAGCCAGCCTGATGGGTAGGACCGGGACCGCGAGCCAACGGTGCAACAAAAGTCCTACGCTCAAGACACCAGCGTAGAGCAAGGGCGGCGACGCAATGACCCCGGGGTTATCCATTAGCTCTCTAAGCGGCGGTTGAAATCCTCAGCATCCAGGTCTCGCTGGTCTAACATCGCTTTGCCACTGTCGTAAATCCCCTCACCCAGCACTTCACGGCGGACAAAACCTTGGGCAAAGGTCAACTTCTCACGTAACCGGGCATCGGGTCGGCTCAGATAAACAGCCTGGTCCCGCCGGAGTCCATTGCGACGGGCGACCTGTTCATTGCGCGGACCTAACAAAAAGTAGCGCACGGCGGGGACGGTCAAAAACAATACCCCATAGACCCATAGGACCGGGCTGATATAGGCCAACCAAGCCAGGGAAGTGCGTTCTAGATACGGCCCGATCTGTTGGATCTCCCACCAGAGCCAAGTCGCTCCCGCCAAATTCGCCGCACCCAGTAGGCCCGCTAGGGTCAGGGTTCCCGTCGGGGCTTTCGAGAATTCCCAGGGCTGCTCTTCCAAGTAGGCATGGGTGGCAGGAGGACCCCTGTATCTTGGGCACTCACCTGGAGTTGGGGGAATTGGTAGACGAGCCCGCCCTGCTCGCTCACCTGGGGCTGACCATCAAACTTGACGAGGACCGGGAGCATATAATCCTCACGCTCATCAGTGGGTGTATCTAGGAAGGGTAGGACTTGTTCGGCGGCAATCACGCCTTGGTTACTGCGGATGGTACGGGCGACCTGTTGCCAGCGCAGTTCCTCTAGATTGGCATTGGGATCGCCATCGCCAAATAGGAAGGAGAACACGCCCTCTAGGAACCCGACGGGTTCGCCCTGTTCGTAACGTCGTCTCCGTTCTTGCTCGGGGTCGCGTCCATAATAAAATAGGTCAAAGGGGCTAAACCCGTACCAAAACCAGTACATCCCGCCGAAGTTTACATTGGGACCATCCCCATCCCGGTCGTCGCGGTTGGTGGAGATACTGATGGCAACTAGGGCGAGGGCAATAATCAGCAAGGATAAAATTAGCATCACGCCAAAAGAAATCCGCCCCAGATAAAGTAAGGTCTTTTTGGTAGATTGCCAAAGGGCTTGCCATTGGGCATTTTGTTCTTTTTGCGCGAGGACTGACCGCCACTGGGGGGTGAATTGATAGGCGATCTCGCCGGTCTCAGCGACTTGGAGGGAGCCACCAGCTTGACTTGCCATCAAGTTGAGTTCGCGCCGCGCCTCAATCACCGATAGGCCCGCCTCCGCTGCAATATCCCCCACGGAGACGCGGTAGCCTTGGCGTGTTACCGATTGCATCAACCGTTCTTGGGTGTCAGTCAGCATGGGGTTTACAGATAGGGGCCATAGCTCTGTTTTAGCACGGTCCTCCAGTCGGCCTGGGGTTACTTTATACTTGGCGAATATAGACAGAATAGAAACAGGATGGCGATGGGCATACTAAAAGGCTGGGTTTTTGCTGCGCTGCTGGGAACGATTATGCATGGGGACATTTTAATGGCGAAACCTTTGATGTATCCACGGACCGCGACGGTGGAACAAACCGATGTCTACCACGGGACAGTCGTGGCAGACCCGTACCGCTGGTTGGAGGATACGGATACCGCTGCAACGAAGGCGTGGGTCCAAGCCCAGAATGAACTGACTTTCCAGTACCTCGCTGGCATCCCGGAACGTACCCAGCTCAAGAAACGGCTCACCGCGCTTTGGGATTATGAGCGGTACGGGGTCCCCTTCCAGGAAGGCGGGCAGTATTTCTTCAGTAAAAATAGCGGCTTGCAGAATCAGGCAGTCCTCTATACCGCGACCAAACTCGGCGAGGCGGCACGCGTCCTGCTTGACCCCAACCAACTCTCTGCCGATGGGACTGTCGCCCTGACCGACTACGCCCTCAGCCAGGACGGGAAGTATCTGGCCTATGGGCTCTCGGCGGCGGGGTCCGATTGGCAGGAATGGCGGGTGCGCGAGGTGGCAACCGGACAGGACCGACCGGACCGCTTGAAGTGGGTGAAGTTCTCGGGGGCTAGTTGGACGCAGGACGGTCAAGGCTTCTTCTATGGTCGTTACGACGAGCCCAAACAGGAACTCCAGTCCGTCAACTACTACCAGAAGCTTTACTTTCATCGTCTTGGCACGGCCCAGAGTGAAGATGTCCTCATCTATGAACGCAAGGACGAAAAAGAATGGGGGTTCAGTGGGCAGGTGACCGATGACGGGCGTTATCTCATCATCTATGCCACTCAGGGGACCGACCCGCGCAACCGCATCTTTTACAAAGACCTCCAGGAGCCAACGAGTCCCGTGGTGGGCTTAGTGGAGCAGTTAGAGGCGGACTACCAATTCATTGACAATCAGGGCACGACCTTCTGGTTTAAGACGGACCAGTGCGCGACCCGGAGCCGGGTGATTGCCCTGGATATCACGCGCCCCACCGAACGTCAGGTCATCATCCCGGAAGCTCCCGAGACTTTGACGGGGGTGAGTTTAGTGGGCGGACATTTCATTGCCAGCTACCTCAAGGACGCCCGTGCCCAAGTGAAGGTTTTTGACCTGAAAGGACAGTTCCAGCGTGAGGTTAGTTTACCGGGGCTCGGGACGGTGATTGGTTTCCCAGGCAAACGCACGGATACAGAGACCTTCTATGCTTTTACAAGCTTTACCAGTCCGACGGTCATCTACCGCTATAACCCGACCACCGGGGTGAGTACGCCACTTTTCCAACCCAAGGTCACCTTTGACCCCAGCCGCTACACCACCGAACAGGTCTTCTACCCCAGCAAGGACGGGACCCGTGTGCCGATGTTCATCTCCTACAAGAAGGGGCTGAAGCTAGATGGCAATAACCCGACCTACCTCTATGGTTACGGGGGATTCAACATCTCGTTGACCCCGAGTTTCGCTCCTAGCAATCTGGTCTGGATGGAGATGGGCGGGGTCTACGCCGTTCCCAGCCTGCGGGGCGGGGGCGAATACGGTGAAGCGTGGCATCAAGCCGGGACCAAGCTCAACAAGCAAAATGTCTTTGATGATTTCATTGGAGCCGCCGAGTGGCTGATCCAGAACCGCTATACCCAGACCGCTAAACTGGCGATTGGCGGCGGGAGTAACGGCGGGCTTTTGGTGGGGGCGGTCATGACCCAACGGCCTGAGCTTTTTGGGGCGGCCCTCCCCGCCGTGGGGGTGTTGGATATGCTGCGCTTCCATAAGTTCACGATTGGTTGGGCCTGGGTCTCGGACTACGGTTCGGCGGAGGACGCCCAGCAATTTAAGGCCCTCTATGCCTACTCGCCCCTCCATCGGCTCAAACCGGGCCGCTACCCAGCCACCCTCGTGACTACAGCGGACCATGATGACCGAGTAGTACCCGCCCATAGTTTCAAGTTCGCGGCGACGCTGCAACAGGCACAGACGGGAACGGCTCCGGCCTTGATCCGCATTGAGACCAAGGCGGGGCATGGGGCGGGTAAACCCACGACCAAAATTATTGAGGAAGTGGCGGACCGCTGGGCTTTCTTGGTCCGTAACCTGGAGATGAAAGGAATCGAGTAAAACAGTTAGAATCAGTTTCACATCCAAAGAAAACCATGGCCGTTCCTGACTTGACCACTGACCACGTTGAACTGATGCGGCGCACGGAGACCGTCATCACCGCTGCGGAGAATCGCTACCGCATCACGGTGCAAATTGCTCAACGCGCCAAGCGGCGGCACTTTGAAGAAAGTACCCGCGATGAGGACGAGGACGGGCATATCAAACCCGTCGTCCAGGCTATTTACGAGATGTCCGAAGAACTCCTCACGCCTGAGATCCTTGCGGACTAAAACCCTGGGTGGTCCCCTGCTCATCGGTGGTGGCGGGGGCATTGCCCTTTATAAAGTTTGTACTCTCGTCTCCACGTGGGCAAAAACTACGGACCCGGTGCGGGTCGTGCTGACGGAGGCGGCCCAACGGTTTGTGACGCCGCTCACCTTTGCGGCCTTAGCACGGCACCCAACCTACACTGACCAGGACTTCTGGCAACCGAACCGGAGCCGACCCCTCCATATCGAATTAGGCACTTGGGCGGGGGTAATCCTGCTCGCGCCCCTAACCGCTCAGACCTTGGCGCGGTTGGCTCAGGGTTTAGCTGATGACCTATTGACGAATATTCTGCTGGCCTCCACTGTGCCCGTCGTCGCTGCCCCAGCCATGAATACAGCAATGTGGGAACAGGTGAGCGTCCAGCGTAATCTGCGGTTACTCCTTGAAGACCCGCGCTACCATCTGTTGCCCCCGACCATGGGACGGATGGCCTGTGACACCGTGGGGAGCGGGCGGATGGCTGAACCAGAAGAACTCTTGGCCTATACTCAGTCGCTATTTTGGACCCAGGGCCACCGCGACCTCATCGGCAAACGGGTTCTCATCAGTGGCGGTGGCACCCGTGAACCCCTGGACCCGGTGCGCTTTATCGGCAATCCCGCAACGGGACGGATGGCCTTAGCCCTCGCACGGGCCTGTTTTCATCGGGGGGCCGAGGTGACGCTAGTTCATGCTCCCCTGACGGAACCTGTACCGGATTTTATTCAAGCTCAGGCTGTCACCACCAGTGACCAGATGAAGCATGCTCTCCAACAAGCCTTCCCCGCCTGTGATTTGCTTTTGATGAATGCGGCTGTAGCCGATGTCCGCCCCAGTCAAAGCTACCCTCACAAACTCGCCAAGGCCGACCTCCCCAGCCAACTCGCCCTTGAACCCGTCCCGGATATCCTGAGTGAACTAGTCCCACTGCGCCGACCCCACCAAAAAATTATTGGTTTCGCGGCTCAAACTGGGGATATCCTCCCCCCCGCCTGGGCCAAACTGCACCGTAAAGGCGTGGATGCCCTCTTTGTAAACCCCGTGGATGAAGTAGATAGCGGATTTGCCACTACCCATAATCGCGGTTGGTTGTTACTGAGAACTGGCGTGAGCCACGAGTTCCCGTCCGCGCCTAAATTGGCTATCGCCCACCAGATCCTCGACGGTTTAGGTAGTATCTAGCCATAAAACACTCAGGAGCCGGAACTAGCATCACTAGGGCATGACAGACTGCACCTGCTCTAGCGTGAGCCCGAGGATGTGAGTAGTAGGGCGGGAACCATGGCCAAAGTAGGACTCATGAGAAAGCTAGGCTGTGTTCGCACAGATACGGTCACCAACCTAAAAAGCCGTCAGTCTGTACGGGAACTGCCTTCTAGGAGAATCTCTACTGCCTTGGTCCCCCACGAGTGGGGCGGAGGGGCCATTTAAGTACCGGGGAGGTCACGCAGATCCCCAAGATGGGTCCGGTCCGCTAGGGCTAACAGGAGTGGGCCGTGGGTCCCAAATTCGACGAGACTGATTGCACCCACGGGCATCCCTAGGCGGTACCGGAAGCGACCGACATCAATCCCCAATAGGCTACAGAGCAAGATCCTGAGGGTGGCTTTGTGGGAGACGACAAGGACATTACCCTGGGGGTGTTTTTGTTTGATCTCTTCAAGGACTGAGAGCACCCGGCTTGCAACCGTAACCGCAAGCTCCCCGCCCGTGGGGGGATACCAAGCCGGGTCTGCTAACCAGCGCAGGTAGTCATCATGGTAGGTCTGGTCCACTGCGTCCTTCGACTGGCCCTCCCACTGCCCGTAAGCAATCTCGCGTAGGCCATCCCGCACTTCCGGCTTGAGACTCAAGGCGGTACAGAGGGGCTGGGCCGTGGCTTGGGTGCGCTGCATCGGGCTGGTGTAGACCGCTTGCCAGGGTAAATGCTGGTAACTCGCACTGAAGGTCTGGGCCATCTGCTCCCCAGCGGCGGTCAAGGGCGGGTCAATCGAACCACAGAAGACATCTTCGCGGCTGAAAGTGGTCTGACCGTGGCGGAGTAAGTAGAGCTTGAGGGTCATGGCAGAACCAATGTGGAACTTTCCTATTTTCCCTTGCCATCAACCGCTATAGCGTTCCTCAGCCCAAGGTTCGCCGCGTCGGTGGTAGCCGTTGACTTCCCAAAAGCCGAGTTTTTCTTGTTCAGTAAACTCCAGGCCGTTCAGCCACTTGGCACTCTTCCAGGCGTAGAGATGGGGGACCAACAGGCGCAAGGGACCACCGTGTTCCGCCGGGATGGGTTCTTTAAAGAGGGAGGTAGCCAAGATATTCTCTTCTTTTAAAAAATCTTCTAAGGCAAGGTTGGTGGTGTAGCCGCCGTAGCTGTGTTCTAGGACGTGTTGGGCCTTGGGGTCTACTTCAATTAGTTTCATGAAGTCCAGGACCCGGACCCCGCGCCATTGCACATCCAGTTTGGACCAGCGGGTGACACAGTGGAAATCAGCGGTCAACTCGATCTGGGGCATGTCCTGAAAGTCTTGCCAAGTGAATTCTTTAACCGTTGCGAGGCCAAAAACTTTGAGCTGCCACTCGCGCATATTGATGCGGGGCGTGCTGCCGTAGGTCAGGACGGGGAAGCCGTTGGTCAGGTTTTGACCGGGCGGGACCCGGTTGGTGCGGTCTGGTGCGGAGGTTTTGAAGAGTTTGTCGAACATGGGGCTTCCCTGACGGCAATTTTTTCCATGATAGAGCAGGGGGCTAGGGGGCTCTGCTCTGACCCCGGATAGCGTAGCTAAGCCCATCTCTGCTTAAGCTAGACCCAATTCATCGCGGTGGATGGCTTGGGGCGTCACATCGGTTTGGGCGAGCGTGCTGAACCAAGTGGCGATATCGCTGGGGCGCACAACCGTACCGTCGTTGCGACAGAGCGCGCTGTAGGTGATGATGGCCCGACTGGGGGCACCTTCCACCAAGGCTAGGGCCAAGAGCCAAGCACGGGCCGGGAGGGTACGGATTTTCTGGGTCTTCTTGTGGAGGCGTTGGACGCTTAGATCCGGGTCCGCCAGCAAGTCCGCCACCAATTTCTCCCAGTCCAAGTCCACCTCCGCCACTAGGGTCAGGGTATAGCTCGCCCGGTCTAACAACTTGGCACAGGAATCCGCCCGTACCGGTAACTCCATCACCTCGTAGAGGGGTAGCGGTACCTGAGCCGCCAACTGTGCCCGGAAGCTCTCCGGCTCGACGACTTGACTCAACTCAAAGTCCACCCACTCCCCAGAACTGGTCATCCCCAGAGCCAGTGCCGAAGCCATTGTTACCCTGGGCAAGGGATGAAAACCCTCGGTGAAAGCAATCGGTAGACCCGCCCGCCGCAGGCCCCGCTCCCACAACCGCACCAAGTCCAGATGCCCCAGGAACCGCAACTCTCCCAACTTGCCAAACCGGACCCGCAACCGCTGGACGACCTGGGTGGGTAAAGGCTTATCCCGGTTCACCGGGGGCATCGGCGCGGGAGCCAGGACGATATTACTGCCGAAGTCCTCGCCACAGATTCCGCAGTGCGAACAACTATCAAAGGAGCAATCCGGGACGACCTGCGCGGCAAGAGCCTGTTCATAGTCCCGTTGCAGCCAGTCTTTCGCAATTCCGGTATCGATGAAATCCCAGGGCAACGGCGCATCCAGGGCGGGTCCGGTCACATCCGCCGTCAACCCGTGTTCAGCTAAAGCCTGGTTCCAACTCGCCCAGGCCCGGTCTAGGTCCGCAAACCCCGCCAGCCCCGCTCCTAATTGCCAAGCGCGTAAAACCACCCCCGCAAACTCCCGTCCGGCCCGCCCCGCCACATCTTCGAGGGCCGACAGTCGGTAGTCCGTGTAGTTCACCTTGACCCCGCGCAACCCCCGGAAGGCCCGCTTCAATAGGGCATGCTTGCGCTCGAACTCACTATTACTGACCGTATGCCACTGGAAAGGCGTGTGGGGTTTGGGGGTGAAATTGGAGATGGTGAGCGTACATTCCAGCTTGCGCCGCCCCGGTTCCCGGCACTCCTGCTGTAACCAAGCCACGGTTTCTGCAATCCCAAGCACATCCTCGTCCGTCTCCGTCGGCAGCCCAATCATGAAATAGAGCTTCACCGCGTCCCAGCCCTCTTGGTAGGCCGTCTTTACGCCGCGTAAGAGTTCTTCATTCGTCAGTCCCTTATTGATGACATCCCGTAACCTTTGGGTACCGGCCTCCGGTGCGAAGGTCAGGCCCGTACGCCGGGTTCCACCAATGATCTGGGCCAACTCCGGGGAGAAACGGTCTACCCGCTGCGAGGGCAAGCTCAAGGAAATGCCCTGCCCCGCCAAGTCATTCTGGAGCGTCGCCCCCACGGTATTAAGTGAGAGATAGTCTGAGCAGGACAGAGACAACAGGGAGAATTCGCTGTACCCCGTCTGCTGGAGCCCGCTCTCAATGGTCTGGACCACTTCCGCCGGGTCCACATCCCGCGCCGGACGGGTCAACATCCCCGGCTGACAAAACCGACAACCCCTCGTACAACCGCGCCGCACCTCAATGGCGAGTCGGTCATGAACGGTTTGAACTAGGGGCACCAAGCCAATCGAGAACCGTGGTAACGGGGGAGCCACCCGCCGCAAGACTCGCTCTGGAACCCGCGCTAAAGGCCGGGGCGGGACGGTGGATTGATAGAACTGGGGCACATACACCCCCGGCACTTGGGCCAAGTCCAATAGAAGTTCCTCCCGGCTGAGTCCGGCCTGTTTCCCTTCTTCCAGGACCAGCCCAATTTCCGGTAGGACCTCTTCACCATCACCCAGTACAAAGAAATCAAAGAACGCCCAGTAGGGTTCCGGGTTAGAGGTCGCTGTCGGTCCCCCGGCGAAAATCAACGGGTCTCCCGCCCCCCGCTCCGCCGCAAAGAGGGGAATCTGGCTCAGGTCCAGCATCTCTAGGACATTCGTTGCCCCCAATTCGTAGGCCAACGAGAACCCAATCAGGTCAAAATCCCGTAACCCCCGCCGCGACTCCACGGCAAAGAGCGGGGTCTGGGTCGTCCGCAACCGCTCCGCAAAATCAGTCCCCGGTAGATAGGCCCGGTCACAGAGTTGGCGCGGTTGGGTATTCAGGATGTTGTAAAGGATGATGTGGCCCAGATTCGAGGCCCCGACTTCGTAGAGTTCAGGATAGGTCAAGACCCAGCGCACCGTGCAGTCCGCCCAGGGTTTATGAAATGCCCCCCGTTCATTGCCCAAGTAGCGGCCCGGAGTCTGGATCTCAGCCGAAAGAATTGTATCAAGGGCAATCGTGGGCATCGGTGGGTCCGCTAATATCTGTCAGTTTAGCCCACCGCCCATTCCTCAACGCTCCAGGAGGTCCTTGACCACAGCGGCAATCTGGGGGTGGGGGTCCTGGGCTAGGTAGCGCAGGGCTTCACGGGCTTTGGCGGTCTCGGGGTCACTGGAAGCTTTGGCAATCTCAGCTAGGGCAATCGCCACTTTCAAACGGACTAACCAATCCGACGATTCAATATAGGGCAAGAGCCAGGGAATCGCCCGCGCTTGGCCCACTTCCCCCAACGCTCCGATGGCGGCTTGTTCCATCAGTTCATTTTTGGACTGGAGAGCGGTGACGAATAAATCGTAGGCTCTGGGGTCCGCGAGGTTGCCCAGGGAGACTAGGGCACTGTACTGGACAATCCATTCCGTGTCTTCGTAGTAGGCCCGTGCCAGATATTCCCAAGCGCGGGGGTCCTGGAGTGCCCCCAAGGCTCCAGCAGCATCGGCGCGTACGCCTTGGTCCAGATCGGCTTGCAGAGCTTGGATAAGGAGAGTGAAAGCGGTCTCAGAAGGCTTTTTGCCCAAGAGCATACAAGTGTAGGAGCGCATTTGAACGTGTTCGTCACGGATGGTCACGGCGGCTAAGGGAGCCACTTCCTCAGGGGTAGCATTGCGTAAAGTCAAAAGAGCCTGGACCCGACGCTTGAAGTCCGGGTCTTGCAACTGGGTCAAGAGGTCGTTCATTGTTTTTTACAATTCTTAACAATCAGTCTAACTGTTTCGGCTGCGTCCCAAGCCTTCCTCTGGTTGAGTCTATTGGGCTGAATGGGGTAAAGTAACAAGTGTTGCACCCGACCCTGGCTTGGACGTTATACGGCTAGAAGCGGTCTCGCTATGGCGGCGGACCCAGGAAGAATTCTCCTACGACCTCAAAACGACCATCTTCGCTTTGCTGGATGGCAGATACCGCAAGCCGAGCAAAAAACAGGTCCTTAATCAAGTAGACTTGAGGATCCAGGCGGGCGAAAAAGTCGGGCTGATTGGAGCCAATGGGTCTGGGAAGTCTACCCTACTTAAATTGATTAGCGGCATCCTCAAACCTACTTCCGGCAAGGTCACGGTCCGGGGCGAGATTGCGCCTTTGATTGAATTGGGGGCGGGTTTCGATATAGACCTATCCGTACAGGACAACATCGTTCTCTACGGCGTATTGCTGGGCTTCTCGGGACGGACGATGACCCAACGCACCCCCGCCATTTTGGAATTTGCTGAGTTGAATGAATATAGTAATATGCCCGTGAAAGCGTTGTCCTCGGGGATGGTAGCCCGGTTGGGGTTCGCCATTGCCACGGAGGTCCAGCCGGATATTTTGATTCTCGATGAAGTCCTCTCTGTCGGGGATGAACGGTTTAAAAATAAATGCCAACAACGGCTAGAACGCTTCTGGCGAGCGAACTCCACAGTGTTGGTAGTCTCTCATGACCTGGATTATGTGCGGCGTTCCTGTGACCGAGTTTGTTGGCTAGACCGGGGCCAGGTCCACTTCAATGGCGACCCCCGCGAAGGGAGTACCCGTTATCTCGATACCGTCCAGCCTCAGGGCGAGGTCCCCCGCTGATAGTGCTTCAAAGGGGGTGACAGGCTGATGTAAACCATCCCGCTAACTCTTAGAAAGTCCGTCCCTGCGCCACTTGCGCCACACTCAAGCCCAGAATCTGAGCTATCTCCTCAACACTGAAACCACGCGCTAACAGGGCAGGGACTGCTTCTAGCTTGCCTTCTTCCCTACCTGCCAGCTTGCCCTCTTGTAGGGCCTCTTGGTAAACCCGCGTTTCTTTTAGGCCATCCAGCTTGAGCATTGCTTCAATCTCCTCTCGTGAAAGCGTCGGGAATTTGTACACCATCACCGTTTCAATTAATTCTAGTATTCCTTTGAGGGGGAGTACTTCTAGATATTGACGACGCGCCAAAGCTATCAAAGCTTGGGCCTGTTGTGGAGCCGCTTGTGGCTTGGCAACCACTAGGCGGATCAGCCCTACCCCTACGGTGGTTGGGTGCTCCAGTTCCTCAAGATACACTCGACGGACGAGCGGACTTGCTAATAGAAGAGCGCATCAGTTTTCAATAGTCTCTCCCTGTTGAACCGACGCTTTTGGCGCAAACACTCTTTAGTACAGGTAGTGTACTGTCTAAGTGGGTCCGGATGTTCGAGAGGGATAAGCTGATACAGCTAGCCATTACGATGAATGACCCTACTTCCTGGCAAATCCCCCCCCACTTTCCCGTCCTGACGACCCAAGAAGTGCAGGTGTGGCGGGTAGACCTCCGCGCACCGGACCAAGACTGGCATCATCTGCTCTCCCTAGAGGAACAAGCGCGAGCGGCGAAATTCTCTGGTGAACAACGGCGGAGCGATTTTCGGACGGGGCGGGGCGTCCTGCGTTGGTTGTTGGGCCGCTATCTAAATCAGGACCCCCGCGAGTTGCAGTTTAGCTATGGTCCCCAGGGGAAGCCGGATTTGGAACCACCAGGACAATTAAGGTTCAACCTCGCCCATGCCCACGGGCTTGCTCTTTACGCCTTCGCCTGGAACCGAGCCGTGGGGGTAGATCTTGAGTACCTGCGTTCCGTGCGGCTAGAGCGGATTGTGGCCCGGTGTTTCGCGCCCGTGGAGATTGAATTTTTTCAACAACTGCCGGACCAGGCGCGGGAACCGGCTTTTTTCAACGGCTGGACCCGCAAGGAAGCTTACCTCAAAGCCCTCGGTCGGGGTCTTACCGTGCCCCTGAGCCAATGCCCAGTCAGTCTAGATGAACCAGCGCGGTTCCTGGACCCCGATTTGGCTGCCCAGTGGTCCCTCCTCACCCTCAACCCCGGTCCCGGCTACATCGGTGCCTTGGTGGTGCAAGGTCAGCTTCCTGAATGTACCCAGTGGCAGTGGCAACCGGGAATCGCCTGAGTTCGAGAAACATGGCATAGTGGAATTCGAGACGGGTGCAGCCTATGTTTGAGGCTCTGACAGAGAAATTTGAATCTGCCTTCAAGTCCATCAAGGGCGAAGGCAAACTGACGGAGCAGAATATCGCTGAACCTGTCAGGACCGTGCGCCGCGCTCTGCTTGAAGCCGATGTCAACCTGCAAATTGTCAAACAGTTTGAGGGTCACATCAAAGAGAAGGCGCTCGGCAAAGAAGTCCTGCTCCACCTCTCCCCGGCCCAGCAGTTTATGCACGTGGTCTACCAAGAACTTGTGGAGTTGATGGGCGAGGCCAATGTTCCCCTCGCCAAAACCAGCCCCCGGATAGGCGATAAACCCGTCGTCGTCCTCATGGCGGGTCTCCAGGGAGCCGGGAAAACCACCGCCTGCGCCAAACTCGCCCTCTTCCTCAAAAAAGAAAAACTTAAAGTCCTCCTCACCGCCTGTGACGTTTACCGTCCCGCCGCCATTGACCAACTCCTGACCCTAGGCCGCCAGATCCAAACCCCGGTCTACAGCGAGGGCACGGACGCTCGCCCCGTGGACATCGCCCGTAATGCCCTCAGTCAGGCCCAAGAACAGAATTTTGATGTCCTGATTGTGGACACCGCCGGACGGCTCCAGATTGACGAGACCTTGATGGGTGAATTGGTCCAGATTAAAGAAGTTCTCCAGCCCGACGAAGTGTTGTTAGTCGTAGATGCCATGACCGGGCAGGAGGCCGCCAACCTCACCCGCAGTTTCCATGAGCGCATCGGGATCACGGGCGCGGTCTTGACCAAGATGGACGGCGATACCTTGGGCGGAGCCGCCCTTTCGGTGCGTCAGATTTCCGGGCAACCGATTAAATTCATCGGGGTCGGTGAAAAAGTCGAAGCCCTCCAGCCCTTCTACCCCGAGCGGATGGCTTCTCGCATCCTGGGCAGTGGCGATATCCTCACCCTGGTCGAACGAGCCCAGGAAGAAATTGACATCACCGATGCCAAACAGATGGAAGAAAAGATCCTCAAAGCCCAGTTCAACCTGGAGGACTTTGTGGGTCAGATGCGGATGATTAAGCGGATGGGCTCCCTGGGCGGGGTCCTAAAGATGATCCCCGGCATGAACAAGATCAGCGACGACCAGATTGAGCAGGGTGAAGTGCAACTCAAGCGCACCGAAGCCATGATTAACTCGATGACCCGTGAAGAGCGCAAGAATCCTGGTATCATAGATAATGCCCGAAAACGGCGCGTTGCTAAAGGGTCTGGGGTGAGTATTCAGGACGTGGGCAAAATGCTCAACGATTTTGAAACCATGCGGACCATGATGCAGCAGTTTGGTCAGATGGGGGGTATGGGCGGCGGGGCACCCGGAGTATCTGGTGGTCCTCGACTCCCGCGTCCTTCCAGTCTCGGACCTAGCTGGCGCGGTCAAGGCAAACCCCGGCCTCCCAAGGGCGGGGACAAAAAGAAAAAAGGCAAGGGCTTCGGTAAATAGCCCGTTGCCATCAGGAGGTGAATCGCTATCGTTTCCATCCGTCTCAAACGGCTCGGTGCCAAACGCCGTCCAGTCTACCGTATTGTCGTCGCCGATGGGCGCACCCGGCGCAATGGCTCGACCCTGGCCCAGATTGGGTTTTATAACCCCCGGGCCAATGTAATCAAAGGGGAGACCGCCCTCACCCTGGATGTGGAAGCCGCCCGTCTCTGGTTAGAGCGGGGTGCCCAACCCACCGAAACCGTCCTCGCCCTGATGCGTCGTGCCCAAGTGTTTGCTGTCCAGCCCGTCGGTACCTAACCTTGTTGCCAAATTATCCCGAACTGGTTAAATTCCTGGTCTCCCCACTGCTTGATGACCCTTCTTTGCTCCTCGTGGATGCAGAAAGTACCCTCAACAATCAACGGATTTGGCTGAGGGTCAGTTTTGCCGCTGGTGATAAGGGGAAGGTCTTCGGGCGGGGTGGACGGACGATCCAGGCCATCCGCTACATCCTCGAAGCCGCCGCTCGCACCCATAACCAGCAAGTCCACATGGAGATCTTCGAGTAATCGAGATGTCCAAGCCCCTAGGATTTTGAGGAGGTGAATGGTAGGTGACGGAAGTCCGTCTTGGCGAAAATGAGTCTATTGAGTCCGCGTTAAAACGCTTCAAAAAGAAGATTCAAAAGGCTGGAATTCTCTCGGAAATCAAGCGACGTGAACGCTACGAAAAACCGAGTGTCCGCAAAAAACGTAAGTCTGAAGCAGCCCGTAAACGGCGACGCTAATTCTTAGCAATGAAGCTCCAGGCTACTTCAGACCTGGAGCTTTTCGTAGACAGACTGTTAGCATAAAAGACGGTCAGGTTTGTCACCATGGGTCAGCAACTCAACGAAAAAATTGTCGTGGGACTCTCGGGCGGGGTGGATAGCTCGGTGGCAGCGGCCCTCTTGACCCAGCAGCCCTATCGCGTATTTGGCTTGACCCTCTGGTTGATGGCGGGTAAGGGTTCCTGTTGTTCCGATGGGATGAAAGATGCGGCCCGGGTCTGTGAAACCCTCGCTATTCCCCATCAGATTGTGGATGTGCGCGAACAATTTGAAAAAACCATCATTGATTTTGTGGTCGAGGGTTATCAGTCCGGGGTTACGCCCTTGCCCTGTTCCCGCTGTAACCGTGAGCTTAAGTTTGGCCTGATGCTGAATCACTGCCGTCAAGTCCTCGGGGTGACTAAACTTGCCACGGGCCACTACGCCCGCACGGAGTTCGACCCGGTAAGCGGGCGGCATCAACTGCGGCGAGCCGTGGACCGGACTAAGGACCAATCCTATTTCCTCTATGAATTAAGCCAAGACCAGTTATCGGCGGCGGTTTTTCCCTTGGGTGAGATGACCAAGACTGAGACGCGCCGGGTGGCGGCTGAACTGGGTCTCACCGTGGCGACCAAGCCCGAGAGCATGGACCTCTGCTTGGTTGAAGCGGCGGGTTCGATGCGTAACTTCTTGGATGAACATATTGAGCCGATATCCGGTGAGATTGTAGATACGACCGGTCGGGTCTTGGGCCACCATGACGGGGCACATCACTACACCATTGGTCAGCGCAAGGGTCTGGGGATTGCCGCGAGTACGCCCCTCTACGTGCTGGCGATCGATACCAAGGCTAACCGGGTGCTGGTCGGGAGCCGCCCAGAGGGTTATCAGACCCGTTGTGAAGTGCGTCAGGTGAATTGGGTCTCCATCGCCGCACCCAGTACCCCCATCGCCTGTACCGCCCAAATCCGCTACCGTGCTGAACCTGCTCCCGTGACCCTGATTCCCCACAGTGAGGGGATTACCCTTGAATTCGCGGAACCCCAGTTTGGGATCACGCCCGGTCAGGCGGCGGTCTGGTATGACGGGGACCGAGTGTTGGGTGGGGGGATCATCATCCACTGACCGGCTGGGGAGAGAATGTTATCTTGTATGAATTGTCACGTGCCGCGCCCATGAAGCCAGTGGATTACTATCAAGTCCTCGGTGTTCCCGCGACCGCCCGTGACCATGAGATCCGACAAGCCTACCGTCAGTTATGCCGTGAATATCATCCCGATACCACGACACTCTCCCAAGCGGAAGCCCTAGAGAAATTCTTGGTTCTCAATGAGGCTTATACCACCCTCAACCATCCGGTCAAAAGAACACGCTACGATCAAGCCCGGATTGCCCGCGCTATCGAACTCACCCGCGTCCCAACCCCGGTGCCTAGTCCCCGCCCGACTACCTTCGATATCCAAGAGCGGGCCTTATCGAGTACGGAGTTATTTGCCTTGTTTATCTTGGGATTTGCCTTCTTAGCTTCTTTGCTGCTAGTAGGATTTGTCAGTTTGACCAAGGGTTATTGACGGTGATAAAAATTTATGAAAACAATGAGCTACTTTACTGAACTTGTGCGCGTTATTAAATAGGGTAGCAGACCAAGTAAATCACAATCGGAGAAGGTCAATGTCTCAATACGAATTGATGTTGCATCCCCCCGGCGGCGGTGGGGGTACAGG
>NZ_JAAXLT010000222.1 GCF_013285555.1 Candidatus Cyanaurora vandensis | reverse complement strand
CCAGCCGACGTAGAGGCGATTGTTGGTGGAAGTAACCCAGTCGCAAAACTGGCCCCAGAGGGAGCGCGCTTGGCGGCGTTCAAGAGTAGCGGTCATTGGTGTTACCCAAGGTTTACCCTCCAATGTTATGTTCTCATTACCAAATTGTTACACCACACTCATTTAGATAAGTAAACTTAATTATTAAGAAAACTGATGACCGGGCGTTTCCTCATCCAAGACCCGTAAAACGGAACCGATTTCCATACCTAGCTGCCGTAGCTGTTGGAGAGCTTGCTGAAGTTGGCCTTCTTTGACCCAATGGGTAATGACCACAAGTTCAGCACGGGTACCCTGGCTGGCCTTCTGCACCACAGATTCCAAGCTCACCGCCGCTGTCCCAAAAGCGTGTCCCACGAGCCCAATCACGCCTGGTTGGTCCGGGACCTCAAGGCGCACATAGAAGCGGCCCCGATGCTCTAGGGCGGGCAGAAGTTCGGGGACACAGAGAGGTTCGCCCATGAAGTGGGGGTCTTGGAAGGTTTGACGGGCAACGATGTTTAAGATGTCGGACACCACCGCGCTAGCCGTCGGACCTGAACCCGCCCCCGGCCCGGAGAACATCACCTGACCTATGGGTTCTCCTTCCACCAAGACCGCATTGTCCGCACCTTGGACCCGATTGAGAGGATGGGCCTGGGGGACAAAGTGGGGTGAGACTCGCAAATATAAGGCCCCGGCTGCATTCTTTTCGGCTAAGGCCAAAAGTTTAATCCCGTAGCCTAGTTCTTTGGCATACCGTAAATCTTCTGAGACAATCCCGGTGATCCCTTCGCGGGGAATATCAGCCAGATCAACAATCGCTGTCCGAAAGACTAACGCACTAAGCAAAGCTAATTTTTCTTGGGCATCATGGCCCGCTACATCCGCCGTAGGGTCCTGTTCGGCGAAACCGAAGGCTTGGGCTTCTTTGAGGGCTTGGGTATAGGAGACACCACTCTGGGTCATCGCAGTGAGGATGTAATTAGTGGTGCCATTGATTACGCCGACGAGACGACGGAGACGGTTGGCCCCCAGGCATTGCCGGACGGGTTGGATCAGTGGAATGCCGCCGCCCACCGCTGCTTCAAATAAAAGGTAGACCTCCCGTTGACGGGCTAGGGCGGTCAAGGCCCGGTAGTGGCGAGCCAAGAGGGCTTTATTAGCACTCACTACGTGTTTACCTTGGTCTAGGGCCGTCTTGAGTAACGGTAAAGTAGACTCCACCCCGCCCAAGACCTCGACTACAACTTCAACTTCGGGGTCAGAAACCAAAACCATAGCATCTGTAGTCAAGAGGGCTGGGGGTACGGAGGGGTCACGGAGTTTGGTTAGATCTCGTACTGCGATCCCGACCACGGTGACTTGCTCTAGTAAGGGATCACGGCCTGCACGGTCAGTCAGAATTTGCCAGACCCCCGCGCCGACTGTCCCCAAGCCTAGGAGCGCAACCTTCATGTCCTAGAGATGCTTTTCAAGCGTCGTGGCTAGGGTCGCCTTAGGAACAGCACCAACAATTTTGTCTACTTTGGCACCGGATTTGAAGATCATGAGAGTCGGGATGGACTGGATCTCGTAGGTACTGGCGACCTGATGGTTATCGTCGGTATTGAGCTTGACCACTTTGATGCGGCCTGAGTACTGTTCGGCAATCTCGTCAACCACGGGTGCCACCATGCGGCAAGGACCACACCAGGGTGCCCAAAAGTCAACCAGGACCGGGATTTCAGAGTTCAGGACTTCTTGTTGAAAGGTCGAATCGGTGACGGGAAATGCCGCTGACATGTCCGGGCTCCTTTGAGCATTTATAACGATCCTCAGTCTAGCGTTGAGTGGGAGTCATTACCAAAGAATCCATAAAGGAACCGCCTGGGGGTTACCCAAGCGGAGTGTGGTGTGAGGAGTGAACGGAAACATGCGTCTCCGCTTTTTCCATTTTAATAGATTCTCCCTCTAATCCCCATCCTCTACTTTGGGTACAAATGGACCAAAATGAGAGGGACGGTTTGAGCCTAGGAAACCCATGCAAACGTTGATGCCGCCGACTTCTTTACTTACGCCCCGTCGCAAGACCCGTCCGGTCTCGGTGGGCAGCGTCATCATCGGCGGACAAGCTCCGGTGGTGGTGCAATCGATGATCAATGAAGATACCCTCGATATCGCGGGCTCTGTGCGGGCGATCCGGGAACTCCATAGCCTCGGCTGTGAATTGGTGCGCGTCACGGTTCCCTCCATAGCCCACGCCCGTGCCCTTGAAAAGATTCGCAAAACTTTAGAAGATACCTATCAGCCCGTGCCTCTCGTCGCCGATGTCCACCACGACGGGATGAAAATTGCGTTGGAAGTAGCTCGTCATGTGGATAAGGTCCGCATCAATCCCGGTCTTTACGTATTTGAACGCCGCCGCACCTCCGGCGAGTACACCCCCGAAGAGTTACAAGGCGTCCACCAAGCCGTCCGCGAAGCCCTCAAACCCCTAGTGGAAACCCTCAAGGAGCAGGGTAAGGCGATGCGGATCGGGGTTAACCACGGCTCCTTGGCGGAGCGGATGGTTTATACCTACGGCGACACACCCTTGGGCATGGTCGAATCGGCCTTGGAGTTTATCCGGATCTGTGAGGAGTTGAATTTTTATAACTTGGTCATCTCGCTCAAGGCTTCACGGGTGCCGGTGATGCTCGCGGCCTATCGGTTAGCAGCCCAACGGTTGGGGGATTACCCCTTTCATCTCGGAGTGACGGAAGCCGGGGACGGGGAGTATGGGCGGATTAAATCCACGGCGGGAATCGGGACACTGTTGGCGGACGGGATTGGCGATACAATCCGCGTCTCGTTGACTGAGGACCCCAAGCAAGAGATCCCGGTCTGCTATGGCATCCTCCAGGCCTTGGGCTTGCGTAAGACGATGGTGGAATACGTGGCCTGTCCGAGTTGTGGACGGACGATGTTCAACCTTGAAGAAGTCCTCAAAGAGGTCCGGGCTGCCACTATCCATTTAGTCGGTCTAGATATTGCGGTGATGGGCTGTATTGTCAACGGTCCCGGCGAGATGGCAGACGCAGATTATGGTTATGTGGGCAAAACCCCTGGTGTGATCGCCCTCTATCGCGGTAAAGAAGAGATCCGGCGCGTTCCTCAGGCCGAGGGCGTCCAGCATCTGGTGGACCTCATCAAGACCGACGGGCGTTGGGTGGACCCTTGAGTAGCTTCCAGTCCTACCGGGTCAATTTCCGCAAAAGTGGTCAAACGATTGTGGTCGAGGAATGGTTCACGATCAACCTCGCGGCCCGCAAGTTGGGGATTGACCTACCCACGGACTGCTGCCATGGCATCTGTGGGACCTGCGAAGTCTTGACTGAGCAACAGGGCCTAGTCCGCGCCTGTATGACCTTGGTCAATGAAGACCTAGATGTGGACGGTTGAACCTGATAGTGACCCTGACCGTCTCAAACTGTGTAATTGGAATGGAGACTGGACATGCAAAAGTTACTCGCGTTGACCATGGCTCTGAGTGTACCGTTTGTTCTTGCTTCAGCAGTTTTTGCCGGTGAAGTCAAAGGAACTGGCACCAGTAAAGGTCAAGGAACGGCCCAGGGCCGCGCCGGGGTCCGTGGTAATGGGACGGCTAGCGGTAAAGGCGTAGTCGTCTACCGCGATGGCAATGGCAAAGTTCGTTACAAGAAGGGCACCGGCACCACGAGCGGCAAAGGTATCGCCGTGGGTAAAGGTAGTGCCACGGGTACCGGCAAAGCTGCCGGTCAGGGTACTGCCACCGGCGCGGGTGATTCAACTGCCCGTCCTGTGACCCCGTAACTGAGTTTGGGGAGGTTCCGGGGGGAAGCCTCCTCAATTGAAGATGGGCCGCTGGGAGTACCTAGCGGTCCATTGTTTTTTGCGGCGTATCATCGTAGCAGTCTGTGGACCGGGCACACCATGACCCTGTTACCAACGCTGGCCACTGGGTGTGACCTATGATCTGAAAACTGCCCGATGGGTGTGGCATGGGTAAATGGCGCAACGCGGTTCTAGTTTTTTTCGGGGTGCTCATCCTGACCCTGGTTGGTGTTGGGGTCTATCTAGACCGGGGGTTGCCCGATGTGGGCGGGGTGCAGGACTTCCGGCCCGATGGCAGTCTTCAGATGCAAGCCGCCGATGGGACGGTGATTTACAACAAAGGCAGTGGTCCCCAGGCACGAGCCACCGCCGCCCAAATCCCCAAAGTCCTCCGCGAAGCCACGATTGCCAGTGAGGACCGCCGCTTCTATGAGCACAACGGGGTGGACTTAGCGGGCATTGGTCGGGCTGTGGTCAATAACTTCCGTCAGGGAGAGTTGGCTGAGGGCGGAAGTACAATTACCCAGCAGTTGGCGCGTATCCTTTTTCTGAATCGCGATAAGAACCTGAGCCGTAAATTTCAGGAAGCTCTGCTCGCCCTCAAGATTGAACAGACTTATAGTAAGGACGAGATTCTCGTTTTTTATCTCAACTATAGTTACTTCGGGGCCGGAGCCTATGGGGTAGCGGATGCCAGCCGGGTTTATTTTAATAAATCGGTCAATGATATTAATTTGAGTGAAGCAGCTTTACTGATTGGGGTCTTACCTGCACCGAGCGTCTATTCACCGCTCAATAATTTGGAGCTAGCTCGTAAACGGCGTGATGTGGTCCTCAATAAGATGGTCCGGGCCGGGTTTTTAAAAGAGACCGAGGCGAAACAGTCCATGGCTCAGCAACCACGCTATCGGTTTAACCGTGCTAGGTGGACTGCCAATAGTTATTTCACCAGTTATGTGGAAGGGTTGTTGCCGTCCTTGGTGGGGCGGGATGTCCTGGAACAGGGCGGTTTAGTCGTGATGACGACCCTAGACGCAGAGGCTCAAGCTATCGCCCAAAAGACTCTCAGCGCACGGGTCAAGAGTTTCCGTCGGGTGAGTCAAGGGGCCCTGGTGAGTCTGGACCCGACGACGGGAGCAATCCGGGCCTTAGTGGGCGGGGTGGATTTCACCCAGAGTCAATTTAACCGGGCGACCCAAGCCCGTCGTCAACCGGGTTCGGCCTTCAAAACCTTTGTTTATTTGACCGCCCTAGAACAGGGCTATGCTCCCACTCGTGTCTATGTGGACCGTCCCCTCGCCATGAATGGCTACAGTCCCAAAAATAGTGACGGGCGTTTCTTGGGTCCGCTCAATCTCATGGAGGCCCTAGCCAAATCCCGTAATCCAGTTGCCGTGGAACTCCTCTTGGATGTAGGCATTGCCCAGACGATTGCCACCTGTCGCCGCTTGGGGATTACCACGGACTTGCGACCCGATGCCACCCTCGCCCTGGGTTCCTCGGAGGTCCAACTTTTGGAATTCACCAGTGCCTACGGAGTCTTAGCGAATGGGGGAATACGGGTGGCTCCCGTGGCGGTATTACGGGTCCAAAACCGTCAGGGCCGGGTCATCTATGAGGCCAAACCGAGTTCTGAAGTGGTAGTAGACCCTCAGGTGAGTTGGATGATGACCCAGATGCTGCGCCGGGTGGTGACTCACGGCACCGGACGAGCGGCTCGCGTTAGCTTCCAGGCCGCTGGTAAAACGGGGACCAGTGACCGGGGCCGCGATCTGCTGTTTGTCGGCTATACCCCGCGCTTAGTCACGGGGGTGTGGCTGGGGAATGATGACGAAGCACCAACTGGGGGTTCCAGCAGTCTCGCCGCGCAAGTTTGGGGCCAGTTCATGCGGCAGGTAGGTCAGCCTAGCCCGGATTTTAAGGAACCTCCAGACTTGAATTCTGAGCGCAAGGGCCAGATCCTAGCCAGTGTGCAGGGTGAGACCACCAGCGTGAGCCGTCCCCGCCGTGAATCCACGGCGATTGGGGAACTGCCTGCACCCGCTGTGGAAGAACCTAGTGAAGAACCGCTTGTCCTCGCTGACCCTGCGCCACCTTCTGATGATCAACCCCTCGTTCTTCCTGAACCCGAACTTCCCTCATCCGTCCCCGAACTATCTCCTAGTGCCCCCGATTGCTACGACCCCGTGGTAAAAGCTCAGGATCGCCGTTGCCGTAACCGCAAAAATTGACCCAGTCGCGCCCGAGCAAGTACAATGAAGTCATAATCATTCTGACTTTGACTTGGGAGCGCACATGACGGTTGAGAACGTAGTGATTATCGGTTCGGGTCCGGCGGGTTATACGGCGGCAATTTATGCAGCGCGGGCCAACCTCAAGCCCGTCTTATTTGAGGGGCTGATGGCGGGTGGGCT
>NZ_JAAXLT010000221.1 GCF_013285555.1 Candidatus Cyanaurora vandensis | reverse complement strand
TATGTTTATGTACAAAGGCCAGGCGTAGTGTAACTAAATCAAGGAAAATGGCGGAAGAAAATCGAAAAGATTAGCAGAGAGGGGTATAAAAACCCTTGTTTATTAATAAGAATCATTTTTTCTAATAATTCTTCCCTTCATCCTTTATTTATCGAGGTGCCCTCTAGTAACCCCTCTAGGGGCTCAAAGGTAACGTAGGTCGGAATTTGAAGGACCTGCTCGTAAAAGTACCATTTCCCGTGGGGAGGAGAGGGCCGGAAGGAGTATTCGGAGCCATCGGTATCTGACAAAAACTCCATCACTACCAGCGGGACCTCTCCCTCGACATGAGGTGTATAGCTACGGCGGTCTAATTTATTTTCATTGACCCCAGCGACATAGAGCCAGTCAGGAGCTTTGACAACGACTTGCTGATTGACCTTGGCGCACAAACCAAAATTGGTGGCAACCAGCGTCAAGGGGGTCAGATAACCTGCGAGTTCGAGAGCTTCGGTGAGCGCGGCGGCGAGGAATGGTTGGGTGATACTGTCCACAGGATCGTCCGGGAGGGGGAGGTCGGGGGGTAGGATTTCCCAGGTAATCACATTCCCACCGGGCTTAATCGGGGTCTGGGTCATAAGGTTACCGCGCCGGGACTCTCTTATTTTGCCTTGGGAGTCTGAGCAGATACGAACATCAGCGAACCCCATTCAAACTTCAACACCAGCACTCAAAAAAAAGCCCCCTAGGTAGGGGGCGAACCGATGAATCTACTGAACAAACAAACTAGAAGGTGAGTTCAATACCGCCCCGGAAGGTCGTAGGAGGGCTAATAATCCCAGCGTTCCCAGCACTGTTGCTCAAGCGCAAGCTACTCGCCAAGATGCTGCGGTCATCAAAGGTGTTGAAGACCCCGCCCGTGAACGACAAGTTATCGCTAACCGGCACCCGGACTGTAGCATCCCACTGACCGTAACCGGGGGTCACAAAAGGCCCAAAGGTCGTACGCGTACCAACAAACCGACCCGACAGGCCCGCAATGAAATTAGGCGAAGTGTAGGTCAGAAGGATACCCGTCTGACTGTAGGGAATGTCAGCAGTCTGGTAGTCATAGTAGTACCCAGCATTGGTAGCGAAAGGGAATTGAGCGAGGTCAGTCCCTAACGTTCCTACCGGGCGCGAATCCACAAAAGACTGGGATAGCGAGAGGTTCCAGGACTGGGCAAACTCCCAGTTAAAGGTGAACTCAAAGCCGGTACTGAGGAAAGACTGGGCGTTACGGGACTGAAAGGTTTGTGCCAAGCAACTGTTAGCCGTAGTAGGGATAGGTTCCGTCGCACAGTTAGTAACTCCCCTAGGATCACCACCAATCGTCGGTAAGTTTCCGATAAAGGGACTACCATCACCAAAGTAGCCCACGATGTCGGTACGGAAGTAGGTCGCCCGTAGCACGGCTGTAGGACTAAACGCAATATCCAAGCCAATGTCAAAACCTTGGCCTAGCTCTGGTTGCAGTGATGGGTTAGCCAGGAACTGCTGGAAGGTCGGACCGGTAGTTGGGTTGATGACCCCACTATTGTAGAGGTCAGAGATCGAGGGCTGCTTGAAGCTTGTTGAGTAATTGAAGCGTAGACCAAAGGGGGCCGTGCTGGGGTCATCACTGCCGAAGTTGTAGCGGAAGCCTGCCCCGTAGTTAATAAAGTTTCCAAAGGCAACCGCATTGGTAAAACGCACCCCAGCGTTGAGGATAAGGGCTTTGTTGAACAGTTGCCAGTCATCGGTGAAGTAGATGGCGTTGGTGGTCGCCTCCCGGTCTAGCGAGGGCGGTACGTTCTGGGGAGTATAGCCAGCCACCGATGCCTGAGTCGAGCGCAGGGTGCGGAATTGATAACCCAGGTTGATGGTATTTCCTGGGAAGATTTCCGAGATGTATTCTAACGAGCCATCAATGTTGCGGTTGGTGATGAGTCGCTGTGAACCGGGGTTAGCAAAGAAAAGATGGGTGCTGTTAACAGCAAATTGACCCCTGATACTGCTCAGTTCACTCAGGCTCCAATCCCAGATCACGTTGCCACGAGTATTGGAGCTCCGGTTATCTCCCTGACCACGGACATCTCCCTCTAGGGTCCGTGCACTGGTGGCGGCAGGGCTGTAGCAATAGGTGACGAAGGGTACTCCGTAGTACGTCTGATAGTAGCTCGGCACAGCAGCGTTACCGTAGGCGATACAGCCAGTACGGTTGCCTGCTGAACCTGTGGTCCGGTTCTGTTGCGCTACCGAAATGGTGACGGTATGTTCTTTCCCGGGCTTGAAGACAGCTTTACCATAGTAGAAGTCGCTGAAGACATAGCCGCCCTTGAGTCGGGTATTGACCGTAAAGTTCTGGTCAATAAGGCTGACACCGGGCGCAGGGAACACAGGTGCGGAACCGGGCAGGTAAGGACCTACACCGTTGATGAAGGTCGGCCCTACCGTACCAAAGTTGTAAGTATATCGGTAGTCATTGATGGCACTGAGTGATTGATAGCCCAACTCGAAGCCCAAATACCCAGCATCCGTCGAGGGAACGCCATTGCTGCCTGAGTAGTTCAAGTCGTACTGGGCAAAGCCAAAGCTACCAAACTGACCGTTGATGGTGACTTTGGGCGGACCCTCTGGGATGGTCGTAATGACGTTAATGACCCCAGCAATAGCGTCCGCGCCATAGCGCAGGGTACCGCCCCCGAAGGTAACTTCAATCCGTTCAACGTTCGCTACGGGTAGGGTACCAACTGTATCTGCCCGGTTGTTAGAGGCGCGGCCTTGGCTGGAACCATCTACCAGGAAGAGAAAGCGTTGACTGTTTAAGCCCCGCAGGAAGTTACTGGTGTCGGAGGTGACACCGCCCAGGGTATCGGCAAAGGTGAAGCCAGGAATCAGCTTGAGGGCATCCGTAACTGTCCGCGCCCCGAAAGCACGAATCTGTTCACGATTCACTGAATAGGTAGTGACGGTATTTTCCCGTTCCGTGGTCCGACGGCGTTGGGCAGTGATGTTGTAATCACCCAATAAGTCTACGGGCTCATCTTCATCAGCAGAGGACGTGCTGGTGGTACCAGGTGGGGTAAGGGTCTGAGCAGTGAGCAAAGGGGGCTGTTCAGTAGTAGTCCCTGGACTAGCGTTGACGGATAGGACCGTCCCCACCAATTCCTTAGCATTAGTTGCCGTGTCCATCGTGTTGACTTGGGCAATCGCCGGGGTCTCTTCAGCGCGGACACCCTGACCCAGACTCGCCACCAAAGCTAAACAAACTAACTGAGCACCCAGTCCAAACAAGCTGAGACCCTTGAGGGTCCGCTTACGCGCAAATTGACTCATCTCCACACACCAGAAAACAGTTCATATATATTAGGGCAAGCCCTACCCCTGTCAACGGTCCGTCCTGAACTTTTGTGTAAATTTCTTAGCTTTTTTGAGAACTTTTTAGGAACTGCTTTCGTCTAAACGCCGCTTACCCCTGAAATCCCTAGTTATCCATACTACATTTCTCTAAAAGTACTACGGCATAGGCACAAATCGCCTCACCTTGCCCAATCGGACCCAGGCCCTCTTGCGTTGTCGCCTTGATCCCAATCTGGTCTGGGGCGATACCAAGGACTTGACCTAGCTTTAGCTGCATGGCTGGGAGATGAGGCTTCATGCGCGGGGCCTCCGCGACAATCACCGAGTCTAGGTTACTGACTTGGTAGCCACGCTCCATCAAGAGTTTGTTCACCTGAGCCAAGAGGACGAGACTATCGGCCCCCCGCCAAGCCGGGTCCGTGGGCGGGAAATAATGCCCGATATCCCCCAAGGCCAAGGCTCCCAAAAGTGCATCCATAATCGCATGGGTCAAGACATCGGCATCAGAGTGGCCCAATAGCCCACGCTCGTAGGGTATCGTTACCCCGCCGATAATCAGGGTGCGACCGGGGACCAGACGGTGAATATCGTAGCCATTGCCAATCCGCATGACCGGCATTGTACCTAAATTTGGAGGGTAGATGTGGGCTACCATCGTCCTAGGCAGGCGCAGTCAGGTAGGTCTAAAGTCCATGGATGTCGGCAGTTTAGTGGAATTTCGGCTACACGGCGACCGGCAACTCGGGGTGGTCATCGGACCCGAGGGCAAAGGCAAATGGAATCTACAAGTCCCCACGGGTCATGTCCATACGGTCCATCCCCGTCAGGTGAGTTTCGTCGTACCGGGTGGGACCTTCCCGGTGGGCAAAATCCTGCCCTTCGATAGTCAAGTGGCACGGCTCGTCACCGAGGGCGACTTGGAATTAGCCTGGGAATTGCTCCAGGAGTCCGACGACCTAATTACCCCCCAGATCCTCGCGGGACTACTTTTTAATGAACAGTCGGCTGAGACCTGTTATGCCGCCCATGTGCTGTTGAGCAATGACCGTCTCTATTTCAAGCAGCGGGCCGAGGGCTACGAACCGCGTCCCCTGAGTCAAGTCGAGGAGATCCGGCACCAATTAGAAATGGCAGAGCGCAAACAACGCCAGCAACAACAGTTCATGGAGCGCATCCAGTCCCACATCCTGGGTCAACCCCAGCCCTGGCAAGAAGGGGACCGCCACCGCCTTGAACTCATCGAACGCTTCGCCCTGTGGCAAGACGAGAGCAAAGACAAAAGCCAAGCCCAAGACTTACTCAGGACCCTGGGCTACAAAGAAGATGCCGCCGCCGCCCAACAACTCCTTGTATCCCTGGGTTGGTGGGGACCCTACGAGAACCTATTCCTGCGTCGCTCGGGAGTCCCGGTCCAGTTCACACCCACTTTATTGGCGCAGGCCCAACAACTCATCACGGACCCCCCAGCGGATACCGTACCCCGGACTCGCTTACATCGGCTAGCGGCCTATACCATTGATGACCCGACGACCCAGGAGATTGACGACGCGCTGAGTCTAGAGAAACTCCCAGATGGGACGGAACGGCTCTGGGTCCACATCGCTGACCCGACGCGCTGGGTGCAGGTGGGCAGTCCTTTAGAAGAAGAAGCGAGACGACGGGCCACCAGCATTTACCTACCGGAAATTACGATCCCGATGTTCCCCTCCTTGCTGGCGACTGGACCGTTGAGCTTGTTGGCGGGCCGAGATAACTGTGCCTTGAGCTTTGCGGTCCAGTTGGGTCCTGAGGGCGAAATCGTGACGACGGAGATTGTCACGACGACTTTGGATACGGTCTATCGGCTGGACTATCAAGAGGTGGACCAGTTACTAGAGACCGGGGTGGAGCCAGTGCTCGCCCGACTCTGGACCTTGGCCCAGCTGCGCCGTCGCTACCGTTTGGGGCTGGGGGGGGTCCAGATTGATATGCCCGAGGCGGTGGTCAAGGCCAAGGACCAGGGGGAGGACCTATCCCTCGAAGTCTTAACCGATAGTCCAGCGCGCGCGCTTGTCTCCGAGATGATGATCCTGGTGGGCGAAGTGGCAGCCCGCTACGCCCAGGCGCATGACCTATCCCTGCCTCACCGCGTCCAGCCTACGCCCACGCTGCCCGCTCCCGAAGAACTCGAACGTCTGCCCTGGGGTCCCGTGCGGGACTACGCCATCTGTCGTTGTATGCAGCGTGGCGAACTGCGGGTAGAGCCCGGTCGTCACGGTGGACTAGGACTAGAGGGTTACGCTCAAGCCACCTCTCCGATCCGCCGTTACAGCGATCTTTTAGTTCATTACCAACTCAAGGCCCATCTGCACGGACAGCCGATTCCCTATACTGCCCAGGCCCTGCGGGAACTGTTGATGACCCTAGAGGCCGCCATCAGTGACTCGGTATTCCTCGAACGCCAGAGTGTCCGCTACTGGGTCCTCGAATACCTGCGCCGTCACCGCGACCAACCCCAGCCCGCGCTGGTCCTAGATTGGACCGGGGGCGATCCTCAACGTCCTTTAGTCCTCCTAGAGAACTCAGCATTACGTTTGCCGGTGCGTCTGGACCGTCCTGTGGAACGAGGGGATATGCTAGACCTCGCGATTACCCAAATTGACCCCAGCCGCGATTACCTCATCCTTAAGGAAGTCCGCTAAATTCCTATCCCAAGTCCCCAGAGCGACGGTATCATGAGCTTCTGATGCTTGTTTAAGTTCCTTTGGGCATTAGTTTAATACCACCCGCCGTGTTGAAACTTCCCACAGCTAAAGCCGGGGGATAGCTGGGCGGTACCGCCCAGCTCTTGGTTCCACGAGTCAGCTTGCAACATCGGATTGCGCCTCTGTCGTAGGGGCTATGCTCT
>NZ_JAAXLT010000032.1 GCF_013285555.1 Candidatus Cyanaurora vandensis | reverse complement strand
CCCCCGTACCCTGCCGGGCACAGGCGAGCAGGGTAGGAGAGCAAGAATAAGTTCTTTTCTGCCTTGGTCCCCCGTTTACCTGTGCCCGGCAGGGTACGGGGCGGAGGGGCGGCTGTTGGCGAGCTACTGAAATTTTATAATTCAACTCGGATTGCTATAGTGTACGGGATCAATTTGTTCAATCTACTCGGCTGGTGAATGGAAGGGCTACTCGGTAGGGGGTTCCTTTACCATGGAATAACCCGTTGAGCCGTGAACCATGACCCTGCCCAGCCAGTATGACCCCTTTATCACGGAATCCCGGTGGCAGCAGTACTGGGCGGACCATAATTTTTAGCAGGCCGACCCGCAATCCGGGAAAGAGCCTTATACCATCGTCATCCCGCCCCCCAACGTGACGGGAAACCTCCACATCGGGCACGCCCTGGGTTCGAGTGTGCAGGATACCCTGATTCGCTATCACCGGATGCAGGGCCGGGATTGTCTGTGGTTGCCGGGGACGGACCATGCGGGGATTGCCACTCAGACCGTGGTTGAGCGCGAGTTAGGACGAGCAGCCCTAGGGTTGAACCCAGCCTACGGTAAGCTGACGGAGAACCAGAAAAAAGCCGTCAACCAAGCGGGAAGTCAAGCGCGAAAACAACTGGGGCGCAGCCAATTCGCTGAGCGCGTCTGGCAGTGGAAAGAAACCTCCGGCGGGCAGATTATCCACCAACTCAAACGCTTAGGTTGCTCCTGCGACTGGAGCCGGGAACGCTTCACCATGGATGCCGAATTAGTCCAAGCCGTGACCCACGCCTTTGTCTTGATGTATGAGCAAGACTTGATTTACCGGGGAGAATACTTGGTCAATTGGTGCCCCGGCTCCCAGTCGGCGATTTCAGACCTGGAAGTAGATAAAAAAGAAGTCCAGGGTTCCCTGTGGTACCTCAAATATCCAGTAGTGGGCACGGATCGCTATCTGGTCGTCGCCACCACCCGCCCGGAGACAATGCTGGGAGATACTGCCGTGGCAGTCAACCCCGAGGACCCGCGTTACCAGGACCTCATCGGGCAGATGCTGCTGCTACCCATCCAGAACCGCGAAATTCCCATCATTGCCGATGCGTCCGTGGATGTCAGTTTCGGGACGGGTTGTGTGAAAGTGACTCCTGCCCACGACCCCAACGACTTCGCCATGGGCCAACGCCACGGTTTACCCTTCATCAATATCTTTAATCCCGATGCGAGCCTGAACGAGAACGGCGGGCCTTTTGTAGGACAAGACCGTTTCGAGGCCCGCAAAAACGTCGTCCAGTGGTTTGAGGAAGCGGGTCTTTTAGAAAAAATCGAACCCTACAAACACACCGTCCCCTACTCCGAACGCGCTGGGGTCCCGGTGGAACCCTACCTCACGACCCAGTGGTTTGTGCGGATGGAACCTCTAGCCCAAACCGCCCTGGATTTCGTCAGCCGCCAGGAACCCCGGTTTGTCCCGGATCGCTGGGAAAAAGTCTACCGCGACTGGCTGGTGAATATCCGTGACTGGTGTATCTCTCGGCAGTTGTGGTGGGGCCACCAGATCCCGGCTTGGTACGTGGCGGGGGAGTCCGTGCCCATCGTCGCCCTCAACGAGGAAGAAGCCTACCGCCGCGCCCGTGGCCAGTACGGCCCAGCGGTCCAGCTAACGCGGGATGAAGATGTCTTGGATACTTGGTTCTCCTCGGGGTTATGGCCCTTTTCGACCTTGGGTTGGCCCGCGTCCACGGCAGATTACCAGCGGTACTATCCCACGTCAGTCCTAGTGACGGGGTTTGACATTATTTTCTTCTGGGTGGCCCGGATGACGATGATGGCGGGTCAACTCACGGACCAGATGCCCTTTCGCGATGTGTACATCACGGGCTTGGTTCGTGATGAGAAGGGCCAAAAGATGTCCAAGTCCAAGGGCAATGGCATTGACCCCCTAGAACTGATGGATAAATACGGTACTGATGCCGTCCGCTTCACTCTGTTGTCAGCGATTGCCGGGGCTGGGCAGGATATTCGTCTTGATTACAACCGCAAGACCGACGAATCCGCGAGCATTGAGGCCGCCCGTAACTTCGCCAACAAACTCTGGAATGCGGCCCGGTTCGTCTCGCTGAATCTCAAAACGGAGAGCCGCGCCCAACAGTTTAAACAGTCCGAATCCACTCTAGAGCTGGCTGACCGCTGGATATTGTTGCGCCTCCACCAGACGATAACTGCCGTGAATGAACTGATGGGCAATTATGAACTGGGTAACGCCGTCAAGCTCATCTACAGTTTCATTTGGGACGACTATTGCGACTGGTACATTGAGCTTGCCAAACCCCGCTTTGGAAGTACGACCGGACCGATAGCTGAACACATTTTAGAGACCGTTTTAAGCGAGGGTCTGAAGCTCCTCCATCCCTGGATGCCCCACATCACGGAGGAAATCTGGCAAGCCCTGACCGGAGCCAAAGACACTTCCATCTCCATTCAGCCTTACCCAGTGACAGACCCCCAGTGGCTAGTTGGCACCGTGGAGACCCAGTTTGAACGCCTCCAAGTCGTCATCCGCATCATCCGTAACCTCAAGGCCGAGGCGGGTATTCCCCCGGCCCAGGCGGTGCCCATCTATTTGATTGCTCCCGAACCGGAGGATTACCAGTTACTCCAGAGGAATGAAACCTATCTGAAACTCGTCAAACTCAGTGCAGTTCAGCTAACTGCTACTGTCCCTCCCTTGACAGCAAAAGTGTTCGCGGGCGTGGCGGGGGCCGTGACGGTCCTTTTGCCCCTGACTGACCTTGTGGACCTAGCTAATCTACGGGTCAAACTAGAGCGCGACCTGACCAAAAAAAACAAGGAGCGCGATAAATTACAGGAACGTCTCGCCGGTCCTGGCTACCGCGACCGCGCCCCTGCCGAGCTAGTCGAGAAAGCCGAACAAGAACTCCAGGATCTAGACCAACAAATTGTTACCCTCCAGCAACGATTAACGGTGCTGTGAATCGAAATCACAACCTAAAGAGGGCTTCGGTCACGTTTAAACCGGGGTAGTCGTGTTTCTTTAGGGGAGGGGCTACACTGATCATCGTGTGCTCCTCTACTTCATTACGGTGTCGTTATGAACCATGAAGAATCCCTAATTCTCCTGGATACGCTGTTGTATCCCAACAAATTAAATGACATCCAGACGCTGGTCTTCGTGGAGTGTTGGGAGGGCCATTCCTATGCTCAGATTGCGGAGACTCATGCCTACGACAGCGAATATATCAAAGGAGTGGGTTCTAAACTATGGCAGCGCATCAGCGAAGCTCTTGGTGAACCCGTCACGAAAAATAGTTTTCGTTCGGTTTTAACCCGTCGTCCCTTACCTGCGGCCCCGGCGCGTGCCCGCCGTCTCCTCCCCCAGCCACTTACCCCGTTGGTGGGCCGGACCCAGGAAGTAGACCACGCCTTAGCTCTCTTATGGTCAGCCCACGTGCGACTCGTTACCTTCACGGGACCGGGGGGTACGGGAAAAACACGGCTCGCGCTAGAAGTTGCTACCCTTATCCAGCAGGACTTTAGCGACGGGACGGTCTTTGTGGCCTTGGCTCCCCTGCGCGATCCAGCTTTGGTGGTCCTCGCGATTGCCCAAGCCCTGGGGCTCAAAGAAGTAGGCCGCCAACCCCTAGCAGAGACGCTCCAGGACTATATTTATCCCAAACAACTACTGCTGGTGCTCGATAACTTTGAACATCTGCTCCCGGCAGTGGACCTCGTGGCTCAACTGCTCACGAATGCACCCCATCTCAAGATCATTGTCACCAGCCGCACAGTGCTACGGCTCTACGGTGAATACGAATTCCCCGTCCCGCCCCTGGGTCTACCGGACCCAGACCAACCCGACCTCCTCGCCCCCGCTGTCCAGCTTTTTTTAGAACGTGCCCGCGCGGTCCATCCCGGCCTAGAGCTACCCCCCAACCAAGCCAAAGCGGTCGCCCAGTGCTGTGTCCAACTTGATGGTCTACCCTTGGCCCTGGAGCTAGCCGCCGCCCAAAGCAAAGTCCTCACGCCCCAGGCCATCCTCAACCGCTTAAACCAACGCCTGAGCTTGGGCGAACGGATGGGCCGGACGGGACCCACCCACCAGCGGACCCTGCGCGAGACGATGGACTGGAGCTATGAACTGTTGACGCCCCATGAACAAGCCCTTTTCACCCAACTCGGGGTCTTTTGGGGGGGAGCCTCCCTCGCCGCCATCGCACAAGTCTGTCAAGAACCTGATGTAGAAACAGGATTACAAGCATTACTCGACAAGAGCCTGATCCGACAACGGGCTGATCACCAAGGCGAACCACGCTATTTCATGCTCCAAATCCTCCAGGAATACGCCCAAGCCCGTTGCCCTGAGCCCGATGAACTCAAACGCCGTCATGCCCACTATTTTGCCCAGCTTGCCCGCCGCGCCCAGACTGAGTTGGCGGGGAGTAACCAACGGTTCTGGTTAGCGTATTTAGCGGAGGAATCAGCTAATTTACGGGCGGTCCTGACGTGGTGTCTAGCCCATGACCCGGACCTAGGACTACAGATTGCCGGAGACTGTTGGCTGTTTTGGGAAGTGAGAAGTCTGTTGAGCGAGGGGCAGTACTGGCTGACCCAACTTTTGGCGCGGACGGTCAGTGCGCCGAGTCAGGGACGCGCTCAGGTCCTGAATATCACCGGACGGCTCGCCATCTTTCAGGGTGATTTCCGGCAAGCTCAGGTCTGGTTTCAGCAAGGTCTCGCCCTCTGTCGTGAGCTAGATTACCGACGGGGGAAGGCTTTTGCCCTTGCCAATCTCGGGGCCCTGGCTTGGTACCAAGGAGATTATCCCCGAGGCCAGCAGTTGGGTGAAGAAGGCCTCGCTTTGGCGATTGCCATCCAGGACCGTTGGCTTGAGGGGGCTGCACGCAATACTTTGGGCTTGGTGGCCCTAGCTCAAGGAGATATTGCCTCGGCCCAACGCCAAAACGAGACTAGCCTGAACATTTACCAAGAACTCCAAGACCGCTGGTCCATGGCAATTCTGCTCTGGAGTTTGGGCGGGGTCGCCACGGCCCTCGGCGATTACCCACGGGCGCGGGACTGTTATCAACGGGGCCTGCTCCTGCACCGCGAACTTCAAAATGAATGGGGACTGGCCCACAAACTCGCGGGTCTTGGTCAAGTCGCCCTCTTTGAAGGCGACCCCGTGCGGGCAGCGCGTTTACTAGGGGCGGCTGAGACCCTGGGTGAACGGCTAGGTACGCCACCAGCTCAAATCGCTGCCCAGGCTTTTTTGATGGCGGTCCAACACGTTCAGGCCGCCCTAGGCGACAGTTTCCAGACCCTGTGGGAGGAGGGCTGTGCGCTGAATGCGACGCAAGCGGTGGACTATGCTCTCATTAACCGCGAACGGGTCAATCTCGCTTGGGCTACCCCCCTCGCCTTGAAGAGCAGCATTTGACGGACTGGGGTACATCAAGCGAGTATACTGTGATGGACTCAGGACAACTTGGCGGCCCGTTTCCTTACTATGCCCGAACTGCCACCCCAAAAACCGTTAAAGCCTCAAGCCAAGACTGGATTAACCCTCAAAGCCGTGCGTCAAGGGTCCAGTGAACCCGTCTTTATGCGCGGGATTCGTTATTTTTTACGTAATCGCGTCGTCCAGTACAGCGAGACCGATCCTCAGCACATGACCGCCCGGGTGAGTGGTTCCGGTAGTGAGCCCTACAGTGTGGATGTTGAGATCACTGGGACGGAGGCATTTCGGAGTAC
Source organism: Candidatus Cyanaurora vandensis (assembly GCF_013285555.1). Lineage (GTDB taxonomy): Bacteria > Cyanobacteriota > Cyanobacteriia > Gloeobacterales > Anthocerotibacteraceae > Cyanaurora > Cyanaurora vandensis. Next base: position 3,116 of record NZ_JAAXLT010000032.1, on the reverse strand, counting down.
CTGTAGTTGTCCGTATTTTGAAGAAGTCTGTAAACACGGGGTTGCCGTCCTCTTGACCTACCTACAACGGCGGGACCGCAACCTGCGCCAGAGCGTCAAAGAACTGCTAGAGCAAGCCCGCGACCAACGGGACGAAAAAGAAGCCCCCGGCCCTGACCCCAAGGAACTGCTCAACCCCCAAGAGCTAGATCCCACCGCTCCCCGTGACTTCCAGATGGGGCTCTTACTACTGCCTCGGCCCCTCGCGGTCATCCTCGGCATCTTACCCACCCAGGCCACCGGGAAAGTAAATATCCTCAAAATCCCGCCCGTAGCCCTAGGGACCTTACCGGAAGCTAGTCCCGCTCGTCGTTTGGCGGAATATCTCGTCGCCCTACCCCAAGCCATCACCGGATCAGCAGGAGGCCACCGCGTTCCTCAGGGTCAAGAAGGGATTGTCCTGGATTTCACCCGCTACGCCGTGCAACTAGTGAATGTGATGACGGGGGACCACCTATCCTTTGCCGAAATTCCGGCTGAGGTCCGCCTGGAGATCCAGGAGACCCCCACCGGAGAACTAGAGGGGAAGCTCATCGCCACAGTGCAAGATTTGCCCCTGACGGACCCACTATTCATCTTGGGGACCCCGAGTTGGCTCTTGGCGGGGACGACGTTTTACCGTTGTGATACCAGTTGGCTCAAGGGCCTGACCACTCAATTTGAATCCGGCGGCACGTTCTTACTCAAAGAGACCCAGGTACCGACCTTTTTAACCCGCACTTGGCCCCACCTCAAGGGTCAGCCCCAGATTGTCTTTGTTACCCAACCCGCCCCTGAGGTGATCCAGGAAGACCCAGTGGTGGTCCTGAACTTGAGCGAAAAAGAGTCTTCTAAGGAAGGTGCGCCCGCGCTCTTGTTACAGTTGGGCTTCCGCTATGGCAAGTTGCTGGTCCCCTCAGAGACCCTACCCCAGGAAACCGACCGCACCCATACCCGGTTCACCAGCGAAACGGGTCAGAGTCTCTGGGTCCGTCGCTTGGTCGCCCAAGAGATGCAACTGCGCCAAGTCCTACAAAATCTCCAGCCCGACCGAGTGAGTGGCGACCGTTTCTTTTTCAGTGGCGAACGTGCTCTTGAAGCCTTGGCCCTGTTGCAGCGGTACGGGCAGGACTGGCAGGTGGACCAGGAAGCCCTGGCCTACTACCGGCTACATCCCCAGTCCTTGACCCTCCGTGCCCACTTGACCCTAGAGGCTCCCCGTTTTCGGATCTACTTCAAGGCCCAGAGTGACCAAGCTGAGGCGAGTCTGGCGGAATTGGAACAACTCGTCACCAAGGGACTCAGCTATTACCAGGGACCGGATGAATATTTTTCCCAGTTCCCTGCCCGCGCCCTAGACCGGCTCCTCCGGCAAGTAGACCTGGATTTCCAGCAACCCCGGCCTCTCTATCAGGTCTTGCCGCTCGTTGAAAATCTGGTCAATGAGAACGTCGAAGTTACCTATGACGAACGCCTGACCACTTTCCTAGAGCAGTTACGCAATATCGAGGAAATCCCGGTTCGTCCCCTCCCCGTGGGACTCCAAGGCGAGCTACGCAGCTACCAACGCCACGGGGTCAATTGGTTGCAGTTTCTCTCCCAGTTCGGGCTGGGCGGCATTCTGGCAGACGACATGGGCTTGGGTAAAACAATCCAGACTCTGACCTTACTCTTAGCCCATCACAGCAACCAACCCGCTGCTCCGCCCACGCTGGTCATTGTTCCGACTTCGGTGGTCTACAACTGGCAGGACGAAGCCCGCAAGTTCACCCCTAATCTCAGGACTGAACTCTTTTTGGGTACGGACCGCCAGGAGATGCTCAACCAAGCCAAGCTACCCCAGGTCTTCTTCACCACCTATGGGATTGTGCGTCGGGATATCAACTTACTCAAGGATTTTCTGTTCAGCTATGTCATTTTGGATGAAGCCCAGAATATCAAAAATCCTGAATCAGTCTCCGCCAAGTCCGTCAAACAACTTAAGAGTCTCCACACCCTTACCCTCAGCGGCACGCCGATTGAGAACCGACTTCTAGAACTGTGGTCCCTCTTTGACTTTTTGATGCCGGGCTTCCTCAATGACCACAAGCACTTCCAAGAGAAATACGAGCGTCCCATCGCCGCCGGAGACCCGCAAGTTGCCCGTGAACTCCAGACCAAGATCCGGCCCTTCATCCTGCGCCGTCTCAAAACCCAAGTCGAGAAGGACCTCCCCGCCAAGACCGATATCCTGAGCTTCTGTACCCTGAGTAGTGTCCAGCAACCGTTATATTTACGGACCCTAGAGCAGTGCCGGAGTCAGATCTTCGGGGAACTCGCGCACCAAGGTTTAGGGCAGGCCCAGATGTCTATCCTGGCAGCCCTATTAAAACTCCGGCAAATCTGTTGTGACCCCCGTTTAATTGCTGGTAACGAGAATTTCACTGCCCAGGACTCCGCTAAGTTGCAACAGTTGCTGGAACTGTTGGAGACGATTCTAGAAGAAGGCCACCGAGTCCTCATTTTCAGTCAGTTTGTCTCAATGCTCTCACTGCTCAAACGGGCCTTAGACGAACAGCACCTCAGCTATGAATATCTAGACGGGGGGACGACTGCCATGGAGCGGCGGACCCGTGTGGAACGCTTCAACAGTGATCCCCGCGTCAAACTCTTCCTCATCAGCCTCAAGGCGGGCGGCACCGGACTCAACCTCACTGGAGCCGATTACGTAATCCACTACGACCCCTGGTGGAATCCAGCCGTAGAAGCCCAGGCCACAGACCGTGCTTACCGGATTGGTCAGACCCGCCCCGTCTTCAATTACAAACTCATCACACGCGGCACCATCGAAGAAAAAGTTCTCCAACTGCAACGCGATAAAGCTGAACTCGCCAGCCAAATGCTCAGCACCGACAGCGTATTCGTCAAAACCCTGTCTCAGCGCGATTTGGAGTTCCTCTTCTCTTAAACTGGGTAATTACAATAGAGCTCTTAATCAATTGCTCAATTGACACTCCCCCCGGCTAAAGCCGGGGGATAGCTGGGTGCTACCGCCCAGCTCTTGGTTCCACGAGTCAGCTTGCAACATCGGATTGCGCCTCTGTCGTAGGGGCTATGCT
>NZ_JAAXLT010000220.1 GCF_013285555.1 Candidatus Cyanaurora vandensis | reverse complement strand
ACTTTCACTAATCTTCAGCAATTAGGATGCAATTAATCGAGGTGCCCTTAATATTGATTCTAGGGAATTATCCTAACTTTTAAAACAGATGGGATTGAGATACAGATGGGATTGAGATAGGCGGGAAGGATGTTTCTCTACCCAATTGTTTGCCATCTTTAAGGTGAAATAGCCACGAGGAAGGGTCAAGTGAGTTGGATAAGAGTCATTAACTGATCTGTGTCACCCAACCAACCCCGAATTCCATTTACAAGAGTGATGGGTCCCGACGGTACTCCCTGTCTTCAGGAGAACACCGACTATGCATCAACGACTTATCGTGACTCGTTCCCGGAACGAGACAATTTCGGTTACAGAAACGTTACAAGGGTTAGCTATACAGTTACAGCCGCTCGTGCAACGTCGTGAGCAGTTGTGCGCTAATCAGCTCTTGCTAGGTTTGGAGCAGGAACATCTCTTGCTCCAAATTTCTCAAGAACTCCTCCGGGCTGGGTTAGCAGAGTTTTATCAACTGTTGGCGCGGGTCTGTCAAGTCTATTTCTACCAGCGAAAAGATAGGGCCCACGGTTTTGAGTTGGATGACTTTACCCTTGAGGTGCAGCTAGCCACCCTCGGTCGTCTCTCCCGCTTCAATCCGCAGGTAGGGAAGTTCTCCAGTTGGTTTGGTGCCTGTATCTTGCCCAGTGTTTATAGTAGTCTGCAACGTCAACTCAACCCCACCTGGGGCCGTCCCCGGCCCCAGACCCCCCTGGGTCTGCTAGTGCGTCGTGAAGCTTTTAATGTTGTCAACTGTCTGTCTCTTGACCAACCCCTATTGCTCAATGACAGTGATGATTTAATCACCCTCGGTAACAAAGTCCCACAGGAAGCGACAGCAGAAACCGAGTTACTGGAGCAACAGTGCCTGGAACTTTTTGTGCAAGCCCTCCGGCAGCTACGCACCAGCGAACGGAATTTGTTGCGGAGTCTCTATTTGGGACAGCAGACCCAGCGGAGTCTCGCTGACACCCTCGGGATTACCCCAGCGGCGATGAGTATGCGACTGAAGAAAATCTATCGTCGCTTGGCTACCCTGCTGGGTGAGTCCTTTGCTCAAGAGTGCGCTAATACCCCGTTCTGTGAGGCCTTGGGCTGGATTGACTTGTGGGCCGACCCCCCCTAGCCCCCCTTGAAAAGGGGGGAATAGAGTTTGTTAGCGTTGCCCTTACGCAAAAAGCTCTTAAAGTCGCCCTTTTCAAGGGGGATTAGGGGGATCTTCTCAATCTAGTGAGGGCTGCAAAAAAACTTGATATGAGTGTTTAACTTCCTAGGGCGACCTGCCTATCTATAGGGAGTGTGTCATATCCTTCAGGAGGCTCTCATGTTGAAGCTACTCGTCCAAGGTCTACTCGGCTCCGTTGCGGCCCTCGCGCTATGCCAGTTACCCGTCTCAGCCCAGGTCCTCTACAACCTCAGCTACGCCCGTTCGCTCAATCCCGCCGCTGGTCCGAAGGCCGAAACCGTGGTTTCGATTCGCAATACCAATCCTTTCGGCTGTAATATCCAAGTCAACTGGCTCAATAATGTCGGTGCGCTGATTGGGATCTCTGGCCCCGTCGGTATTCCCCCCAACAACACCCTGGAATTCACCACCGCCAATGCGGGTGAGGCCGTCCATCCTATGATCTTGGATGTGTTCCGTGGGGGCGCAGCAGGCTTTGAAGGGGCTGCCGATATCGTGAGCAACAACTGTGCCCTAACCACGCTCTTGGGGGTGAATGCCAGCTTGGTCACCTACTACCCAGCACCCTTTGTTCCGAATGACAATCCCCCAGCCTTCAAGACCATCAGCGTCACCCGGCCCATCCCGCTAGGGGCACCCTTTGGCGGTCGCTTAGGAGATTAGCAAACAAGCGGGTCCCGTAGCTCGCGGTTACGGGACTCAGTTACTAGAACCGACTTTTGAGGATAGTGAGAATGCCCTGCTGTCCGACTAATAATTCTTGGAGTAGGGCAACGAGAGCGACCCAGATTAAGGGGCTCATATCCACCCCACCAAAGAGGGGGACGACTTTACGGGTAGGCCGTAAGACGACTTCTGTGGGCCACGCGACTAAGTTGTACGGGAATTGGTTGAGGTTGAGTCGGGGGAACCAAGTGAAGATGAGCCGGAAGATAAACAAGAAGATGAGCAAGGGTGTCAGTACCACCAGCAGTAACCAGAGCGCGTCGTACATGAGTCGAGGATAGATACCATCCCCAGTGTACTTAGCGCGGGACAACGACGAGGGCGAAAACCACCACGGCAAACCCCAGCCCAAACCAGAGCCACAAAACGGTGGTGCCATTGGTGCTACCCAGGTCTTCTACTTCTAAAAATCCGCCCTGATAGAGCAAACGGCAGTGAAACTTAGAAACTTGATTATTATCAATGACTAGATCCTTCTCGGGACTGCGACCAATGGTGACGATGGCTTGCTCAAAGGTAGGCACAGGGCGGTCAGGGCCTAAGCCCAGGAGTTCAATTTTGACCATGATTCGAGGGGAAGTTTGAGTACAGAATACACGGCTTCACGGGCTTGTCAAGGCTAGGGGGAGAGAGGCACGCTATGATAAAAAACGGATCTACGGCGGACTAATGTTCCTAGTCATTGATAACTACGACAGCTTCACCTACAACCTTGTGCAATACCTAGGCGAATTGGGTGTGGCCCTGTCCGTGGTCCGCAACGACCGGATTACGCCAGCGCAGGTGCGGGCTTTGGCTCCCCAGGGCTTGGTCATCTCCCCCGGTCCTGGACATCCGGCCCAAGCAGGAGTCTGTCTGGAACTAGTACAGACCTTGGGACCCGAGCTACCCATCCTGGGGGTTTGTTTGGGCCATCAATGTCTGGGGGCCGTCTATGGGGGGCGGGTGGTCCGGGCCGAAACCCTAATGCACGGCAAGACCTCTCCCATCCACCACCAGGGGCAGGGGGTTTTCCGGGGCTTGCCGGGACCCTTTACCGCGACGCGCTACCACTCCTTGGTGATTGAGCGGGCGACCTGTCCGCAAGTTCTGGCGGTGACGGCTTGGACAGCGGACGGGACGATTATGGGAGTCCAGCACCGGGATTTTCCCTGGGTGCAGGGGGTCCAGTTCCACCCCGAGAGTATCCTCACGGAGTCGGGACGACAGTTGTTACAAAATTTCGTGGACCAGTGTGGAGATTTGCATGCAGCGGCGTAATTTTTTGTTGGCGGGTGCCTCCTTACTGAGTGCCCCAGTTTTGGCCCAATCCCCCAAGTCAACCTTGACCATCCGCTGGCTCGGGCATACCAGTTTCCTGTTTACCTCCGGGGAGATGCGGATTCTCGTCAATCCGTTCCGGCCCCTCGCCTGTACCAAGGGCTACCAGAAACCCGCCGTGGATACAGATTTAGTGTTGATGAGTTCGCGCCTGTTTGACGAAGGGGCGATTGAGGTTGTACCAGGGAACCCCAAGGTCCTTTACCAGCCCGGAGTTTATGAGGTCGAGAGCTTCAAACTCCAGGGTATCCGTACCCTCCACGACACCCGTGAGGGCCGTCGGTTCGGGGTGAATGTGGTCTGGCGGTGGGTGCAGGGCGGAATTACGCTGGTCCACCTCGGTGGACTTGCCGTTCCCTTAACCGATGACCAGAAAATCTTGATTGGACAGCCGGATATTCTCTTTGTCCCCGTGGGCGGCGGGATGAAGGCTATGGACGGGGCGCAGGCTGTCGAAACCGTCAAAGCCCTCAACCCCAAAATCGTCGTCCCCACCCACTACCGCACCCCGGCGGCGGATGCACAGTGCGACCTCGCGGCCCCGGAAGCTTTTTTGAGTGCCTTCCCTAAGGAGAACCTCAAGGTCTATCCCGGCACCGAAATCAGTCTTTCTCCCAACCAGATCCCCAAGACCGCCCTCCATGTCCGACTTTTCACCTATACCAACTTCAATCTCGGTACGCGGGTGACTTAGATGAGAGTGCCTTATATGGAACCCCTGTTGCCGATTTGGGCGGGGGTAGATGAGATCACGCGCCGGAACCTCGGGCGGGTCCTGGGAGCATTTCAAGCCGAGGCGGTCGGCCCCCCGCACTTTGCCGGGGTGACGGGCTATGGGCATGACGACCTGGGGCGCGACTGTCTAGACCGGGTTTTTGCACGGGCGGTGGGGGCTCAGAGTGCGGCGGTGCGGGTACAGTTTGTCTCCGGGACCCATGCCATTGCCTGTGCCCTATTTGGGGTGTTGCGTCCGGGGGATGAACTGCTTGCCGTCTGTGGTGCGCCCTACGACACGCTGGAGACGGTAATTGGACTGCGGGGCCAGGGCGAGGGTTCCTTGCGCGATTTCGGGGTGAGTTACCGGGAATTGGCTCTGGTGGATGGTCAAGTAGATTGGTCCGGGTTGGCTCAAGCCATCGGTCCCCGGACGAAACTCTGTCTGATTCAGCGTTCCTGTGGTTACGCTTGGCGCACCAGCCTTGATATTGCGGGGATTGAGCGGGCAATTGGGATTATCAAACGCCAGAATCCAGATTGTGTATGCTTTGTAGACAATTGTTATGGGGAGTTTGTGGAAGCCCTGGAGCCCACGATGGTCGGGGCGGACCTGATGGCGGGGTCGCTGATTAAAAATCCGGGGGGGACCGTGGCTCCGGCGGGGGGCTATGT
>NZ_JAAXLT010000219.1 GCF_013285555.1 Candidatus Cyanaurora vandensis | reverse complement strand
GGGTAGGACCTGACCGCCAGCGGGGGGCGGGGCGGGGTCATTGGCTAGGGGAGAAGGGGCCTCAAGTTGGGTGAGGGTCTGGGTATTGAGGATGCCCTTAGCTTGGTAGAGTGCGCCTTCTTCCAGGGCGAAATTGTATTCGATGCGCTCCCCGGTCACTTCCTGGGCACCGCGCACTAAGCGGATATTACCGACTGCAATCGCAATGCGGGTCTTTAGGTCTACTTGCAATTCATCCGCTAAAAGATAGGACTCGCGAAAATCCATACGGACATTGCCACGAGCTACAAAACGCTCTTCCTCGAAGGTGTATTGCTGCGTATCGGCTTGGAGCCGGAGGTTTTCGCCGGCGGCACCCCCGACGGGAATTAAAATTTCCTGTTGTTTCAAGTCAACAGTTTTACCCTGAAGCTCGGCAGCCCGTTGGTTATCTGCCCGCAGATCATTAGCTGCCACAGGCCGGACTTCAGCAGGCGGCGGGGGCGGCAATGGCACAGGCACAGGCACGATTCTCCCAGGGGCTCAGTTTGGTCTTAATTTTAGTTAGGATTCTTGGGGTTACGTTGGGGGTCGCCCGATAGGAAACCAAACACAAACATGCTCACAAAGAGCAGGACCACCGCCGTAATCACCCATTTCAGAATTTCCATTGGACCACCCTAACTGCGTTCTCTTTACCGTATTACATCGGGGGTACTCAGGCAAGGGCTAGGGAGCCTCCAAAAACGCCCCCATGCGCCGGAATTTCTCGTAGCGTTGGGCGCGGAGTTCCTCTGGGGACTGGCTGGTTAGTTCCTTGAGGTGATGGATCAGGGTCTGTTTGAGGGTGTGAGCCATGGCGATTGGGGAACGGTGGGCACCACCGACAGGTTCAGGGATGATATCGTCCACGATCCCCAAGCGTTTTAGGTCACGAGCGGTAATTTTAAGAGCGTTGGCAGCTTCCTCGGCGTGTTTGGTATCGCGCCAGAGGATTGAGGAACAACTCTCCGGGGCAATCACTGAGTACACGGCGTTCTCTAGCATAAATACCCGGTTGCCGACCCCGATTGCCAACGCGCCCCCAGACCCGCCCTCACCGATGACCGTGCAGAGGATGGGGACCCCCAAGTGGAACATTTCGCGGATATTGCGGGCCAGGGCCTCCCCCTGTCCCCGTTCCTCCGCCTGCACCCCTGGATAGGCACCAGGCGTATCAATGAAGCTGATAATCGGCAACCCAAAACGGTCAGCGTGTTGCATCAAGCGGAGAGCCTTGCGGTAGCCCTCGGGCTGGGGCATCCCGAAGTTGCGCTTGATGTTGTCCTTAGTATCGCGGCCTTTCTGGTGCCCCAGGATGACCACATTGAAGTCACCAATCCGGGCGAGCCCCCCAACGAGGGCCAAGTCATCCCCGAAACAACGGTCCCCGCGCAACTCCAGCCAGTCATCGGTGACGGTTTGGAAATAATCTAGGGTACTGGGCCGCTGGGGATGACGGGCCACTTGGAGCCGCTGGTAAGGACTCAGCCGCTCAAAGAGGTCCACCCTGAGCCGGATAATCTGACCCTCTAGCTGGGCCAGTTGGTCAGTGACATTCACACCATCGGCTTGGGCCTGGATGCGGATCTGGTCCATGCGCTGTTCTAGTTCAGCCAGGGGCTTTTCAAATTCCAACAGAATTGGCTCCACCACCGGCAGGTCCCCACGAATCAACTACAGAATACCTGAACTCTTCCCTTAAGGATGCCCGTTAAAACACCGTGTACAAGAAAGGTGCGACCACTCCCGCCGAATTAGCAAAGATTAAGACCAAGGCTACCAGGACAAACAGAGCCACCAAGGGAATTAACCACCACAATTTGCGCTGCCACAACAGTCGAAAAAGCTCTGCAAGCGTCCCGCCCCGTTGCGTGACGTTCTGGCGCGTGCGGGTAAACCGGTCCATGGTTGTGTCCTTGGGATTCGCCGTATCTTACCGTAACTCGCGCTAGGGCACCCAATAAATCGCGCCCGCCGGGGTCAGCGCAACGGGTTTATCCTTGACTGCTGGGCTCGCCCAGACCCCGACGATCCGGTCTCCAGCCTGAACAATCGCCATCACGAGGGCCGTGGGCACAATCGGCACCGGGGGGGTAAGTTCAAACTTACCCTCTTGGAGGAGGGTCTGGGTGAGGGCATTTTCGCTAGCAATCGCTTGGAAACCCGGTAGTTGGGCCAAGACTGCTCCCGGTCCACCGGTCGCTGTACCAATCGTCCCGGGCGGAGGGCTACCGATGCCACCGGGCGGGTTAGGACGACCAATTTTACCAGGGCCACTGGTGCGCCCTTGTTTTTTAACTAGGTCAGTCTGGCGTTGTAGCCGCTCTTGTATTTCTGGGGTGTCTTTAACTAGATACACGGTCCCGGTCAAGGCCGCGCCACTCTGGGCGGTCAGGTCCGAGACTTGTAAGCCAGTCAGAGTCCCCTGATAGGGAGCAAGCTTATCTGAAGCTTTGGTGTCCGGTTGGGAACCGACCACCGGCGGCGGTGGTAGCGCGGGCTTGGTGGGGCGGAGGCTACCGTACAGTAAACGGGCCTCCGCACGGGTCAAGGTCCCCGCTTGGATCTGTTTTTCAATGTAGTCCGGGTAGGCTTGGGACCCAACCGGCGGACTCAGCACCAAGAGCAACACCCATCCCCACCGCACCATTTTCGCGCTCCGTTAGAATACCTGTTCGACTTCGGCAACCTCGGGGATCATCTCCTGGAGTTTGCGCTCAATCCCCAACTTGAGGGTGTAGCTGGAACTGGGGCAGGAGCCGCAGGCCCCCTGGAGCCGCAATTTCACAATCGGTCCCTCAATCTCCACCAACTCCACATTCCCCCCGTCGGACATCAGGTAGGGACGTAACTCATCCAAAACCAGTTCGACGTTTTCGGCGGTCAGTTCTAGGGTCGTTTCCATCACGCGCTCTCATGCTTTAAGCTTCAACCTAGCATTTCAGCCCGGTCTGGTCTAGTTTGCCCAAGTTGGACCCCGGCCCCCACAATGGGGAATATGGATTTCTTTGACCGCTCCGCCCTCCTGGTGGCTCCTGAACTATTGGGTTGGTCGCTCAACCGCCGGGTCGCTGGTGCCACCCAGACCGCTCGTCTCGTCGAGGTGGAAGCTTACACCCAAGGCGATCCCGCCTGTCATGCCTACCGCCGCCGCACCCCGCGCAATGAGGTGATGTTCGGACCCAGCGGCTACGCCTACGTCTACCTTATTTATGGGATGTATTTCTGTCTGAATATCGTCTGTGAACCCGAGGGTATTCCCGGAGCGGTGCTGATTCGAGCGGCGGCGGGGGGCCTCAAGGGGCCGGGGGTCCTGTGCCGGGACTGGGGGATCAGCCGTGCCCAACACAACGGAACCAACCTACTTGACCCCACTAGCGACCTCTGGTTGACCCCCGGCTTGGTAGACCCCGCACTCGTCATCGCCACCAAACGGGTCGGGATTACCCAGGGCGTGGAATTACCCTGGCGTTTTTGTCTGAAGGACCACCCGGATGTCTCCGTCAAGCCCGGTCAAGAACGCCTACCCGTGCGCCGCCGTAAAGCAACCCTCTAAACTGTCGCTCCGGTACTCGGTTGGGCAGGTTGCATCGCTTGGTCGCGCTGGGCCAAGTAAAGTTCTGCCACCCGCTCCTCATCTTGGGCCAAGTCCACTTCCATTTCGTCAAAAATTGCTGTGGTTGTGGGGTCGGTGTACTTGTTACAGAGTTGGTAGGTATCCACCACCCCATTTTGTAGATCACTCAAAGCTTGACGTAACACGCCGATATTATCAGTGCGGGTCTGCAACAAGTTCTTAATCGTGGCATAAGCTCCACTGGCTTGAGCCTGGAGGGATTCGCGTTCACCTAGCAGGGCAAGACGGGCTGCGAGTTGTTGGATGTGATTGCGCTTATTGGCAATGATGTCCTTAAAGACCGTCTGGATGGGTTCACTCACCGTCGCCTGGGTATACCGCTCAAAAGCATCCACCGCGTACCGTTCTCCAGTCAGAGCCGTATTGATCCCCTCAGCAATCTCACTCCGGCTAGAACCATTCCATTCCGCCGCCAACTTCCACCAACCCGCGTGGAGGTCATGTAATTCGGGCAGGGTCGTCTCAGGAATCCGCAGTCCCAGATGACGCAAAATAGCCGTGGTGAAAAGAGGCAGGTCTCCAGGACGACGGCTGGTGATCAAGTTGCCATCAGTAACCACAGGTTCATTGACATATTCAGCCCCAGCATTCTGCATATCCTTACGAATCGAACGGAACCCAGTGGCCCGACGACCGCGCAAGAGATCGCCCTCAATGAGAACCTGGGGACCATGACAGACCGCCGCCACCAACTTCCCCTGGCCCATCATCTCCTGGACAAACCGCACTGTTTTGAGATTAGTCCGCATCACATCGGGGGCCTGCCCGCCGGGAATGATCACCGCCGCATAATCTTCCGCCCGAGCTTCCGTAGTCGTGCCCTCGGGCCGGACCGTGAGGCGGCCCTGTTTCCCCCGGTACTCTTCATTCATTCGTGAACCGAGGATGACCACACGGGCATTGGTCTTACGGAGAGCTGCATAGGGGACCTGGAACTCAGCGTCCTCTACGTTTTTCTCAATTAGAATCGCAATTTGGAGCGTATCTTCCATGATTTTCGCCATGAGTGTTCCCCACAGATAGCGATTCTGGACCTAGGGCAGCCTCACCCAGCAGGGGGATGATCCCCTAGGCGAGGGCCGCCACCGAGACTAGACCGGCGACTTTTTGGGTGAGGGCGTGTAGAGCCTGGGCAGTCAAGGATTCAGGCTGAGTCAAAGTAATCGGGAGTCCCTGGTCGCCCCCCTCACGCACTGAGATCTCCAGAGGAATGTAACCCAGGACCGGAATATCTAACTCCAGGGCCGATTTTTCCGTCCCGCCCTCCCCAAAAATGAAATACTTCTGGTCCGGTCGGTCCGGCGGGACGAAATAGCTCATATTCTCCACCAACCCCAGCACCGTCACCCCCAACTGCTGGAACATCCGTACCCCTTTTCGGGCATCCAGATTAGCGACCTCTTGAGGCGTGGTAACAATGACCACCCCGGCAATCGGCACCGACTGGGCCAGGGTCAGTTGCACATCCCCGGTCCCCGGCGGCATATCTACGATCAGGTAATCTAGTTCACCCCAGTTCGTCTGGTACAAAAAGTTACGGACAATCCCATTAAGCATCGGCCCCCGCCACACCACCGGCTGATTGCGGTCAATCAGGAAACTCATGGAGACCAGTTTCACGCCATGGTTGTAGAGCGGTTCCAGAATATCCCCCGCCGCCGTCTTATTGACCGTGGCCCGGATGCCCTCTAACCCCAGCATCAACGGCGCATTGGGACCATAAATATCCGCATCTAGCAAGCCGACCAGTGCCCCACTCTGGGCCAGCGCGACCGCCATATTCACCGCCACCGTAGACTTACCCACCCCGCCCTTACCACTGGAGACCGCGATAATATTTTTGATCCCAGGGACCCCTTGACGACCGGGCAGGGATTTAGCTTGGGGAGTCTCCGCCGTGACCGTGATATCAATATCCTGAAAACCCAGCTTCCTGACCGCTTTTTTGCAGTCAGCCACGATCATCTCGCGCAGCGGACAAGCCGGGGTCGTCAAGACCAGCGTGAACTTCACCCGCCCGTCCTGAATCTCAACATCACGGATCATATTGAGTTCAACCAGAGAACGGCGCAACTCCGGGTCTTGGACCGGGCGGAGGATATCGAGGACAGCTTGACGATCAGGCATGAATGAGACCTATTTCATACTTGCATGATAGCCAAGAAGCCCATCCGCCCCATACCCTGCCGCGTACAGGCGCAGAGCAAACTACTAAATCCCCCGCACAAAACCATCACTACAAACCCCCAAACCAATTACTTCTAAAAGAGAGGCCGCAGGAAAACTTGAGTGAAGTAGTAGGTATTGCCTGTACGCCAAACCCCCATTCCCGCCTCGGTGTAACTAGTCAGCAGGATGTTACGCCGATGCCCCGGACTCTGCATCCAACCCTCCACGGCGGTCTGAGGCGGGTTTGGAATATTGGTGCCCTTAAACAAATTCTCCCCGACCACCCGGTAAGCCACCCCCACCCCCCGCACCCGGTCAGCCACCGTATCCCCATCAGGACTGGTGTGCGCGAAGAAATTCCGCTGGGCCATCTTCTGACTGTAAGCACGGGCAACTTGAGTGAGCTCGGCATTGAGCTTGAGCGGTTTGAGACCTTGTTCCACCCGGATTGCATTGATGCGCTGGTGGGCAGTCGTCTCCATCTGGACGAGCGCGGACGGGGGAGCCGGGGCTGGGGCTTGCGGCGACGGTGATTCAGAAGCAATTAAAAAATCAGGAGCCATCCCGCAACCCGTCAACAAAAGTAGCCCTAAGCCCACCAATTTCTTCATGCCCAAGCTCCAGTTACTACTGTTTTGTAACGTAAACCCCGGTCCCTTAGTCCTATTCTCAGGTAGGAAAGTCTTGGAGCTGTTGACGTAACTGTTGGAGAGCCGCAGCCTCAGTGTTGAGGACGTGTTTGCGAGATAAACCGAGTTCACGAGCAGTTTGGGCCACGGTGTGGGGTGTGAGCGCGGTCAGTCCATAGCGTAGAGCCAAGATTTGCCGTTGGGCTTCGGGTAGACGGGCTAAGGCATGGTGCAGCCGCTGCTGAGTTTCCTGGTGGACCGCTAGATCCAAGGGATTTCCCCCCTCCGCCCGGAGCGTATCGGCGAGCGTCAAATCTTGATGGGCGTTGAGAGGGGCTTCCAGTGAGGCCGTAGGCTGGAAATACTGCTGGATTTGCTGGACTTGCTGGGAGTTAAGACCCGTATGGGCACTCACTTCCTGACGGCGGGGCGAGCGACCAAGGGTCCGACTGAGTTCCTCCGCTCCCCGGTTGAATTGACGACGCTTATCATGCAAATGGTTGGGCAGACGCACCACCCGCCCCTGCTGGTCAATCGCCCGGACAATTGCCTGTCGTATCCACCAAGTTGCATAGGTGGCAAACCGGAAACCCTTGTGGGGATCAAACTTGAGGACCGCCCGTTCCAGGCCGAGATTCCCCTCCTGAATCAGGTCCGCCATCGGTAGACCCCGGCCCTGGTACCGCTTGGCAATCGCGACGACGAGACGCAGGTTGGCTTGGACCAGACGGTGCTTGGCCTGGACCCCCGAGCGCGTTGTGGCAGCGTCGGGGCGGGTGCGCCACTGTTCAATCTGACGGCCCAACCGGACCTCCTCCTGGGCAGTGAGAAGGGATTCACGCTGGAGGTGCCGTAGGTAGTAGCCAACGCTATCGAGTACAGCGGTCATGGATAGACTCCTGGTTAGGCGGATTTGTGGGCGAAGGCGCGGTTCAGATCATCCATGATGTCTTGGGCACGCTCGGCGGGCAGACGCTCGAGTTGGGCGCAGAAACCCTCTAGCGTTACTTGGTCAGCGGCAACCCCAGACTTATCCTTGAGCCAACGAATTAAAGCACCCACCTGTTTACCAGACCACTCCGCCATCGGGCCGTAGTGGTTGACTAGGGTTTGGGCCAAGAGTGCGTTGGGGGTCTGAGTTTTGGGAGCCGGAGCTACGGGCAAACCAAACTCCTCTTCCTCCCCTACTTCCTCGGTGACAGTATCTCCGGTGGGCTTGGCTGAGAGCAGTTGCAGACGGTCACAGGTGAAATTGGTGTAGGTGCGCCGTTGCCCTTCCACTTCTTTGCGCTGCTGGGTGATGTGACCTTCGACGTAAATAAGCCGGCCCTTCAAGAGATGCTCCGCCACCGGAAATTCACCCAAGTGCGAGAACTCCAAGAAGCCCGGTTCCTGACCATAGTTAGCCGCCCCATCGAGAGCAAGCACAAAGGTCGTCAGTTGGAGTGGGGACTCACCCTTAGTGGAATCGAGGAAGCGGACCTCACAATCTTTGATCAGGCGACCAATGACCATGACTTTATTGAGCATGGCGTAACGGCGTTTCTCAGTGTTGATGGCGTTCATGACGTTCCTTCGATGAAGTGTTTGCTTTCAGTGAAATCAATGAAATTGGGGGGAAAAAATAGGCCCTGCTCTAGCGACCGGACAAACAGTAGCGGTACAGGCGCGGTCCCATGGCATTGCGGATGCAGACGGCGTTGCTCTCCAGTTTCTTGAGCCGCTGGTTGGCGGTGGTCAAGTTGAGATTGAGCGCGGCGGCGAGGTCCGGGGCGGTGAAGTACTGCTGACGACTGGCCCATTGCAGGGTATCGCGGTCAGCCTGGGAGACTTTGCCAATCAGTTCCCACTCGTTGGGGCGCGGTTCGCTGAGAACGAGCAGACCGTGGTGTTCCAGGGCCATACTCACTTCCTCAGCGACCTCGCGGGAGGGCTGGCGCACCAGGAAACCCCGTTGCGGATAGACCTTCTCCCAAGCGGAGAGTAGCTTGACGAAAAGCTCCAGAGCCACGGAGTAATTCATCGCTGCCACCAGCCCCAAGTCAGCCACTAGGGTGCCACCCTGGGGGAGACGCTGCAATTGCTCCTCCATCTGGTAGCGCAACTCGCGCCCCCGTTCCCGTCCCCAAAGGAACTCGCTTGCCTGACCTAAGTGCATGACCTTTGTTTCATTCATTTCAATGAAATCATAGCTTGTATTGTTTTTGCCTGTCAAGTCCTTTTTTGTCCAGAGGTTTGACGAGGCTCGGCATCCTCATCCACAAGGTCCCCCGTAGACTTTATCGCGTTTGGGTCAAGCCCATTACTCGGGGTCCAAGCCGAGTTCCCGTAATTTAGTCGCTAGATGCTCAGCTCGTTGCCGTTCGATTTCTTTTTTTCGTTCAGCTTAGTCGGCTCATTAAAGGGCACCTCGATAAATAAAGGATGAAGGGAAGAATTATTAGAAAAAATGATTTTTGTTAACAAACAAGGGGTTTTATACCCCTCTCTGCTAATCTTTT
>NZ_JAAXLT010000218.1 GCF_013285555.1 Candidatus Cyanaurora vandensis | reverse complement strand
TTTACAGTTGTCAAAGAAGCTGGAGACTGCCGACCATGCTCGTTCGGCTGCGGATTGGCGAGCCATAGAGTTTAGTTTATTAGCCCACGCAAACTCTTTAGCAAGAATCGCACACTGTTTGTTGAGGTCATACTTGGTAGCACCCTTAGTGTCAATCCAATAGCGCAAGGCTTTATTGCGGAGGAATTGGAAGGTGCGGATTGCCTCATCAATTAAGGCGAACTGCTCAGAGGTGGCGACTAACTTTGACTCAAGGACTAACATACTACTATTGTAGTTTATTTAAGCTGAAAGTTGTCGCTTAGATATCCTATGCGCCATTGGCTGATACGGCTTATATCCCCATAGCTAAAGCTAGGGGTTTTACGCCGCTCTTGATAAATAATACTTTCAGCACAGGGGTAATAAAGTCATGAGGCGCGACCGGCCCCTACCTGACTTGGGGACCTTGAAGATGGGGACCGGGCTTTTATTCACCCCGCTGGGTCAAAGGCGTGTAAGTGACATCACGGGGACCATGATAGATCTGGGTCGGACGAAAAATCCGGTTGTCGGAGAGTTGCATCCGCCAGTGGGCCAACCAGCCCGCCACCCGCGCCATGGCAAAAACTGGGGTAAAAATATCCGTGGGAATGCCCATCTGCTCGTAGACTAAGCCCGAGTAGAAATCCACATTTGGATAAATACCCTTACCCCCTAACTGCTCCACACAGACCGCTTCGACCGCTTGGGCCGTCAGGTAAAAGGGACTGGGGCTATGGATCTTAAACATCTCCCCGACGAGTTGCTGGAGGACCACGGCGCGGGGATCTTTGGTGCGGTAGACCCGGTGCCCGAGACCCATGATCTTTTCCTTGCGGGCCAACCGTCCCTCAATGAACGTACGGGCATGGTCAGCCTCACCGATTTGCTTAAACATCTGGAGAGCTTCCTCATTGGCTCCGCCGTGGAGCGGACCCGAAAGTGCTCCAATCGCCGCTGTGATTACCGTGTAGGGGTCCGCCAGCGTAGAAGCCGTCACCAATGCACCAAAAGTCGAGGCATTAACCGTATGTTCGGCATGGAGAATCAAGCACACGTCAAAAATTCGGGCGACTCTGGGGTCTGGCACCTGCCCAGTCAACATATACAAAAAGTTCGCACTGTGGCCCAGGTCGTCGCGGGGGGGAACCGGGTCATTGCCCTGGCGCATCTGGTGGAACATCGCCACTAAGGTCGGCAGTTTGGCGATGAGGTTAACCGTCGCTTCGCGGGCGTAGCGTTCATCGGTGAGTTGTTCTTCACCCAGGGGATAAAAGAGACCCAACCCGGCAACACAGGCTTGTAGCGCGTCCATCGGATGGCCCCGGTCGGGGAAACATTTAATCATGTCGCGGATGGGATATTTGACCCGCCGTTGCTGGTTGACTTCAGTTTCAAATTGGTGCAACTGAGGATGGGTGGGCAGATAGCCAAAGATTAGGAGGTAAGCGGTTTCTAGGAAGGTACTGTGGGAGGCCAGTTCCTCAATACTGATGCCCCGGTACTCCAAGATGCCCTGTGCGCCATCCACAAAACTGATGTTAGAACGGGTCGCTGGGATGCCCGCCAGTCCTGGGACATAGCTCGCTTCGAGGTTAGGCGGGGGGACGGTGGGTTGCGCGGGCATGGGCGGGACGGGGTCGGGGCTGATAATTTCAGCGGGAGGGAGGCCAGTGCGGGCTTCGGGGGGAGTATAGACGACCCGGCGTTCGCCCACATAGACTTGTTCAGGACGGAAGATACGGTTACTTTTGAGTTGTTCTTTCCAGTGAGCGAGCCAACCTGCCACCCGCGCCATGGCAAAGACCGGGGTGAAGATATCCGTGGGGATGCCCAATTTTTGGTAAACCATCCCCGAATAGAACTCCATGTTGGTGTAGACCTGCTTCTGGGTCAGCAGTTGGGCGGCGACGCGCTCTACTTCCTGGGCGATGGCGTAAACCGGGCTAGGACCAAATAGGGCAAATAATTCTTCGGCTAATTGCTGCAAGACGATGGCGCGGGGGTCTTTGGTGCGGTAGACCCGATGCCCAAAACCCATAATCTTGGCATTGCGGGCCAGCCGTTCCTTGACAAACCCATAGGCATTCTCTTCATGACCAATCTGTTGAAACATCCGCAACGCCTCCTCATTGGCCCCGCCGTGGAGGGGACCCGAGAGGGTGCTCAAGGCCGAGGTGATGATGGTGTAGGGGTCGGCTAGGGTCGAGGCGGTGACTAGGGCATTGAAGGTCGAGGCATTGACCGTGTGTTCAGCGTGAAGGATAAGACAGACTTCAAAAATCCGGGCGGCGCGGGGGTCCGGGACTTCGCCCGTCAACATATATAAGAAATTCGCACTGTGGCCCAAGTCATCACGGGGGGGAATCGGGTCATTGCCTTGACGCATCTGGTGGAACATCGCCACTAGGGTCGGCAGTTTCGCCACCAACCGGATCGTCACTTCGTAGGCATAACGCTCATCGGTTAGCTGTTGTTCGCCCAAAGGATAGAAGAGGCCCAACCCAGCCACACAGGCTTGCAGCGCGTCCATCGGGTGCCCCTGGTCCGGGAAACATTTAATCATGTCGCGGATCGGGTACTTAACGCGGCGGTGGCGCAGGACATCTTGCTCGAATTGGTGGAGTTGTGCCCAACCGGGGAGGTGTCCAAACACTAGGAGATAGGCCGTCTCCAGATAGGTGCTGTGTTCGGCTAATTGCTGGATCGAGATGCCCCGGTACTCCAAGATTCCCGGTCCCCCATCAATGAAACTAATATTGGAACGGGTGGCGGGAACGCCAGCTAAACCAGGGACATAAGCTGACACAGGACTCCTTAGGGTACTGTTTTGACCATAGTGTAGGCGAACCTCATGGAAATCAGCCAACAACAAATAGTCATGACGATAGCTGTGGAGAGTGACTGTTTAAGTCTATTGGAGCGCATCTAGCAACTCCAGGAAGTCAAAGCTCAACGTGAGCATAGCCGGCGCCAACGAGCCGGGGCGTAGGTCAATCTCCGGGTTGACCCAGTAGGCGCAAGTATGGTCAGCTTCATAAAAAATCCCCCCACTCGTCGGACTGAGCAGGGGGAACACAAGAGGTTTTACTTAACGAGATACGATGCCCAAGACATCCCGGACTACACTGTAGCCCCCCAAGTCCCAAAGTAGATAAGCGACAAAACCAATCATGGCAAAACGACCATTCCAGATTTCGGCTTGGGGCGTGAAGCCGAAGCGAAACTCGTTGCGGTCATGCGTCGGGTCCATGGGGTCAGCCGAGGGGACAACTGGGGTGGTAGTGCGAGGATCAGATTGCATTGCTTGCTCCCAAGATTGCTAGCTATGGGTCTATCATAATTTTGCCCACGGGGAACACGCTCTGTCATAGGACCCAAGTTGTTCCCCTCCGCAGGAGTGAGATGTGGGCCTAGGAATTTACTGCAACTGGCATAAGGTTTAATCCACCCCAGGACAGAGTGACCCGCACCGGCGGATTTTAAGGTCTATGGTAGCTTGGGAGAAAAGACACCCAAGATGGTCCATCTGTTGTTGGTTGAGGATGAGGTGGAACTGGCTTTACCCCTGAAACTGGCCCTAGCGCGGGAGGGACATGGGGTGGACTTGGCCCAGGACGGCGAGGAGGCCTTGGCACGATTGACCGAACAGAATTATGACCTGCTGATCCTCGATTGGATGCTGCCCGGTGTCTCTGGGTTGGAGGTCTGTCAACGCTTACGCAAGGACCACCGCCTACTCCCGATTCTGATCCTGACCGCCCGTGATGGCGTAGATGACCGGGTGCAGGGTCTGGATGCCGGGGCTGATGACTATTTGGTCAAACCCTTTGAACTCAAGGAATTACTCGCCCGGGTCCGGGCCTTGGCTCGCCGCAGCCAGGAGGCCCCCACTCAAGAACGTCTGACCTACAACGACCTCACCCTCGACCTCACCGGCAAACTGGCCTTCCGGCGAGGCGTTCCGATTGAACTGTCTGCCAAGGAATTTCAGTTATTGACCTATTTCTTACAGCACCAAGGCAGGGTGATGAGCCACGAAGAGATTTACCAATACCTCTGGCAGGGCGAGACTGCCCCCAACTCCAACGTCGTTGCCGCCCAAGTCAAGTTATTACGACGCAAGGTAGACCGTGATTTCGAGTCCCCCCTCATCCACACGGTCTATGGGTTGGGCTATCGGTTCGGGGCTTGACGGGGAGTTTTGACCCAGTTGAGCCGTTTGGGGCATAGAGCCATCCGTATTAACGTAAAAATCATGACCGGGACCCAGTGCAAAAAATAAAGACTCCCTCCCAACACTCCCTGCAAATTTGCCAAAAGTGGTACCTTAAGCTCCCGTTGTCCCTGGAACATCCCCCAAGCCGCCGTCAAGGTCGCTGCATTGATTAAAAAACCCAGGACCGGGTAATGCCCAAAAATAAAACTCCAGTAGAGGTCCGGCAACAACCCCAGGGGTAACAGGTATTGACTCGTAAAAAAGACCCCCTGGTCCCCGAGCTTCCGCGAGCCCAACCGCCCCAATAAGGGCGCGTAGTCTAGATACCGTTGGAAACCCCCCTCCGCCCAGCGTTGCCGTTGTCGCCAGAGGGCTGGCACGGTGGTCACGGCTTCCTCATGAACAGGAGCTTCATGGGCAAAGGCAATCTGCCAACCGTTCAGATGAAGACGCAGGGTCAGATCTAGATCATCGGTAATCGTGGCCTCATTCCAGCCGCTGCACTGTTCGAGCGCGGTACGCCGCACCACCTGTCCACTCCCGCGTAACTCCCCAGTGCCCCCGACGAGGACCCGTTGTTGCTGGTAATAGGCATCCAGGACCATCTCCACCCGTTGCCCTTGGGTCAGCCAGTTCACTTGCGGATTGACCACCGCCCGCCGCACCTGGACCGCTCCTACCTGGGGGTCCTGGAAGTAAGCCAAAGTCCGTGTCAAAAAATCTGCGCCCACTTGAGCATCTGCATCCAGGGTGACAATCATCTGCCCCGTCGCCCGAGCCAATAACTCATTGAGGACCGCCGACTTACCCAATGCCCCCTCCGTGCGCGGATAAACCCGCAACCGGGGATACTTCTCCTGCAAGGCCCGTAACACTTCCCCCGTCCCGTCCTCACTCCGGTCATCAGCGACCCAGACTTCCAATAACTCGGCGGGATAGGTCAAGCTAAATAAATTCGCCACCAGTCCCCGAACGACTAGGGCCTCGTTACGACAAGGTACCAACACCGCGACCGTTGGTAAGTCCACTCCCGGCATCGGCGGCCCTACCGCCGCCGCCAAAGCCAATTGCAGGACATGGCGCAACATTAATAAGGTCCCCCCC
>NZ_JAAXLT010000217.1 GCF_013285555.1 Candidatus Cyanaurora vandensis | reverse complement strand
GGCTGGTTAATCCCTGAGTCAATCAGCATCGAAAAGAGGCTCCCGCGCGGGGGCCTTTTTTTAAGGGTTTTTGTAGGGGCGGGTTTGAAAACCGCCCCTACTCAAAAAAAAGGGCTGTCAACCCAGCCCGATTACATATTTACGCCACTCCTCGTTGAAGCCGCTTTTTAGGTGTTTGCTCACCTCGAAATAGAGGGAACTATGGGGGCGCGAGGGTTTTCTGGCTAAGGTCATCCCGGCCTCATGGGGCGTGCGGTTGCCTTTTCTAATATTGCAGCGGACACAGGCCGTGACAAAGTTTTCCCAGGAATCGCCGCCCTTACGGGAACGGGGAATGATATGGTCTATCGTTAAGTCCTCTTTGCAAAAGCAATACTGGCAGGTATGTCCATCTCGATAGAGAATATTGCGGCGGGTCAACGGGATTTCTTTGTAGGGGACTTGAACATAGTGGCGGAGCCGGACCACCGTGGGCAGGGGGAAGTCTGGAGCAAGTAGAAGGCTGGTATGTTCAACGCGCTCTGCTTTTCCTTTGAGGACTAAGACAGCAGCGCGTTGCCAGCTTGTTATGTTGAGGGGTTCGTAGGATGCGTTGAGGACCAAGACTTTAGCCATGGACACGCATGGGTTTTAGTTGTCGATATGGTAACACAAGGTTAGCTATTAATTTGAACAAGGTCAGGCCGCAGGGCCATCGCGCCACGTAGATAGATGGGCCGGACTTGGGCTTGAGTCTTGGGTGTATTGAACTGGAGGATAACTCTTAGACAACGAGGGAGGCTACCTTGCACATCCAACTGGGCCAAATCTAATAACGGTACTAGTTCCCAAGCCGGTAGCGTTTCGCGCACAGCCTGGGAGGGGAAACCCGCATCTAGGTCTGGGGTACAGGAAAAAAGGACCATCACAACTTCGCTGGGGCTGATGGTATTGGCTTGGATGAGGGCGATGAATACTTCTAAGGTCGCCTCGCGGATACTCATTTGCGTATTCTCGACTACAGTTATCGCCCCGCGTACACCCCGTACCCGCCAATTACCCTCAGCCATCTTGTCCACCCATCGTTCCCTTCACAGTGTACCGGAGACACCGTAGCTCTAAAATAAGAAGGTCATTGGAGTTTGCGATGGAGCTTGCTGCCCTGGTAGACCATATTCTCGAAGCTGGGGTACTAACCCGCGCTGAACAGGACCAATTCACCCTAGTCATTATGGAAGACGGCAACATCTCAGAAGAAGAACTTGCGCAGATGCAACGCATTCTCGAACTGATTGCCATCGGGAAAATCAAGGTGGTGGATTAGTGGGCCGGGGGCAACGATGAAGGTCTTGGTGCTGGGCGGGGGCGGGCGTGAACACTGTCTGGCTTGGAAGTTGAGCCAGTCTCCTTTAGTCGAGACTATTTTTTGTGTGCCGGGGAACGGGGGTACTGCCACCGTTCCTAAAGTCGTCAATATCGCTTTGGACCCTCTGGATTTCCCGGCTCTTGTACAGTTAGTTCAAGTGCAGGGGATTGACTGGGGCATTGTCGGGCCGGAAGTACCTCTTGCGGCTGGGGTGGTGGATTATTTCCAAGCGCGGGGGCTGGCGTTAATTGGTCCCACGCAACAGGGTGCCCAGATTGAGAGTTCTAAGGCTTGGGCTAAGGACTTAATGGCTGAGGCGGGAGTCCCCACGGCGAAAGCTGGGGTTTTCCGAGAACTCGCTCCGGCCTTGGCTTACCTGAAGCAAGCTATTTGGCCCTTGGTGGTCAAGGCGGATGGTTTAGCCCAGGGTAAAGGCGTGACGATTGCGCCGAACTATGCCGAAGCAGCGCAGGCCCTGACGGCTTGTTTTGCTGGTGGTCAGACCCAGGTGGTCCTTGAAGATTTTTTAGTAGGTGAAGAGGTCTCAGTATTAGCCCTGACCGATGGGCGGGTGGTGGTTCCCCTCCTAGCGGCCCAAGACCACAAAACAATTGGTGAAGGAGACACCGGACCTAACACAGGGGGCATGGGAGCTTACGCCCCGCTGGACTGGTTGACCCCAGCCACCCTGGTCAAAATCCAAAAGCTCATTTTGGAGCCGACGCTGCGGGGGTTACAGGCACGCGGGATTACCTATCGAGGCATCCTGTATGCGGGCTTGATGATTGATGCAGCGGGTGAACCGGCGGTGGTTGAGTTCAACTGTCGCCTGGGCGACCCGGAGACCCAAGCGGTCTTGCCCTTACTACAAACAGACTTCGCGCACGTATGTAAAGCCATCCTAGACGGGACCCTAGACCAGTTGATCTTGACTTGGGCGAATGGCTACGCAGCAACGGTGGTAGTAACAGCGGCGGGCTATCCGGGGGTTTACGCTAAGGGCGACCCCATCACGGGCTTGGACCAGGGACCGGGGTTAATTTTTCATGCGGGGACGGCTGGTGATGCGTCAAGCTGGACGACTCAGGGCGGACGGGTCCTAGCGGTGACGGGATTGGCGAAGAGTCTGAGAGCAGCCCTTGATGTTTGCCACCAAACCATCGCCCGAGTGCATTTCCCAGGAATGTACTACCGCCGGGACATTGGTTTCAAAGCTTTGGACCGCACTTAGTCGTTGGGCCAGTCTTCCTGGGCTACCAAGTCACAAACCGGGTCATGTAGACAAAAATCGTGGCAGATGAGTTCCTGGGTGATCCCGGACCATTCCGCTGCTGAATAAAAAGGAGCCAGCATAACCAGCGGCTGATGGCGAGCTACCCGCCCGCGCTCTACGAAATGACGGGCCTCATTACTAATCTCAGCCAATGTAAACCGGACTGCTTGAATCATGGCGTACTCCGTACCTGGGACTTGTCGCTCCTGCTTCGCCTGAAGTGGCAACTACTTGGTATTGTATACTACATAATTCCTGATTTGAACTCGATGGGACACGGAGTCATGATTCAATAAATGGACATGGACCTTTATTTTGTGCGTCATGGGCTGGCCTTGGACAGGTCTAGCTCCCAACCAGATATGACCCGACCGCTCACCCGCGAAGGCATGCAACGTACCCGTCAAATGGCCCATGCACTCAAACGCTTGGGCGTGACCTGGGACTTGCTTTTAACAAGTCCCGTGGTCCGGGCGATGGAGACGGCTTTGCTACTGGAGGAAGTGGGCTTGACGGCGGCCCTGAGAGTCTATGCCCCCCTAGCACCGGGGGGAGATATAACCCTTTTTAAGGATTGGCTGACAACCCAGGAGCCCCTCCCCACTGCCATAGCTCTAGTGGGCCATCAGCCAGATCTAGGTCACTGGATTGAACTGTTACTTTATGGACAGCCCTACGGACAAATCTTGCTGAAAAAATCGGGGGTAGCGCGGTTGGCTTGGCAGCTAGAGGGCGCACAGTTACTCTGGCTGCTACCCCCTAAACTCTTCTAAGGTCAGCGG
>NZ_JAAXLT010000031.1 GCF_013285555.1 Candidatus Cyanaurora vandensis | reverse complement strand
GTCTCGGGAGGCGGGGTACTAATGGCGGCAGTTACGGTCAAGAAACTGGGTAAAGCGACAGACTTGACGGCAGTGGGGGTAGCGGGACGCAATTTATCGCGCACCTGCTGAGCGACAGCCTCACCCAGCTTCATCTCGGGTAATAACAGGTTAATGATCGGGATGGCCCGGGCGGGTTTAGTAGGGGCGACGGGCTCTAGGTCCACCAACTGCACTTCCCGATGGCGAAACAGGTTCCCCAAGTCCACGGTCATGCCTTTGACAAAGAGCCGCGCCAAGAGGTGTTCAATATGTTCCAGACCCGTGCGCCGCTGATTATTGCTGGCGAGAGCCAAGAAGTCCCGGCCCTTGAGGATGTCATTGACGAACGCCGTCAAGTTGCCACTGGGTCCGACTTCAATGAAAACGCGGATGTTCTCTTGGTCGTAGAGGTTCTCAATCGTCTCCCTAAAGCGCACCCGTGAGGACCATTGCCCCGCCGCAATCGCCAGAATTTCATCGCGGGTCTGGGGATAGGACTGGGCGGTGGCGCAACTGTAGACCGGGGTATGGGGCGGGCCGCCCTCAGTGAAGGTGCTGTAGTAGCGGTGCAGGATGTCGGCGACCTTCTCGAATAGCGGCGTATGGTAGGGATAGACAAAGGGTAGACGGGCACAGATCCCGCCCGCTACCTTGAGCCGCGCCGCGATGCTCTCAATGTCAAGTTCGCTGCCGTAGAGGACGACTTGATTGGGGCAGTTGTCCACGGACATGAAAACCCGGTCGGTGTATTCCACCAAAATCTGGTCGAGGAAGTCCCGGTCCACCGCGCCCACGGAGAGGTTTGCGCCCTTGGTGATATCGGCAGAGGCTTCGAGTTCGAGGTAGATCCGGTTCACCCCGCGTAGGATCTCGCGGCGGCGTTCCCAGGTGTGGACATGAGAGACCCCGGCGGCCTCTAGAACCATGTTCTCGCCCGTACTATGACCGACCATGA
Organism: Candidatus Cyanaurora vandensis; assembly: GCF_013285555.1. Taxonomy (GTDB): domain Bacteria; phylum Cyanobacteriota; class Cyanobacteriia; order Gloeobacterales; family Anthocerotibacteraceae; genus Cyanaurora; species Cyanaurora vandensis. Next base: position 4,843 of record NZ_JAAXLT010000031.1, on the reverse strand, counting down.
CATCGCTGACGACCTGGAATTCCTTGAGTAGTTCGTACATCGCCATGGTGGCGGTATAGACCGATTCTGAGGACAGGTCCATCGAGAATAGTTCATCCGCCGCTCGTTGACGTTCCGCCGGGGTGAGGACTGTCGGGGGCGGGAAAATATAGTGGCTGGGCAACTGGACCCGTTCGGCAAAGGTCTCATCCAAGAAATCAAACCACTGCCGCGCCACCGGGAAATACATGCACAGGTCCGCCAGCATATTCACGTACTGCCCGCCCTGACCAGGAAACAAAAACGCTGTCTTGGGCGCGGGTTGATTGGGGTCCACTTCTTCGTAATAGACCCCATTCCGGCCTTGGAGCTTGGCACGATCGGAACCCGCTAACTTTTCAATGGCCTGGGTGAGTTTCTTGTGCAGGTCAGGGAGATCCTTGGCAACCACCGCCAACCGATGGGGACCGGGGGTTTCTAGGGCCAGCGTGTAAGCCAAGTTCGCCAGGGTCAATACTGGGGCTAACTCTAGTCGCTTGAGGACTTTCTGGACATTCACCACCAACCCCTCGCGGGTCTCGCCCGTACAGACCAACAGTTCAAAGGGCCAGTGCTGGTTAAGTTGCTTGGGTTGGCTGGGCTGGGGTCCGGTGTACTCTTCTAGGACAGCGTGGGTATTGATCCCGCCAAAGCCAAAGGCATTCACTGCCGCCCTGCGGGGAGTCTTCCCGCCATGAATCCAGGGCCGGGTCTCGGTGTTGATGTAAAAAGGCGTTTCCTCAATTTTGAGGTTGGGGTTAATCTCGTCACAGAGCGTCGGTGGTAGGACTTTATGGTAAAGCGATAGGGACATTTTGATGATGCTGGCTACCCCAGAGGCCGGGATACAGTGCCCAATCATGGACTTCACGGAACCCAGGGCACAGTGGGGCAGAGGCTTCTGGCGGTCGCCAAAAATATGTCTGAGCGTACGAATCTCTGTCTGGTCGCCGACCGGAATACCCGTACCGTGGGCTTCGACTAATTGCACGGTACGGGGGTCCACGCCCGATTCCCCATAGGCTCGTTCCAAAGCTAGGACCTGCCCCTCAAACCGGGGCGCGAGTAAACCGAGAGCCTTACCGTCACTGGAAGTTCCCACGCCCTTGAGAACCGCATAAACCCGGTCCCCGTCCTGAATTGCATCGGCTAAGCGTTTCAGAACCAGAAACCCGACCCCTTCACCCAGCAGGGTCCCCATGGCATTCTTGTCAAAAGGCCGGATCGTCCCCTGACGCGCCAACGCCCCCAACCGACAAAAAAGCATATAAATCTGGGGCGGCATCGAACTCTGGGTCCCGCCCGCCAACATCATCGCGGAACGTCCGCTCGTCAATTCCTTAATCGCCAACTCCACGGCAATCAAGGACGAGGAACAGGCCGCGTCAATCATGTAGTTGGGACCCATCAAGTTAAGGCGGTTGGCAATCCGCCCACTCGCCACGTTAGAGACCAAACCCGGTGCGGCTTCCGGGGGTAGCGGGGGAAGTTGGGCTTTGAGGTCTTTGCGGATAGTTTGTAGGGTCGGCTCGTCGAGTTCCGGGAGCAATTGCCGGATCAAGTCCACGGTCTGGTCCGCCACTAGCCCGTACTGAAGCGCGGTGGTCGAACCCCGGTTGGGATTAGAACCCCGGCCCAGGATGATCCCCGTCTTCTCACCCACAAAAGGACGGTCCAGATAACCCGCATCCTTAAGCGCGTCACGGGCAAGCTTGAGAGCCAGGAAATGATCCGGTTCCCCCGCATCCACCGAGGTCGGCAACACCCCAAACTCCAGGGGATTGAACTCCGTCAGGTCTCCTAACAGACCCACCTTACGGGTATAAATCCGCTCGGGGTCCGTGGAGGACGGGTCCAGGTAGTTGCGGGTCCAATCGTCCGGGGCATCCTGCACATGGTCGGCTTTGTCCAGGATGTTCTGCCAAAAGGCCCTCAGGTCCCGTGCGCCGGGAAAGAGGGCGGACATCCCGATGATGGCGATATCGGTGGTGGTCATGGGCTTCCTGAGAAGTGGGGCGGCAGCATTTACGTGGTAGCTTGACCACTGAGACGGTTGAGGGCACGGGTACACCCCCCCTCGATATCGTTGAGGGCCAGACGCAAGTACCCCTGCTGGTCTACGTAGACCGCATCGTACTTGAAGCTCATCGTATCGAAGAACTTAACTCGGAGAGCCAGGGTCAAGGGTCCGGTAATCGGTTGACTCCCGTAGCGGACGATCGCCCCGAACCGGGTGGGTAAACCGCTGGTATCAGCTTTGAAGCGCAGCCACAACAGCGAGGCTTGCAACGAGGCATCCACCAAGCCTGGGTACAGTAACCAATCAGCAGACCCACCCCCGACAAAGATTTGGGGATCGAGCCAATCCTGGGGCCGACTGGCAACCGCTTGGGCATCCACCCCGTCCTCATTGATCCGGTCAATCTGGGTTAACAACTGGAAGACCTTGCCATGGAAGAGAATCTCCCGGTAGCCCTTAGCAGCGGTCATCCCTTCACCCGAGCCGAGGGGCGTGACTTCCACCGGGGGCGCAGCGGGTAGTTGGGGTTTGAGGATGACGTTCATCCGGTAATGAGGAGTTTTCTTCTCCGCATCTTGGATGTCCACCGCCACTTCGAGAGATTCCGCACTGGCGTGTTGAGCAGCACGGGCGGTGAAACGGACTTTTTTACCCACTGTGGGGTCTACGGTGATGCCCTTGAGGACGCGTAGTTCCTGGACTTCAGCCACCGTCCACTCAGGAAAGGCCGCTTGGACAAATTCTGCCATCCATTCCATCGCCCCAGCCGCAGGTTGGATGGGGTTGCCGTCAATCCGGTGGTCCATCAAGTACCGTTCCCGCCCCACGGTCATCGTGCATTCGAGGGCGACGGTGCCGTTGGGCTGGATCTCCGGTTGGGCCGGGAGTAGTGGGAGGATATGTGGTCCCCTCGCCTCAGCTTCCAGGCGGGCGTAATAGGCAGCGATGGCTTCTTTAGCCCCGGCAAAAGTCCCCGCCAGAAGCTCGGTATCGCCCTTGTGCCCGTAGCGGATATCTTCACGGAAGAAACGACGGCCTGACAGGGGCGGGATTGGAATTACTCCGCGTGCCTTGAACTGTTCGTTGACGGCATCGGAGGCCATCCCAGTCACATCCCAGGGACCCCAGTTCACGACGACCACACGGGTGTCGGGCCACAGGTAATCCAACTGCCAGGACAAGCGGTTAACAACCTCGTTGGCAGCAGCGTAATCCACTTGACCGGGATTCCCGAAGGTCCCCGCCACCGACCCAAAGAGGAATAAGAACTTAAGCCCTGCCGGACGCAGATGACGACTCAGGACAAAAGCACTATCCACCTTGGTGTCGAACACCTTATTAAAGGTAGCAGCGGTCTTGTCAATGATGAGCTTGTCCTCAATGATCCCCGCGCCGTGGATTACCGCATCGAGCCGACCATGACGCTGGTAGATGCCCTCCAGGAAGTCCCCAAACTGGGCTTCATTACGGACATCGACACCGTGGTACTCGACCTTGGCCCCAGCTTGCCGGAAGCCAGCCAAGTTTTGCCGAATCGCCCGGTCACGACTCAAGTTACTGACCTTGCGGTTAATTTCGACGGGTTTGGGCCCAATCCCTTGGGCGCGGAACTGGTCCATGAAGATCTTCCGCAGTTGACCCACATCCTCAATCCCGACGGTGCTGGGGTCCTCTGCCGGAGGCTCAGGAGAGAGTCCCGCGAGAACAAGGGTCAGACCGGGAACTGCAATCTCAGCGGCAATCTCCGCCGTAATGCCCCGTGCGCCGCCCGTCACCAAGACCACCCAATCAGCAGCCGGGGTAATTTGAACCGGACCCGTGGTAACAATATCTGCTGGAATCGGATCAAATAGGGTGCGCTGACCCTGGGGATAGCCGATCTCCGTCCGCATCGTGCTGGGGTCTAGCCCAGCATCCAGCAAGAGCAGTTCTTGCATCAGATAACCGCTGACCTGCTCGGGGGTGAGAGTACGGTCAAAGTCCAGGGTCTTCGCTGACATCCCAGGCCATTCCAAGCGCAGGGTTTTGAGGATGCCGCTATTACTCCCCGCCAAGGGTAACCCCGGTCCGCATTCCTGTTCACGACCAAGGTAACCACCCAATAACGAGGCCGCAATCACCTGACCTTGACGGTTCTCTACGGCTTGGCGCAGGTCCGTGACACAGTGTTGTACCAGTTGGAACAAGCTCTTGGACTGGATCTGGGCCGCTCTTCGCCAGTCGGCAAGCGTAGTGGGCATCTCCAGAGCCGCAAGGGGTGCGAGGTGGACGATGCCACTGACGGAGCCATGCTGAGCCTTGAGTTGCTGGACCTGTTGAATTAGCTGTTCGGGGTCCGCCAGGATCGCTTCCGTCAAGATGACCGGGATGGCCCCCTGTTGTTGGAGGGCTTGAGCCACGAGGGGCGCGACAGCCTGTTGGTCAGCGGTGATTAAGTAGAGTCCCTTGGGGGTAATGGGGGTGCCCTTCAAGTTGGCATCACGACGAGATAGGGTGCGGTAGCGTGGAGTAGCCTCCACGGTTACCGCTTCAGACTCCCCCAGGCTCCGGCCCTCCACGGGCACGGCAGTCAGGGCTGGTGTCGGTGGTGCAGCACTCAAATTAGTAATCAAAGATTCCACAACGCCGTTGAGGGTCTTGACGCGGGTAAAGGTCTCGATTTGTTCCTGTACCTGACTGGCGAAGGGTTCCGGCAAGCTCTTTTGTAAGGCTCCGAAAATTTCGACGCGCTTGATGGAGTCAATGCCTAGTTCCGCTTCCATGTCTTGGTCCAAACCGAGCATATCGGCGGGGTAGCCCGTGCGG
>NZ_JAAXLT010000030.1 GCF_013285555.1 Candidatus Cyanaurora vandensis | reverse complement strand
TCTTCTGAGGAAAGGAAGCTTTTACTAAGCATGGTTGTAACATTTTTGGACATTGAATAATTCCAGTATAACGCATTTTAAATGCTTGTCAGCTTACCTAAAAATAACGCTCCTCGTCAAAGAGGAGCGTTTAATTTTGGTGGAGGACTAGATACAGACCCCAAATCCTCAAGCTACCCCGACGAGCTCGCGGAGACGATGGACTACCGGCTGTTCGCGCCATCGCCGAGTCGGTACGGGCACCGGTTCGGGTTTAATTATTACAGCCCGAGGAATGGGCGGGACGATCGGTTCCCAGGATTCTTCTAGGATCTGGCGTTGAAAGTTGCGGTCAAAGTTAATCCGGGGTTGTCCCCGCCGTTGCCAGCAACGCAAGATTTGTTGGATGGATAAAACTTTATAGCGGCCCTGATGCACCGCCTCGACCACGGCTAGAATCGGCCAAGTTTCAGGAAACTCCTCAGACCAATCACACAACAGTTGGGATGTGGTGTCATCAAGGCCCTCAAAACCATAAGCCCCTAGCGTTTGCAGGAGATTAAGCTCACCGGAAGTATACGTTGTTAGCTGAACCATAGCCGCCCCACCACCCTCTACTTTGTCAGTCTGGTATGAGGTCCCAGAAGTCTGATTGTGTGCCAACCTAACATGAATTAAAGATTCTGGAACCGGGGCGGGGCGAAAAAATTTACAAAACTTTGTTACCTAGCTTACTTCTTGCAGGGAACCCGCGTTTACTTGGTAAACCTGGGCTGATTTAAGCCAGCCCCGCTCAAAACTCCCTAGGTGCGTCGTGGTCACAAATGTCTGGACCCGCTCACCAATCGTACCTAAAAGCTGGTTCTGGCGTTTGAGGTCAAGCTCGGCGAGGACATCATCCAGGAGGAGTAAGGGCGGTTGCTGGTTGACCTGTTCGAGGAGTTCTAGCTCCGCCAGTTTTAAGGCCAAAACTAAAGTCCGTTGCTGGCCCTGGGAACCGTAGAGTCGCGCCGGGGTCTCTCCCAAAATAAACTCCACTTCATCGCGGTGGGGTCCGACCAAGGAGAGGCCCTGGTAACGTTCGGCTGCCTGTTTTTGGGCGAGTTGTTCACGAAACTGTTGCTCGATTTGTAGAGGGTCGTCGCCCTGGTCGGGAATGCGACTCTGGTAACTCAGTTGGAGCGTCTCGTTACCACCACTGATCACGCTTTGCCAGTGGGTCGCGAGGGGAGCAAGTCGGGTAAGCAGGCGACGGCGGCGGCGGATGACACGGGTACCGTGGCGGGCCAGTTGTTCATCCCAGAGCGCGAGTTCGTGGTCGGGGACGGGGGGGATTTGCTTGAGTAAGCTGTTGCGTTGGTGCAGCACTTGTTGGTATTGGTCGCTCAGTTGCGCGTAAATAGGTTCGAGTTGGACCAGAATGCCATCCAGCCAAGACCGCCGTTGCTGGGGGTTGCCGCGCACGAGGTCGAGGTCCCAACTAGAGAAAAAAACTGTATTGAGTTGCCCGAGCAGGTTGCCGATGCGCGGTTGAGTGACGCCATTGAGGCGGGCGGTGCGGTGTCCGGTAGCCCGTAGGATGAGTTCCAGTTCCACCCGTCCCTCCCGGCGTTCGACTTGGGCCAAGACTCGGCCCTGGTCAGAACCTTGTTGGATGAGTTCGCGGTCGCGGTTGGCCCGTTGGCTGCGTCCGGTGGCGAGGAGTTGGAGAGCTTCAAGGAAGTTGGATTTGCCTTGAGCATTATCGCCGACGAGGATCAGTTTAGGTTGCTCAAAGGTGATGCTCTGGTCCAAATAGTTACGAAACTGGGTCAGGTGGAGCGATTGCACAAACATCAGCCGCCCACCTTACGTATCCGATAGCCCAAGCTTTGCAGATAAATCGCCAGTCGGTCACGGTGGTCGCCTTGGATTTCGATGGTTCCTTCTTTATACGCACCGCCGCTGCCGCAGTGCTGCTTGACTTTCTGGGTGAGGGTCTTGAATTCGTTCTCGGTATGAACTAGGCCCTGAATGAGCGTTACGGTTTTCCCGCCCCGGCCCTTGCGCTCTAAGAGTAGACGGGCAGTCTGTTGGGCGGGAGTCGGCGGGGGGGCGGGGGGCGAGCAGGTGCAATGAATTAACCCGCAGGACGGGCAACGCTCCCCAAATTCCTGATAGACCAGCTTACCGGGTCGCACCGCTTCTCCTTTTTGCAATGATATAGTTGCCCCATGACTGAACCGCTGGCTGGGGTCTACCGGATTCGGACTCCCGAGAACATTGATCTCACGTTCCGTTTGGCGGGAGTGGGCGAACGGTTCCTTGCCTACTTGGTGGACTTTTTCATTAATACTTCTCTATTTATAACGCTCTGGCTGCTTTTGCTCTTGGTCGGGGTAGGGGGCCTTGATTTGAACGGGATTGGGACATTTTTGGGGAGTTGGCTAGGGGCAGTAATTTTCGCGCTGGCGGGTCTGCTCAATGTCGGCTACTACCTATATTTCGAGCTAGTTTGGCAGGGGCAGACCCCGGGGAAACGCTGGACGGGGTTGCGGGTTTTGCGCGATGACGGGCGGCCTTTAGATTTGCGGGGTAATTTGATTCGTAATCTAGTCCGATTAGTAGACCAGACTTTTGCGCTCGGACTGGTGGTCTTGGTCTTGCACCCCGAGGAGAAACGCCTGGGGGACTTGGCGGCGGGAACGATTGTAGTCAAGGAGGTCAATCCTGGGACCCTTACCCCACCGATTGTCGCAACCGATACCGCGATACTCAACTTGAATTTGCGCCGATTGAATCCCCAGGATTACTTTTGTTTAGAGGAATTTCTGTCGCGTCGTCTGAGTCTGGAGCCGCGTGCCCGCGTTGAACTAGCTCAGCGTTTGGCGCAACGGTATTTGGCGTTGGTGGGAGAGGCGGAGTTACCGGGGGGAATGGATGCGGAGGCTTTTTTGGTAGGGGTCTATGAGGGCTATCGCGGGGGAGGTTAGTTATTTCTCCGGTCCATAGAGCCAGCCAGCGAAAAGGTGCGTCAGCAATGGCATGACGACGTCAATGACCTATCTATTAAAAGACCCCAGTTCGATGAGGAACAGGCCCATGGTCTGCACCAACAGGTGCGGGAGCGCGACTATAGCCCGCCCCGCCGCGAAAAAATCCTTGAGTTTCAACAACATCAAGATTTCCCCATCTGTCCAACCCCAGAGGACCCCGATAGCTGCAACGTCTATAGGGACCTACAGTTTCCTGAACACATCTACGAAAATATCACCCACTACCACGAGCAAAAGTCCCACTGAAGGCCCACCCTATAATTAAGGGGCTAACACTGGGGTGAGACCTTGAAGTACGCATATTATCCGGGTTGTGTCGCTAAGGGAGCCTGTCAGGAATTACATGCTTCCACGACCTTGATCAGTCGGACCCTGGGCATTGAATTGGTGGAACTGGAGCGGGCCGCCTGTTGCGGTTCAGGGACGTTCAAAGAGACCGACGAATTCCTGGAAGATACCGTCAACGCCCGCAACATTGCCCTAGCGGAGGAAATGGGTCTGCCCCTGATGACTCAATGTAGTACCTGTCAAGGCGTCATTGGTCGGGTCAACGACAAACTCAAGGGCGATGCCGCGCAACGCGCCCGGGTCAACGAGGTTCTAGAGACCCAGGGCCATCACTACCAAGGCTCCATCGAAGTCAAACATCTGCTGTGGATCTTGATGGGGGACTACGGACTCGACCGACTCCAAGCCAAAGTCCGCCGTCCGCTCACGGGTCTCAAATGCGCTGCTTTCTATGGGTGTTATCTGTTGCGGGGTCAGACCGTAACTCGCTATGACCACCCCTATAACCCCACATCCTTAGAAAAAGTCTTCACTGCCCTTGGTGCGACCCCGGTCCTCTACGACGGACGGGTCCAGTGTTGCGGTTGGCCTATTGCCAGTTACGCCACCAAAGCCTCTTTCACCATGGCGGGTCGTCACCTCCTCGAAGCCCTAGAGAATGGCGCAGACTGCATGGTCACCCCCTGTCCCCTCTGCCATCTGAACCTGGATTCGCGTCAACCCGAAGTGGCGAAGGTCATCGGTCAAAAGTTGGGCCTACCTGTTCTGCACCTACCCCAATTAATCGGCTTGGCTCTGGGTCTGGACCCCGAAGCCTTGGGCTTAAACCGGCATATTGTCTCCACCAGCCCGGTCCTACAGGCTCTAGCTAAGTAGGTGTTATCATGACCTGACCTTGAGAAAATGTCATGAAGCATACACTCGCCGTCCTTGTCGAGGACGAATCCGGGGTCCTCTCGCGCATTGCCGGGATGTTCGCCCGTCGGGGTTTTAATATCGAGAGTCTGGCGGTCGGTCCCACGGCAACCAGGGGGGTCTCGCGGATCACGATGGTCGTGGCTGGGGATGAACGGGCGGTCGAGCAGATGACTAAACAACTCTATAAACTGATTAGCGTCCTCAAGGTCCACGACCTGACCGAAGTGCCCTGTGTGCAACGGGAACTCATGCTCGTCAAAGTGAATGCTACCCCCGCCACCCGCCGCGAGGTGATTGAGGTAGCGACGATCTTTCGGTCCTCCATTGTGGATATGTCCGAGGATTCCCTAACCATTCAAGTGGTAGGCGATCCCGGTAAGATGGTCGCGATTTTGCAGAATCTCAGTAAGTTCGGCGTCCGAGAGATGGCCCGGACCGGGAAATTAGCCTTGGTGCGCGAGTCTGGGGTCAATACTGAGTACCTCAACGCTCAGGACATTCCCCTGCGCGAGTTGGGCGTTTCCTAGGTCGGGTCCGGCTCTGAGCTATCCACCCAGGCCGCCAGCGCGATATCGCCGGTGACATTGACCACGGTGCGGCTCATATCGAGGATGCGGTCCACCCCGAGGATGATCCCAATGCCCTCAGCCGGTACACCCACGGTTTGCAGCACTAAGACAACCAAGGGCAAGGACCCCCCTGGTACCCCCGCCGTCCCAATC
>NZ_JAAXLT010000029.1 GCF_013285555.1 Candidatus Cyanaurora vandensis | reverse complement strand
GGGTATCGGGGTCATAGGGGACGGTGAGGGTATGGACCTGACCCCTGGGGGCGGCGATGTATTCCCCATTACTGAGTTGGGCCGCCGCCAATAGCACTTCCACGGCTTGGTTGGTCTGGGGGCGGTGCAGGGCATCCACGGGGCGCGACAGGAGTTTCAGCCGTTGGGGATTGGCGGGGTCTATCTCGACGCAATAGAGGAAAGAAGCATTGTCAAACCCCCAGATAAAGTGCGTCGCGTCACTGATCTGGACTCGGAACAACTGGTTCTCCGCCCCGAGGTAGCCGCCTTGGGCTTCGGGTTCACACAGGTCGGGCGGGGGCGGGGCGGTCTGGAAGCTGACTTGGAGGCGAGCGTAGGAATTGAGGCGCAGGGTGGCGGGGTCAAAGGCGAGTCCCGATTCCAGCCAGGGTGCAGCGAGAGCTTGCAGGCAGTCGTCATCCTGGGTATTGAGACGGGCAATACGTTGGATTAAGCGCAGCCGTTGCATCGTGTCGGGTCCACCGAGGGCGGGTTCGCGCAGGTCGGGGTCCTCGGTAGCACTGATTTCCTGTTCGCGCAGGTAGAGGTAAACCAGTTCTTGGGCGGGGGGTGCGTCCGGGGTAAGCCAGTCTGGTTCACTAGCGCGGTCCAGCCACTCGGACTGGGCACTATATTTAATCGTTTCCGGTAGAACCACTCTCAGTCCGTCCACATAAAGAGTACCGGGACCAATCTGGAAGTCTAGGGGGTCGTCGCCGGGGGCCGGGGGAAGCAGGACATAACCGTTGTCAGGGGTACCCGTGGAGCCGATGAGGTCGCGGGTTTCGAGGCGGAGTTCTTCATGGCTGAGGGTCTGGGCTTCGTTCCAGTCGGCCTCCAGGGTGACGCGGCCCTGCTGGGCGACGAGGCCCCGGTAGTGCTGGGCGGGGTTATAGGTGTTGCGTGCTTTATCGCTGCCCATGGCTTGCTCCTTTAAGTGACATAAATTAAGACCGGGGCCAAGCCGAGGGGCAGGTACTCCTGGTATTTGCGGTAGAGACTGCGTTCTTTAATGGCATTTTGAGTGAGGGAAAAGGCCCCCATTTCGGAACCATCGGGGGCTCCGGTACTAAGCTCGGTCTGCACGGCTAACTGTCCATAGCCCGGTTGCCCGAAAACACGGCTGGTGAAGAGGGGGGCTTGGGGGGCAAGCTCAAGACTCGCGTAGGGCCGGGGCAGGGTACTCCCCGTGGTCCAGGCACTGAAACGCACACAGCCTTCTTGGCAATTCTCCACCTGCACGAGGTCATGAAAAATACAGGTACTGGCCTCCAGACGGTGGACCCAGGCGGGTCCCAAGCAGGTCACCCGCTCTAGGACCACCGCCCCGGAACTCAGGGCCATCACGGCATCGGCGAGTTCTAGGGGATAGGCGGCGGTCAAGAGGCGTTGGTTGAGATGGGCGAGGTCACTGCCCGTGGGGTTTTGGTCTAGGAAGGCCTGGGTTTCTGGGTTGAGCCCTACGTCCTGGAAAAGCGCGGGGGTATAGAGGAGGGGGCCGTGACTTAGGGTGTTGAGGAAGTTAACCAGAACCGCCGGGTCCGTGAGGTTGGCTTGGTCGGCAGGGCTGAGTTGGTTGAAGAGGTGCTGGGAGAGGGGATCATGGCCTGCTTGGAGACGGGCGGCGAGACGGCTGGGGTCCTTGAGGTCGGCGGGGGTCCAAGGGTTGCTCTCTAGTCGAGTCGGCAGGGCTTGGAGGAGGCTGTCCTGCACGGTGAGTTGCCCGATATCGCCGCCGTGACGGGTACGGAGGGGACCGCCCACTACTTTTTCTAGAACCAGTACGCTAATTTGGCCCTCGACCCAGACCCGGCAGGGCACGAGGTCGCGCTGGTCTAGGGAGGCAAGAAAGATAGGCTCACCCCTCGTGCCGGGGTCCAAGGTGCAGTAACGAAAGGTCACTCGGGCGAACTGGCCCCGTAAAATCAGGTCCCCACCGCTCACCATCAGCCCGTCCAAGGCCAGGACACTCGCGCCCGTCCCCGTGAAAACCCAGTCGGTGGTGAGCCGGACCAAGGGGCGGGTGCGGTTCTGGGCCAAGAGGGTCACGTCCTCGACAGTAAGGTCGTTGACCGTGGGGTAGGTCTGGGAGTCACCGATGACTACGGTTCCTCGGGGGCCGAGACCCGCAAGAGCCAGAGCCAGGGCATTGCCGCCGCCCGTGACCGTGGCGGGGGGCGTGGGTCGGCGGTCAAAGGAACCCGCACCGAGGGCAGCAGCGAAACCATAGTGATAAGAGGCAAAGAAGGGCGGGTCTAGGGGCGTTGTGACCTGGAAACGGCCTAGCTCTGGGAAAACCCTGAGGTCAGGGCTGGGCAATAATTCATAGAAACTCCCCGGTTGACGGAAGACCCCCAGGGAACGCGCGAGGACCACCGGGGTTTCCTGGGCATAGAGTCGGGCCGTCTCAGCAAGCCACAGGAATTGAGTAAGGGGGGTCGGCAACTGCCAGAGTTCCGGGGTCTGCCACTGGTCCCCGAACGCCCGTTGGGTAGCAGCAAAGAGGGGTAATTCTCGTCCGGTGGGGTCAAAGGTGTAGTGTCCAGGACAGCCCGTGACCGGAACGGGCGTGACCCGGGTCAGCCCAAAACTCTGTAACCGCCAGAGGAAAACCCCCAAGTGAGCAGTGTTGTACCAGCCCGTCTGCTGCCGCCCCCGGCGCAGGTCGGCTTGGTGGCAATATTCGTCGTAGGGTCCATGGGCCAGGGAAGCTCCGTAAGCTGAGCGCAGGTCCGCCCACCCGCCCGCCGGGGTCTGGGTCCGGGGTCCGACTAAGCCCTGGGCCTGTTGTAAGGGAGACGGGAGGCCCAACTGGGGATCGAGACCATGGCGGGTCCGTCCCAAATGGCGGAAGAACTCGACGACCCGGGCACTCCAGCCCGTCAGGTCACTGGTCAATTCCTCAATGAGGGCAACGGTCCCTTTGCGGCGGCGGTAGTAGATAGTTTTGGCGACCTCCCGGCGTTGACCCGTACTGTCAAGGCTGGCGACGAGGTTGGTGGCAAGCAGGTCTCCGATGTAGGCAATGACCCAGTCGTCACAACTCTCAATAGACTGGTCTTCCCAGAGGCGGTCTATACTCCGGCGCAAGAGGGCGGCTTGGACGGCAAAGCGGTGGACCATTTCGTAAAGTGAGCCGGGGACATCCAGGCTCGCGGAGTCTTGGGCGCGGTAGACCCCAGGCAACAACAGCCAGAGTTTTTCTTGATAGAAAGCAATGTATTGGTCGTCAACGGACATAGCCCGCCTCCTGGGTGTAGATGAGGAGATTTTCGGGGAGCAACTGGAAAAACTGGCCCTCCCCAGGGTCCCAACGGTAGTGGGGGTCCAGGAAGAACCCGGTGGTTTGTTGGACCCTAAAACTCAGGTCATGGAGGGCGAGGATACCCGCCCTCAGACAGACCGCCTGGACCTGACTGGGGTAAAAACTCTGCCCAATGCGGACTTGGCGTAATCCGAAAAGCCCGGTCTCTGGTTCGATGAGGGCTTGGGTGACCCGGGTAATGAGGGGCAGGGGGTCGTAGCTGGGGTCTACCACCAGGGTCAAGCTCAGTTGCACACCACGGGGACGGGCCAAGAGGACCTTGACGGGGCGGTTCGGGTCGGCACTGGCGCGGAGGGCTTGTTGGGCGTTGCGGACGGCGTTGTTGTCATCACCCACGTAGAGCTTGACCAGGGTGCGCTGTTCAGCGGGGTCCCAACTCCAGTCGGCACGGGCACGGTTCACCCCCGGTGTCTGGGCCGCGAGGGTCTCGTAATCGTCGCCGGAGACCGCACGACCAAAGGTCAGGACGGAGGCGGGGGCGTAGCGTTTGAGTTGCGATGGTGCATCGGGGTTAGCTCCGCCGCCGACGGGGACGGGGTTACGGAGGGCCTGGAGGCGGGGGCTGGGCTGGACAATTACGCTCAGGCTAGGGGGGGCGGGGGTTTCAGCTCCCCCGCCGTAGCGGTAGCGAGCGACGACATTATTGACCCCGGTCGTGAGCCGTGCACCGTTGATCCCATCGCCAAACTGGACCTGGGTTTTGCCGTCGTCCTCACGGGTCACAAAAATACGGGCTTGGGCCGACTGTCCGTAGAAACTGGGTACCTCCTGCCAAGCAATTCCGTCTACCCAGACCTGCAACGTACTGGCGTAACCCTCGCCCGAGGTGGAGGCAGTGCTGAGGCGGTAGGTCAGGGGAGCTTTTTGGAGCGTGAACACTTGGTTTTGCCCCGCATTGCCACTCCCGAGCACTTCCTGGGAGATGGTTTGACCACGGGAGACCGAGAGTAGCCCGTAGAGCAGGCGTAAAGGCGGGGTCAGGGTGAGAGTTTCGGCGTAACTGAGGGTGACTTGGTCGGGGCTGGTCGCAGTGGCCTGGGCTTGGACACCTAGGCCGTTGCCGTCTTCGAGGAAGACGGGCTGGCTCATCGTCAGGGGGAATTTAGCTCCGTCCACGGCCTGAAACACCGTGGTGCTTTGACTGATGGTCATGAGTGGAGCCGGGAGCAAGACTGCCACATCCTGCCAGCCGTAGCGGATTTGCCCGATGTCAGAGGGGACGTTCGCGCTCAGGGTGAGGAGGGTGTGGGGAATCGGGATGGCGGGGTCTTGGCTGGGCCGGGTCTCGGGGGTGTCTCGGGCGGCGTTGGCGTACCAGACCACTTCGGTCAGGGCCTCAACCTTTGCCACGACAGGAACGGGGGGGTTGCCCGTCTCAAGGTAGATGGGGTCGCCCACTTGGAGGTCGCGCACCACACTGGCGAGGTGGATCTGTGTGCCGGAGATGATGCCCGTGGCGGGGTAGGACCAGAGTTTACTGCTGAGGCTGGGGCGCACGAGACGGTAAGCCTGGGCTTGGGCCGTGGGGGGGATGGGATAGGG
>NZ_JAAXLT010000216.1 GCF_013285555.1 Candidatus Cyanaurora vandensis | reverse complement strand
GCCCCGCACTCCCTAAAGGCAAAAGCCCCACCGTGAGAACAGTGGGGCTTTTCAATAAATTAAATTAACCTGCCGCTTGCGCTTGGACCATCGTTCCTAAGCCATTGGTCTCCACAGGGGGACGAAACTGGTCTAGCCCGTTAGCTCCCCGTTCAGCGAGGACTAGACCCAGGTTTAGAGCCAGACCATTACAGTTATAGAAATCCGTCCCTTGGACCTGGGTTTCATCATTGAAGAAGGCTCCGTCAAGACGCGCACGGCTCACGTCGGCTCCACTCAAATTCACCCAGCCCAACTGAGTTTCCATGAGGATACTGTCGCGGAGGACAGCTCCAGATAGGTCCGCGCCATCAAGTCTGGCCCCAGACAGGTCCGCCCGCGAGAGGTCCGCCCCGCGCAGGTTCGCCCCACACAACTGGCAACCGCGCAGGTTCGCCCGTGAGAGGTCCGTACCTTCCAAGTTGGCATTATCCAAAACAGCTGCTTCCAGGTTGGCATCGCGCAGGTTCGCCCCTTGTAGGTCGGCCCGCTGTAAATCCGCCCCAATTAACCAAGCCCGACTGAGATTAGCCCCCGCTAGACAACTATCTTGGAGGTCCGCCAAGACAAAATGGCTACGAACTAGCTCTAAATCGCGGAGGTTCACCCCCGCGAGGTCGGCCCGAAGGAGGTCCGCCTCGTAAAAATCTACCTGCGCTGCCTCACCCGCTTTAATTTTGCGGATCATGGCTTCTTTGCTCAAGGGTTGGTCCATGAGTTTCTCCAGAATTTCGGGCCTTTTCAATTGTAAGCATCTCGGTACAATCAAAAGAGGACTGGGACGGGGTTAAAATGGTAGCTTCCTTGGCGAACTTGGTACTGTTGGCGGCTTTGGTCCTCTCGGGTTTATTCGTGGGGAGTTATTTTTTTATCAGTGACCCGGATCTACAGGCCAACTTAGGACTATTTGGGATTACCTATATCAGTTTTATTTGGCCTGCTTATTTCGTCCTCCGCATCACCGAGCGTCGCCCCATCCCAACGACCACCGCACCCCCCGCTGATATTGAGGCCTTACGTACCCAACGGACGACCATCCAAAAAGAGATCCTGCGCGATATCAATAAATACGTTTACCTCAAAGAAACCCATATGCAAGACCAGTTACACGCCTTGGGCCTAGGGGTGAAATCCGATACTGAGTTGCCCAAGCTGATTGGCTACCACGAGACCGACCAAGACGGGCGGTATGCCCTAGTTTTACAATTTGACTCCCACCATGTCCCCTTGGCGAAATGGCAAAAACGCCAAGCCAAGCTCGATACTTTTTTCGGGAAAGACGTAACCACCGCCGTGACCACCGTTGCCCCCGAGCGTGTGGAATTGGCCCTCATTTGCAAACGTGCCAAAATAGACGAGCAAGCTGCCAACTAGAGGACTGTCATGGATGTTGCCAAGCTGATTAACCCGCCCCAGCGACCGGAAGTAACTACCGATATTTCCAACAGCGTCATCCTGACGAGCGTAAATGACCTGTACAACTGGGCGCGTCTATCGAGTCTGTGGCCCATGCTCTACGGGACCGCCTGTTGTTTTATTGAGTTTGCGGCCCTGCTGGGTTCGCGCTATGACTTTGACCGCATTGGCTTGGTCCCCCGCGCCACCCCCCGCCAAGCCGACCTCTTGATTACGGCTGGCACGGTCAATATGAAAATGGCCCCGCCCTTGGTCAAACTCTACGAACAAATGGCAGAACCCAAGTACGTCATTGCCATGGGAGCCTGCACCATTACGGGCGGGATGTTCTCGACGGACTCCTACACGACGGTGCGTGGGGTGGATAAACTATTCCCCGTGGATGTGTACTTACCCGGTTGCCCGCCCCGGCCCGAAGCTATTATTGATGCCATCATCAAGCTCCGCAAAAAAATTGGGAACGAGGACTTCCGGGAACGCTATCAGACGATCCAGAAGTCCCACCGTTACTACACAATTCCCCACCAAATGAAGCAGGTACCTGAGATCTTGACCGGGGTTTACCTCGAATCTGTCACCCGTCAAGCTCCCCTCGCCCTGACGGAAGCCACTGCCGTCCCCATGACTATCCTCCAGGTATCCGAGAAACAAACCGCGAACTAACCTGGACTTTGGGAAGTTGGTAGTAATCCACGAATTGTCTCAATCAAGCGCAAGTTGCGGTTAGGAAAAGGGGCGATTAATACCGTCCCTGTCCCCCGGTAGGTATTGACTAAAAATTCGCCTGAGCTCATGGTTCCAAACAGCGATTTAGTGGCGCGTTCCACACTGTAATCCAGGCTCAGGGTCCGGGCGACGGCGAAACTGCCATCCACCACCAGTTTGTCATTGTTGAGATGCAGCACTTGTACCGGACCTTGGGCCACCAAGACGACCTGACCCGTCCCTTTGATTTTGGTCTGAAAGTTGAGGAAACCCTCGCCTGACATGAGGCTAGTCATCACTTTGTCGCGGTAGGCATCCACGGTGATCCCCGCTTCCGAAGCCCAGTACGCGCCCCGGTCCAGGACCCATTCCTCATTGTTCAGTTCCAGTACATGAAAAGAAGCAAAGGACGGCTCTAGAAAAAGTTCGCCCGTGCCCGTGTAGGTGGGCCGAAAAACCGTCTCAGCCGTCGCTAAGGACTTGAGGAAGCTCCCCGCTGAGGGGGCCTTGGTCTCCATAGTGAGCGGTCCAATCATGTAATACAGTGCGCCGGACTCAGTACGGACGGTCTCATTAGTCAGGGTTACTTTGACAAGCCGCAACTCTTCGCGCTCCAAAATCTCAAATTGAGCCATGGTGTCCCTGCGGATAGTTCGTCTCTATTGTGCCCTTGACAGTCCGAATCCTAAGGGCCTGTTCTCCCTGAGCTATCCTAGATTCTAGTTTTACGACTTAAAGAAAATTTAAATTACTAACGTCCTCGTTAAGCGCAAGGTAGGCTATTGCCATGGCACTACAACAACAAATTGAGAAGTTCAGAAGAGGTGGCGAGCAACCCCAGTATACTACTGAAGCTCTCGGAACTGGCGGTTGCATCAGCTGAAGCAGAGACAAAGTGGCAATTGGCCTACCAGCTAGGCAGCCTGTCTAACCAGAAGGAACAAGCTGAAGCTATCCTTTTGCACTTTGTGACAGACGCAGATGAATACGTAAGCAGGCGAGCCCTTCTTGCGCTCGGAGTACTAGAATCATCGCAGGCAGAGAAACTTGCGGTCCGGGCATGGGACACGGGCTATGAGTATCAGCGAATTGCGACGTTGTCGGTACTTCGTGATACTGAATCTGCGAAACTAGCAGAGTATGTGACAAAGGCGTTGAAGGATGGCAGAGAATACCTAGTACAGAACGCACACGAAGTTGAGGGTACCTAACCTTCATCTAATATCGAAACTTGCTACTGAAGCGGTCTTATTGCGTCCATGTAAAGTCATGGTGATGTTTCATTCCTACTTTGTCCATATGCCAACTCAAGGCAAGCTAAAAACGTTGAACTATCAAAATATGGCCTTGAAATCTTTACGAAGGTTGTCCAGTCCTCGTTTACACTAGGGACGTATTTTTGAGTTTCACCAATGCTGTCTAGCCGTTCTGTACTGGCTAATGCGCTATTGCTCCTGTTAGCGGTCCAACCCGTCCAAGCCTGGGATGCGGGGGACTTTCCCATCAAGGTCTATATCAATCCCGTCCTCAAGGGCAGTCCCCAAGCCGTTCCCGACCCAGTTCTCCAGGCCCTACGCCAGGGAGTTTTAGACTGGAACCGCCTCCTCGTCGAATTGCCTCCCAAACCACAGGACACTCTCTACACCCTGGTCTTGACCAAGAATCGGAGTATGGCAGATGCTCAAGAGCTAGAGAAATTGGGGTTTTTGGTCCTCGTGGACAGCCCCCAGCAAGCCGACCTCCTCGTGGAAACCGTAGACAGTTTCAGCCTAGACGAAGCGAATCAAGAGACCGCCATTCTGACCACGGGTTACTTTACGCCCGGTCAGGGCCAGCGCGTCGGGCAGATTAACATGGCCCTCAAAAAGAATGAATTAGCTAACAAAATCGTTCTCTTGGAAGCTGGAGCCGCGCCGCCGCAAGCTCGCTATCGGTTAGTGGTCAATGATGAACTGGACTTACGGGCAACTCTCATGCATGAAATCGGTCACGCGCTGGGTCTAGAACATACCCCGGATAGTGAAAAATGTAACCTCATGGCTCCGCTCACCTACATCTGTTTCCTAGAAACCCCGCCCGAGTGTCGCTACCGGGAGCGGGGTCGTCAAAGTGCCTGTATTGCTATCCAAGACCAACAGGTGCGCTTGGTTGCGAATCAATTGACCGCTGCTGTCGGTCAAGGCCCTCAAAATGCCACCCGTGAAGCCCTCCGGCCCTACATGCAGAGTGTTAGTAACCGCATTATCAAAGCCTTACCTAACTCGGAGTTATTTAAACAAAAGGGTATTGTCATTTTAACGATTACGAGTCCTGGTCAACTCCAAGCCGTCCGCATCAAGCAATCCTTTGGCGACCCGGCTTATGACGCGCAGGTGGTGACGGCAATCCAGAACCTAGCTCCCTTCGCGCCCCTCCCGTCTACCTACCCCCAAGTTGAATTTGAATTGAGTTACCTACCTCCCGCCACTTTCAAGGACTACATTGACCGCTTGGACCAACGCATCCGCCAGAATCTAGCCAGGGTTCCCCTGACGGCCCTTGGTGAAATTGAGGTCAGTATCCGTGGGGGTGGAGAATTGAAGGGCTATCGGATTGTGCGCTCCTTCGGCAGTAAGGAGGCCGACCTACAGATGGGCCGCTTGATGGAAGATTTGGCCCCTTTTGCGCCCGTCCCTCAAGTGGCTGCCGACGGTGAGGTTTTAGGGAATTTCGCCTATGGACCCGCCGTCGCCATGACCGCCACCCCCGCGATCCGCGACTACACCCAAGCTCTCAGTGAACGTATCCGCGCTAACCTCCCGTCCACCCAGTTCAATCAACCGGGTGTTCTCCGCTTTGACCTCAGAGCCAATGGGGACCTCCAGGACCTCCAGGTGATTAAGTCCTTCGGGGACCCGGTTTACGATGGACAAGTGCTGGCAATGGTCAAGCAACTCGCGCCCTTTGCCCCCCTGCCCTCAACCACGGACCTGCAATTTAGCCTTACTTTTCCACCCGCCCGTACGGTCAACGATTATTGGGCCAAAGTTGGCGAACGGGTGCGCCAAAAAGTCATGCTCCTCCCCCTCAAGACCCAAGGTGAAGTAGAAGTTCGTCTCAATGGTCAAGGCGAACTCAAGGGCACTCGTATCCTCAAATCCTTCGGCAGCCCGGACCTCGACCAAAAAGTGATCCGTATTCTCAGCGGTTCTCCCTTCCCTCCGTTACCCACAGCCTCGACGACGGAGGCGATGATGACGGGTCGGATGTCCTTTGGTCCGCTCCTCAATATCCCCTCTGTAGGCCCAGCCCCAGTGACCAGCCGTGATGCCAACTACTTGACTGAACTGCGGGAGACCGTCCTCCGTAATTGGCAGCCGCCCCGGGTTAGTCGGCCCTTTCAACTGAGCGTGGGGTTCAGTGTTGCCCGTGACGGCAAGCTCTTTGATGCCAAAGTTATTAAGTCCTCAGGAGATAAGGCGATTGACAAAGCCGCCCTCCTCGCTCTCCGACGCATTGTGCTCAAACCCATACCTGCCAGCATCCCCAGCGATCCGCTCACCATCAATCTAACGCTAAAAGCTCAGCTTCAAAAATCACAATAATAATGAAGCATCAGTGAGGAACCGCCATGCCCGCAGATACTTATTGAGCCGCCTAGCATCCTGCTCAGTCAGAGTATGCCACAATTGCCTTACTTGGCCCTGGGAGTAGAATGCCGTGCAGAAGCTACGTATTGAGATGCTCAATGGCACTTGGGTGGACGTGCCCGAAGCCGACATTGGTAAGTTCTTTGCTGAAAATGAGGGGAAGTTCAAATACAACCCAATTTACTTAGACGGTTTACCCAGAAAGAGAACTCGCGCCACCCAGCCTACTGCTAGCTGAACCCAGCAGGGAAAGCACACTTCAACTTCTCGACTTTATTGGTAGAAGATGACGGTTTCCAGTACACCTAAACTTATCCCCTTGTTCTGTTCAAGGTCCGTGAAACTAGCTGCGAAAAACACCCGGCACCCGACGAACTTCCAGTAAGTCAACTCCTGCTTGTTCAGCGAACTCGGCGGGTTGTACTCCACCTGCCTACCTAAGCGAACCAACACACAGGGAGCAGGCGATTTCTCCGCCCACACACCGTATACTTCACCACCGTTGACCAAGTATTTGATTTCTTCAGCGTCAACACGGATCTTTTTTGGGGTAGACATCAAGGAGGCTCGTTTGCGTGACCGGACATAGTATACGAGGTCACCTCTCGCCGGCGGCGAATATCCATGTCCTCCAGATCGGCAATTTTTACTATTTTCGACCGTGGGTTCTGGGCGGCGCGGGCAATGAAGCGGTCGTAACTGGCCTCGCTGCCTTCCGCCTCGGCACGTTTCGTCAAGCCGTCCACACCCGCCACCACTTCTGCCAAAAATCCCGCCTTGAGCAGAGCTTGCAACGTCCACGCGCTGTCCGCTACTACGTCATGCAACAGCGCAACCATTTTTGCTGCCTCCCCCCCGACCCTCGACGCGCTGCATCACCCGAATCGGGTGAGCATGGTCTTTGCCCTCGTCTCCGCCTATTAACCAGGATCTGACCGCTACGGACTTCAAACTAGGACTCATGGACCAGCACGGCGCGGTTGATGCAGTTATTTTATTAAAATAGCTCTAGGTTGAGAAACAAGTCTTAGCTGAGTAAAATCGTCACGCAAGCCACAGGAGTTCAGTAATGGATATATGGTCACGCCGGGAAGTGATAGTAACAGCGTTGACAGTGGGTTTTTCCCAGGCCATACTACCCGTGGCAGCGTCGGTTATCACCACAGATACCCAGGGCCTAGTGGTGGGCGAGGTTAAAATTCCCGTGGGTGATAGTGAGATCCCCGCCTATCAAGCGCGGCCCGAAGGATTAGGGCCATTCCCGTTGGTGCTGGTGGTGCAGGAGATTTTTGGGGTCCATGAGCACATCCGCGATGTCTGTCGCCGGCTTGCCAAACGGGGTTACTACGCCATTGCCCCGGAGCTTTTCGCCCGTCAGGGTGATGTGACCAAGCTCAAAGATATTAATGAAATCCAAGCTATTGTCCGACAGGTCCCCGATGCCCAAGTCATGACTGACCTAGATGCAACCGTGGCCTACGCCGTCAAAACGGGGACAGCCAACGGCGACCGACTGGCGGTGACGGGCTTCTGCTGGGGTGGGCGCATCGTCTGGCTCTACAGTGCCTACAATCCCAGAGTCCGGGCGGGCGTGGCTTGGTATGGACGTTTGGTGGGTGAGGCAACACCCCTACAACCCAAGTACCCCTTGGAAGTCGTACCCGCCCTGCGCATCCCTGTCCTCGGGCTGTATGGCGGGGATGACAAAGGTATCCCGGTGAGTGATGTGGAGCAGATGCAGAAGGCTATCAAAGCTGCCAATAACCCCTCAGAAATCGTGGTCTACCCTGAAGCTCCCCACGGCTTTCACGCCGATTATCGTCCCAGTTACCGTGAAAAACCCGCCCAGGATGGCTTTCAACGGCTCATCGTCTGGTTCCAAAAGTACGGCGTATGAAATGGC
This sequence comes from Candidatus Cyanaurora vandensis, assembly GCF_013285555.1. Taxonomy (GTDB): domain Bacteria; phylum Cyanobacteriota; class Cyanobacteriia; order Gloeobacterales; family Anthocerotibacteraceae; genus Cyanaurora; species Cyanaurora vandensis. The sequence continues at coordinate 44,644 of NZ_JAAXLT010000216.1, read as the reverse complement.
AACGACGGTCACTGCTCCTCGGTGGTCTAGCCGGGGCCGCCGGGTTGGCGGGTGGAACGGCTTGGTTGACCCGGCCTACCGCCGTGCGGGTACCCCCCGTTCCCCAGGGCGCGTCGCTAGCTCTAGTCCGCGACTTTGACCAGGGTATCCTCAAACAGGAGAATGGACGGAACGTGCGGGAGTTCCAGATCACGGCGGGGACCTCGGTCCTCCAACTCAACTCCGTGGTCACTTTCAACAGTTGGAATTTCAATGGGCGCGTCCCCGGTCCGACGCTCAGGGTCCAAGCGGGTGAACGGGTGCGGGTCATTTTTCAGAATCAGGGCGGGCATAGTCACTCGATGCATTTTCACGGCATCCACCGGGCCGAGATGGACGGGGTGCGCCCGGTGCGTAACGGTAAAACAACGGTCTACGAGTTCGATGCGGAACCCTATGGCATCCACCTCTATCACTGCCATGTCGCCCCAGTTACCCGGCACGTAGGGAAGGGGCTGTACGGACTCTTCATCATTGACCCGCCCGGTGGTCGCCCGCCTGCCGATGAACTGGTGCTGGTGATGGGAGCCTACGATGTGAATGAAGACCAGCAAAACGAATTTTACGCCTTCAACGGGCTGCCCAACGTCTACCGGGACCAGCCCATTCCCATTGCCCAAAACCAACTGATCCGCCTTTACTTACTCAATATGATTGAGTGGGACCCGGTAGTGACCTTCCATCTCCATGCCAATATGTTCCAGGTTTACCCGACCGGACGGACCCTGACCCCCCAGCTTGAAGCCGATGTCATCACCATGGGGACGGCAGAGCGGCACATTCTGGAGTTCAGCTATCGGTTTCCAGGAATGTATATGTTCCATCCCCACCAGGACCACGTGGCAGAACAGGGCTGCATGGGACACTTCATGGTCATGCCTAGCCCGGCGGGGGCGAGCTGACTTTACCGGGCGGGGGGGAGCTAACTTTATCCGTCCAGACTTCACAATCCGTTACCCACTGGGCAAGGAGCGGGTCAGTGATAAGTCCGGTTGTACCAGCAATATAAGTACACACGTAGGGGAAGATGATGTTATTGCAGAATTCGTACCGCACTGGGTTCTCAGCCAGTCTGGGATTAGTGCATTGCTCATAGATATCTTGAGGAGGGATAGAAAACAGTGTTTGAGCTTGAACGCTCGTCAAGTTGACCAAAGCTGATCCGAGGAGAATGGCTCCTAAACTGGCTAGCTTGCTGGAGTGCATCGCGGACGTTACCTTATGGAGTTCTGTATCTATTAACCCAGCATTCAACTAGGTTAACCACCGTACAGATACAGTATTTAGCTTACGTAATTAACCGTATCCAACGGTCGAGAGTGTACTGTTATAGGCTCCTAGGCCCTACATGAGTTAAGGTTTATCACCGTAATTTCATAATTGGTTTGACCGAAAAGAAAGAGCAATAAAGACTTACGCCAATTCACACTAAATTCTCAGCCCTCAGCATTAACCGCAGTCTCCCTTAGACAGGAGAGTTAGATATTTACGTAAGGGCAAGCAATCCCGGAGAGTTGGACCCCGGTTCGTCCATCGCGGCGGTAGGAGAAGAACAGGTCTTTTTCGTCGTAAGTGCAGAGGGGACTGACCGCAATATTTTCGGGGCGGACGCCTTGAGCCAAGGCTTGGGCGCAGTTGATGGTTTTGAGATCAAGGTGGGTGGTGGGCTGAGTCTGGCCTAGGGTCTGGAGGACGGCTTGGGCGACGTCTTCACCCACGGGATAGCGCGGCTCACTGATTGCGGGACCGATGGCAACCCGGACAGTTCCTAAATCTACACCCAATTGCTGAAAACGATAGAGAACCTTGGGTAAAATCTCCTGGGCCGTCCCGCGCCAACCGGCATGGACCGCAGCCACGACCCCGGTTGCTGCGACTAGGACCGGGACACAATCCGCACTGGCAACACAAACTAAAATCCCCGCCTGGGTACTCAAGAGCGCGTCCCCTTGACCGGGGAGTTGGTCCGGGGTGAGAACCTCAGCACCATGGATCTGCTGGAGACCATACCCCTCAGCCAAACCCAAGTGACGGGCACACTGCGTAGGGTTATTGCCCACGCTCCGGGTGAAGAAACCATGGGGCCAGGAGGCCAACAGGTCGCAGGTAAGGACGTGCTGTTGCTGCTGCCAAGGGTGGGTCGCCATCGGCCTATTGTAGCTAGGGCGTGGTTGCTGGATAGGCCGTTGTGGGTAACAATAGTTAATACAAGGCCCTGACCCCTACTGGAATTGCCCATGGCGCGTGACTATTACGACTTGTTGGCTGTCAACCGCAACGCCAGTCAAGAAGAAATCAAACAGAGTTACCGCAAACAAGCCCGTAAGTATCACCCAGATGTGAACAAGGACCCGGGAGCCGAAGAATTATTCAAAGAAATTAACCAAGCCTATGAAGTCCTCTCCGACGAAGAGAAACGAGCACGCTATGACCGCTATGGGGAAGCAGGGGTAACGGGGGCTGGCGGCGGGGCGGCGGGCTATGAGACCGTGGGCGATATTTTTGAAGCCTTTGGCAGTATTTTTGGTGGAGCGCAGGGACGGTCGAATCGGGGTCCGGTGCGTGGGGATGATTTGCGGTTGGACCTCTCCTTGAGTTTTGTTGAATCAGCCTTTGGTTGTGAAAAGGAAGTCCAGTTCGACCATCTGGAGTCCTGTAAGACCTGTAAGGGTTCTGGGGCTAAACCAGGCAGCGGTCCCATCACCTGCCGGACCTGTAACGGTCAAGGTCAAGTTCGACAGGCCGCCCGCACCCCCTTTGGCGTTTTCACCCAGGTTGCGGCTTGTCCCACCTGCGGTGGCACGGGTCAAACGATCCAAGACCCCTGTACTACCTGTAATGGTCGAGGCCGTCAGGTAGTCCAACGGACCACCAAGGTCAGCATCCCGCCCGGTGTGGATGAGGGGAATCGGCTCAGGGTCTCAGGAGAAGGGAACGCCGGTCTGCGTGGCGGACCGGCCGGAGACCTCTACGTGGACCTTGCGATTGAGGAACACCCAATTTTCCAGCGCAACGGGATGGATATTAGTTCAGAAGTCTCGGTTTCCTACCTCCAAGCCATCTTTGGGGCACGGGTCACGGTGCCTATCCTGGAGGCGACTGACAGTGAGCAGGAAGTAGACATCCCAGCCGGTACTCAACCCGGAACCATCATCACCCTACGTGGTAAGGGCGTGCCCCGACTTAACAACCTAGCGCGGCGCGGCGATCATTATCTGACCGTAAAAGTAGCGATCCCCACCAAGTTGAGCGGCGAAGAACGCGACCTACTAGAGAAACTCGCCAAACTCCGCAGCGAAAAAGTCAAAAAAGACGGCGGTTTTTTAAGTGGACTCTTCAGCAAGGATTAGCTCGCATTAAGAATCAACGTTAGGACGGGGGCCAGTTGTGCGTCTCGGCTTGACACTCACCGCACCAAGCGTACAGCGCGTCGTACAGGACTAGACCATGCTGTAAAACTTCTTGGTCATCTTCAAACACAGCGGCGAGACCCAACGCAAGGGCGAAGAGTCCGGGGGATTGGGGGGTGAGGTCGTGGCGGGAGGTGTCGGCTCCGCGCACAATCCGGGCTAATTGCTGTAAGGGCGGGTCTACTAAATCGAAATGTCGGATGAAGCTATCAAAACTACACAAATCGCCTTCATGGGAGAAATGCACACCCGGAATATCAAAGGGTATTGCCCCAGTAGTGGCAGCCACCGTTAATACTTCAGCCGTGGGTACGTAGAGAAATTCAGCTTGGCGGTCAATGAAACGACGGATCAACCAAGGACAGGCAACTCGGTCAATTTTGGGGCGTTCCCGCGTCACCCAGAGCGTTGGTTTAGTTCCTGAAGTACGGATGTACTCGTGTTTCCGCACTGTGGGTCTACCCGCCTCTTGCCAAGCCGTAATCCCGCCTTTCAAGTAATGGGCTGCGATACCTTTGGCGCGTAGGGTCTGCGCTACGGTTTGGCTCACCTGCCCACCATGCACACAGTAGACCACTACCGCTTGGACCGGGGATAAGGTTGTAGCCCATTGCTCAAGCTGTTCAGGTGCGCCCCGTTGGGCACAGGCGATGATCCGGTCTGCTGCCTCAAAAGCCTCGGTTCGGCGTACGTCAAGGATGAGAGGGGCGGTCCTCCGGGTTGCAAAAAGCTCTTGAACAGGTCGGGCGAGGTCGTTGGTTAGCATGGCTTCTGGTATGGGTAGGCTGCGACGAGCACACGGGCAATCCCTTTCCTTATTGAGATATCACAATGGAGCAAGGGTGACAAGGGCAAATTCTGAAGTACCGCACCGCTTTGGGAACTTGAGGTCGGGGGTTGCCCCTTAGAATGGGGGGTATGCTCAAGCGGCTTACGATTGAGAATTTCATCCTGGTCAACCGTCTGGATCTACATTTCCAACAGGGCTTAACCGTTTTGACTGGGGAGACCGGGGCGGGTAAGTCGATCCTGCTGGATGCGGTAGACGGGGTACTGGGTGGGAAACTGACAGCGACGGTGATCCGGCCCGGTGCGACCAAGGCCACCCTTGAGGCGACGTTTACGACGAGTCCCGCCCTAGAACAGTGGTTGACTCAGCAGGAACTAGACCCCTCGGATGAATTGGTCATCAGCCGGGAAGTCTCCGCCCGCGCCAGTCGCTCGCGAGTAAATGGAGTTTTGGTCAATCAGCATATCGTCCAGCAGTTGCGAGAAATCCTAATTGATTTCACCGCCCAGGGTCAGACCTCGACCTTACAACAACCGGAATTTCAGCTTGCTTTACTTGACCGTTTTGCCCAGAGTGAGTCCCTTTTAGTCCAAGTCCGCGCCCATTACGAAGACTGGCAACAGGCCAAAACTCGCCTGAATCAAGCCCAACAACAACAGCAGCAGGACCAGAGCCAAAAAGACCTGCTGCGCCAGCAATACCAGGAACTCAAGCAGGCCAAGGTCAGCGATCCCCAGGAAGAAGAAGACTTACAGGCGGAGCAAGAACGCCTCCTGCACACGGTCGAACTGACCCAGCACGGGCAAATGGTTTATGGTCTCCTGTACCGCAATAACCCAGCGATCCAGGACCAGCTAACCCAGGTGCAACGCTATTTGACCGCGATGAGCACCCATGACCCCGAGTTGGGTCCGCTGGTGGAACTCAGCAGTCAAGCCTTAGTCCAAGTCGAAGAATGTGCCCGCCAAGTCAAGCACTACACCGACCAACTCGAAGCCGACCCCGACCGCTTGGCCCAAGTCGAACAACGGCTGCGCGACCTCAAAAAGATTTGTCAGAAATATGGCCCGACTCTTGCCGATGTGATTGCCCACCAACAGCGCATCCAGCAGCAGTGGCAACAACTCAAGGGCACGAGTCCCGTCACCCAATACCAAACCGAAGTAGACCAAACTCTGCAAGCCCTCCAACAAGTTTGTGAGCATTTGAGCCAACGCCGCCGCCAAGCTGCCCTGCAACTCGAACAACAATTGGGGGCGTCCCTAGCCCCCCTGGGCATGGCAAAGGCCCGTTTCCTCGTCGAGTTCACGCCTACTGCACCGCGCCCTGATGGACAGGAGCGTATCAACTACTTACTCACCACCAACCCTGGTCAACCTCCCGCCCCCCTCAAAAGCGTTGCCTCTGGGGGTGAGATGGCCCGGTTCCTGTTGGCCCTCAAAGTTACGCTGGGGGCTGCTATCCCGACCTTGATTTTTGACGAAATTGATGTCGGGGTCTCCGGTAAAGTCGCCCAAGCTGTGGCCGTCCACCTTTTAACCTTGGCCCGTGAACGTCAGGTCCTCTGTGTCACCCACCAACCCCTCGTGGCAGCCATGGCGAATACCCACTGGCGGGTCCGCAAAACCGTGACCAACGACCAGACCCAAGTCAGTGTGGATGCCCTAGAAAACCTAGGGGACCGCACCGAAGAATTGGCCCAACTCGCCGGGGGCCACTCCGCCCAACAAGCCCGTGAATTCGTGGTGGCTCTCCTCGAAGAAGCCCGCCAACTACAAGCCTGTGGCAAGCTACTCAATTGACTTGCTAAAGACTGACTCATATGTTTAAGATATAGGGAACGGGCCGGAACCTGGAGCTTGCCGACTCAGGGCAACGCTTTCATTCTGCCAGCCTGTATCCTGGAAACAGGGACCAACACGCATGGACGAGGTGCACACCTATGGCAAAAGTAGTCGGCATTGACCTGGGGACAACAAATTCGGTGGTAGCTGTCCTCGAAGGGGGCCAACCCACGGTGGTTGCCAACGCGGAGGGCAATCGGACCACGCCTTCGGTAGTGGCCTTCACCAAGAACAGTGAGCGTCCAGTGGGACAAATTGCCCGTCGGCAAGCCGTCCTAAACGCTGAAAATACTTTTTACTCCGTTAAACGGTTCATCGGGCGCAAGTTTGGTGAGGTCAATGAAGAGGCCAAGCGTGTCCCTTATAAAGTCCTCGAAGACCGTAATGGCAATGTCAAACTGAGCAGTCCTTTGGCGGGCAAAGAAATGGCCCCGGAAGAGATCGCCGCCATGGTCCTGCGTAAATTAATTGATGATGCCAGCACCTACCTAGGCGAAAAAGTTACCGCAGCGGTGATCACTGTCCCCGCCTACTTCAACGATGCCCAACGGCAGGCCACCAAAGATGCGGGCAAAATTGCTGGGATTGACGTATTGCGGATCATCAACGAACCCACCGCCGCCGCTTTAGCCTACGGACTCGACAAAAAAGGTAGTGAGACCATCCTCGTATTTGACCTCGGGGGCGGGACCTTTGACGTATCGGTCCTGGATGTGGATGACGGGGTATTTGAGGTTAAGTCCACCTCCGGGGACACCCACCTAGGCGGGGACGACTTTGACCAATACATCGTGGACTGGATGTCGAGTGAATTCAAGAAGCTCGAAGGCATTGACCTCCGCAACGACCGTCAGGCCCTCCAACGGCTGACCGAAGCGGCAGAGAAAGCCAAAATCGAGCTTTCTTCCGTCACCGAGACCACGATTAACCTACCTTTTATCACCGCCACCGCCGAGGGACCCAAGCACCTCGAACTCAAGCTCACCCGTGGGCAGTTCGAGAATATTTGCGCCAGCCTGATTGAGCGGTGCCGTAATCCTGTGGTCCAGGCCATTAATGATGCAGGTTTGAAGGCTTCTGATATTGATGAAGTGGTCTTGGTCGGCGGTTCCACCCGGATTCCCGCCATCAAAGAGATCGTCAAGCGCATCACGGGTAAAGAACCCAACCAGACGGTCAACCCCGATGAAGTGGTCGCGGTCGGTGCGGCAATTCAAGCTGGGGTCTTGTCGGGCGAGGTGAAGGATATCCTGCTGTTGGATGTGACCCCGCTCTCCCTGGGCGTTGAAACCCTGGGCGGGATCGGCACCAAGCTCATCAACCGCAACACCACTATCCCCACCAAGAAGTCCGAAACCTTCTCCACCGCCGCCGATGGACAGACCTCCGTGGAGATTCACGTGGTCCAGGGTGAACGGGAGATGGCGAACGACAACAAGTCCCTGGGTCGGTTCCGGTTGGAAGGTATCCCGCCGGCTCCCCGTGGCGTGCCTCAAGTCGAAGTTACCTTCGATATTGATGCCAACGGCATCCTGAGCGTCACCGCCCGTGACAAGGCTTCCAACAAGGCTCAGACCATCACCATCACCGGGGCCTCTACCCTCGATAAGAACGAAGTTGAGCGGATGGTGAGCGACGCAGAACGCAACTCCGCCACCGACAAAGCCCGTCGTGAAGAAGTAGACCTCCGCAACGAAGCCGATGCCTTGGTCTTCACCGCTGAACGGCAACTCAAGGACTTCGGCGATAAAGTCGAAGCCGAGGAGAAGTCAAAAATTGAGGGGTTAGTCAAGGACCTGCGCGATGTCTTAGTCAGTGGTCAGATGGACCGGGTTAAGCCCCTGAAGGAAGAACTCCAACAGGCCATCTATGCCCTATCCACCCGGATGTACCAGCAGAATCCCCCCGAGGGCGGCGCGGGTCCGGCGGGTCCCGGCGGTGATGACGTGATTGACGCGGACTTCACTGAAGTCAAGTAAACGACTGCGACATACTGGGGGGATGGGGTGACTCATCCCCCTTTTCCTAGGAACCATGAGCACTAACCAGATCCAGTGGTACCCCGGTCACGTTGCCCGTGCCCGCCGCCAGTTACAGGAACAACTCAGACAAGTAGATTTGGTCTTTGAGGTCCTTGATGCCCGGATTCCCCAGAGTTGCCAGCATCCTGACCGGGCGGAACTCATCAAGGACCGGGAGCGCGTTGTCGTCCTAAATCGCTCTGACATGGTGCCGCCGCGTCTTCTACGGTCGTGGCAGATCTATCTCCAGATTGAGTATCCCACCGTGGTCATCACCAACGCTAAGACAGGCGAAGGAGTGCGCGATCTACTCAAGGCGAGTCAAGCAGCCTACCAACGGGTGAATGCGCGGCGGGCGGGACGCGGGATGCTAGCCCGCCCAGTCCGCGCGGCGGTGATTGGCTTCCCTAATGTTGGTAAGTCGGCCTTAATCAATCGGCTAGTGGGTAAACGGGCGGTTGCCAGTGCTGCCAAACCGGGGGTGACGCGCCAAGTCCATTGGGTGCGAGTTGCCAGTGAAATCGAGTTACTCGATAGCCCTGGTATTATGCCCGTCAAGTTCAATGACCAAGAAGCGGCGATGAAACTAGCGATCTGTGACGATATTGGTTCGCTGGGCTACAGTGTCGAACAAGTGGCGGCCCGGGCCTTCGACCTACTCCTCCCCATCATTCCCGAGCGTCTTGAGACCCGTTATCATTTCGAGCCCCAGGGACTCACCGGGGAACAATGGCTCGCCCAACACGCCCAACTCCATCACCAAGATCTCACGAAAAAAGCGGGCGAACAGCTACTTCAAGATTATCGGCGCGGTCACCTCGGCGCGATTGCCCTTGAATTCCCGCCCTCCGACAGGGACTAGTTCATCGGTTTAATTAGTAAATTTAAAGACAGACAGGAGTATCCCATGGCAACCCACGAACGTAACTTCATCTACAGCTTTATTCTGGTCTCAGTCTTTCTGAGCGGTCTGCTCTTGTTTATGGTTGTCTTTGGGATTAAGGATTTGGCTTAAGGAGGACTGTCAGAGAGCCCCGCCCCCTTTCGGGTCTGTGTTTATGCCAACCCCACTCCGTTGAAGAGCAGGGCTATCGTGTTGAACGTTACCGTTTAATCAAGCCGACCCACTTAGATGCTTAGGGATTGAGCACAGTGGGGAGATAGACATAGTTTCCAATTTACTAAATCATTATTTATTTATTTTGATGCAGGGCTATCTCAGCCTACTTGCTATATTAATTGAGCAATATTACCTTAGACCCAGGGAAGAAATTGCGATTCTCAATACGCTCGTTCATTTCAAGAATGCGCGGTGTAGATAAGGCAAAAGCCTCAGCCCCCATAACTTGAGGACTTTCCGTCGCCTCCAGTTCTTTCAATCGGTCCACTGCGTCTTGATAAAACTCCATCTGACCGTTCTTGAGATAGATCTTCTTAGCAGCTTGAAAATCAGCAATCGCACCCTCTTTATCGCCTAAGGTAGCCCGAGCACGACCACGGTTATAGTGGGCTTCACCAAGATTGGGCTTGAGCTTCAGTGCTTGTGTAAAACTTTCGTTGCGCCCTGCTTGTCGCCTAGCGCGGCACGAGCATCCCCACGGTTGTTGTGGGCATTGGCATAGTTGGGCTTGAATTTAATCGCTTGAGTATAGTCTTCAATCGCGCCCTCTGTATCACTTAAAGCCGCACGGTCATGTCCACGATTGTAGTAAGCAGTGGCATAGTCAGGCTTGAGCTTAATCGCTTGGGCGTAGTCTGCCATCGCACCCGGCGTATCACCTAATTCACCATGGATAACGCCACGGTTCATATAAGCCTCTGCATAGTTGGGCTCAAACTTGATAGCCTGCGTGAAGTCTGTAATTGCGCCCTGCGTATCGCCCAAATTAGCACGAGCAAGACCACGGCTATTGTAGGCACCAGCATTCTTAGGAGCGAGACCTAGAGCTTCACTAAACATCCGTTCAGCCTTACTAAAATCTCCGGCTGCATAGGCCGCCTTACCTTGTTCTAGCAACTGAGGACTAGTCTGTGCCTGCACCGGACTAGCTACCAACCCTAAACACAAGGAGAGCTTGAGTACAAAAGAACGCATCTGCCGCATCATCTCTATAACCTCCTAACAAGCAGCGTAATTACTCGCTACCCCGTAATACTTCCCAGTTAGCCACCCGCCGCAACGTAGCCCGCCGCAGACTAGCCAAATCCTGAGAACCCGTACAAAAACAAACCACCCGTAATTCCTCTTGATAGGCCCGGAACTTCTCATAGACCGCCGCCGCTGTCACCGTCGCCGGACCCAATAATGGCGCGGCACTCCCCACCAACACCGCCCCCAACGCCAACGCCTTCCCCGCCTCTACCCCGTCTTGAATCCCGCCGCTGGCAAACACGGGAAATCCTGGTAATGCCTGACAAACCGTCTCGACCGCGAGAGCCGTGGGCAATCCCCACCCTGCAAAGGCGTGAGCCACCCGTTTCCGTAAGGGGTCCGATTGACGGTGGGCCTCCACCTCACTCCAACTCGTCCCTCCGGCCCCCGCCACATCCACCGCGCTCACCCCACATTCCACTAAGCGACGGGCCACCCCTACGCCAATGCCATTACCGACCTCTTTGACGATCACCGGGACCGGCAACTGCCGGACCAACTGCTCAATACGCCCGTAGAGCCCCCGCCAATCACAGTCTCCGCCCGGTTGGACCGCTTCTTGCAGGGGATTGAGATGCAGGATCAGCGCATCGGCCTCAATCATGCCCACCGCCCGCTCCGCCTCCCGTAGTCCGTAGCCCTCGTTAAGCTGGACCGCGCCAAAATTTGCAAAAAGTAAAATATCCGGGGCGACGCGGCGCACTTGGTAGGTATCACTCAACTGTCCCGCCGCCAGAGCCGCCCGTTGCGACCCCACGCCCATCGCCACCCCCAGGGCCTGAGCCGCCTCGGCTAGGTGCAAATTGATGGCGCGGGCAGATTCCGTTCCCCCGGTCATACTACTGATTAAAAAAGGAGCCTTGAGCGTCCGTCCCCACAAGGTCAGCCCGAGGTCAATCTGATCCAGGTGCAACTCCGGCAGGGCCACATGGTCAAAAAAGTACCGCTCAAAGCCCGTAGTCACGCCCTTGGCCTGGACATTCTCCTGGAGCACGATATCGAGGTGGGCTTGTTTGCGCTCGGTGTGCATGGTTCCTAGGGTGTGAGCAGGGTTTGTAAACGTTTAAGGTCCGGTCCACGGAGGACCAACCCCGAGTAAGGATTGCCGCAGGAACGTTGTTTGGCTGACCCGGCAACTGTCGTCGCACACTCGCCTAAGACTGCCAACACCCGCGAATCAAGCCGCGTTTTGAGGACGACTTCCTGGGCCGCAAGGATACGGGTCAGGGCTGTTTTTTGCAGCGTCAAGTGCAGATTCTCGGTGGTCCCGTCCGCACTGCGGTAGGAGAAACTATCGTAGGTCGCCGGGAAGGGCAGGGCGGTCCCGTCTACTTCCAGGGTGACAACTTGACGATCTTGACTCAGATGATGGGTCCGGTCCACAGCGGTCAAGGTCAGTCCCAGGGCAATACTGGACCCCCGACGGACGATACTAGGCAGCAGGCGACTGGTGTAGCGGCCCTGGGTGAGGGAGGCCACGGGCTTCTTCTGACTATCTTTAAAGGCTTCACCGTCCGCCCGCAACAGAAAGTAACGGGTAGCAGTGAGGGGTCGGGTGGCAGTGATCGGTTGCGCTAGACCCGGTAGGGCCAATCCCAGGCCCAAAAGCAACCACCACGGCATCAAAACTCCCCTTCGCCACTGAAGTCCGGCGCATCACCCCCGCCCTCATCGCGCTTACTCCCGAGTAGATCTAGCGTATCCACCCGAATCAAAGGCCGTTCGCGATTATCCCCAGAGGTCTTGTCTTGCCAACGGCTGAAGACGAGCGAGCCGGAGACCCCGATCAGACTGCCCTTTTTGACATAATTCCCGGCAACCTCAGCGGTCTTGCCCCAGATCTCCAGGTTGAACCAGTCTGGTTCGCTCATCTCACTTTTGCGCCGTTGCCGGTTAACCGCCAAGGTCAAGTTACAGACGGCCCGGTAGTTCTCCCCGGAACCGACAAACCGCATCTCCGGGTCTCGCCCCGCCCGTCCCACCAAATTGACTAAATTAACGCCCATGACCGCGATCCTGTCTATCTAAAGCGAGACGATTATACCCTTCCCCTGAAAGCCGGGGATTTATAGATGAGCAAAAAGAACCTCAAAGTACAGCCCTCCGCTTGCCACCCTGACGAGCGGTGAGGTATGCCACAATTTAGTTATTGTTTCTTAACATGAATGATGGCTCCGGTCCTGTTAGTGGATGGATACAACATCATTGGGGCGTGGCCCAAGTTAGTGAAGCTGCGCGACCGGGGAGACTTGGAGGGAGCCAGGGAGCGGCTAGTCAAGGACTTGGTGGATTTCAGCCATTACCGGGCTTGGGTCGTGATGTTGGTCTTCGATGCTTACGGCACAGAGGGGCTGGTCTCGGGTCAAGTGGTCAACGGGGTAGAAATCTATTTCACCGCCGCAATGCAGACCGCCGATACCTTTATTGAACAACGCTCCTATGCATTGTTACGGGCTGGCTGTGAACGGCTTTTGGTCGCGACTTCAGACCGTGCCCAACGGATTTTGGTGGAGGCCCAGGGTGCCCATGTCCTCTCCGCCGAACGGCTGGGTCAAGAAGTGCAACGGGCCAGGCGCGAACGCGAGGAACACCAGACCAGCCACACCTCCCGCAAAGGCCGCACCCTGGGCGACCGTCTCGACCCCCAAACCCGCGCTAAACTGCTCAATTTTCCTAAACAGTAGTTCACTATTTTTTCATGTTTGAGCCGGGGATCAGTGAATTCCCTTAAGATGTGTGTAGATTTACTCTGTTCAGGGGTGGTTATGCTCCAAGTTGAGCATCTTTCGGTCCGGTACGGGGAGAATATTGCCCTCGACGACATCAGTTTTACCATTCCTCGGCAGCGCGTGGTCGGGATCATCGGTCCCAATGGGGCGGGCAAGAGTACGCTCATCAAGGCCATGCTGGGTCTAGTCCCGCTGAGCGGGGGTCAAGTCCTCCTCAAGGGCAAGCCCCTTTTACCGCAACGGCAGCGGGTAGCCTATATTCCGCAACGGGCCAGCATTGACTGGGATTTCCCTGCCACGGTCCAGGATGTCGTCTTGATGGGACTCACGCCCTACCTCAAGCTCTCGGAGAATCTGCAAGAGAAACATTACACCTTAGTGAATGAAGCCCTCAACCGGGTCCGCATGGCGGAGTTCAGTCAGGGGCGCATCGGGGAGCTCTCGGGCGGTCAACAACAGCGAGTATTTTTGGCGCGTTCTCTAGTGCAAGCCGTGGATTTATATTTACTGGATGAACCGCTGGTGGGGGTGGACCAAACCACGGAGCAGGTGATTCTGAATATTTTTGATGAATTGCGGGCAGAGGGTAAATCAGTTCTGGTGGTCAACCATGACCTAGGCCAAGTAGTCAAACGGTACGATGACATCCTCTTGTTGCGTAAAAATCTCGTAGCCTTCGGGGAGCGCGACCAAGTTTTTAATTCAGAAAACCTCAACCGGGCCTATGCGGGTCAGGTTGCACTGGTCTAAAGGAGGTAACGATGTTTGATCTGTGGCAAGTGGTCTTAAAAGCTTGGAATTTCCTGGCTGAACCTTTCTCCTTTGAGTTTATCCTGCGGGCTTTTGCCTCAGCTTTGATTGTCGGGACCCTCTGCGCGGTGACGGGTTCCTTTTTGATTGTGCGTCGGCTCTCGTTGCTGGGGCTGGTGGTCTCGAATTCAGTGATTCCTGGGGTAGCGATTGCCTTTTTGCTCTCGCTGAATATTTTTGTCGGCGGGTTTCTCTCGGGGGTGCTGGCGACCCTGGCCTTGAGTTGGTTGCAACTTAAGACGCGGATTAAGGAGGATGCCGCCATGGGGATTGTAATGGCGGTCTTTTTCTCCCTGGGGATTATCCTGATTACCGAGATCCAGAAGACCAAGAAAGTTGATCTTAATGAGTTTTTGTACGGAAATATTTTGGGGATTACTTACCCTGATCTTTTTACCAGCTTGGGGATTGGGGTGGTGGCCCTAGTGATTGTTTATGTCCTCTTTCGGCAGTTGGTCTTACGTAGTTTCGACCCGTTGTGGACCGAGGCGGTGGGTTTACCCGCTAATCGGCTCCACTATACATTGATGGCACTCATCTCGCTGACGGTGGTGGCCTCCATGCAGGCGGTGGGGGTGGTCTTGACGATTGCCCTAATGATTATTCCAGGCGCGACAGCCTATCTCATTACCAAACGTTTCGCAACGATGATAAAAGTGGCGATGGGGTTGGGAGTGGTCTCCAGTATTGTTGGGCTGTACATTAGCTTCTACTTGGATATTCCCTCAGGACCTTCGATTGTGATGGTGAGCGCGGTTCTGTTGTTAGCTACTATTTTCCTGGGTCCGCTGGTCCGCCGTCTGCCCTGGCAAGCTCTCTATGACCGCATCTATGGCGTGGTAGTCCTCAAGGATGAGACGGTACCTAACACGGCGGCTCTGGAGCGGGCAGACAAGGAATGATATGAGAATGTATTCATCCTGATGCAAATACTTACTAATCGAATTAAGGCATCGGGTTCGTGATCTGGAGTGCCTGCTGTACCGTGGGGTTATCATCTTTAAGCTCCTGCAGGGGAGCTAGGCTAGCCTCCGTTCCCATTGCGCCAAGAGCTTGGACAGCTCGCAACCGCAACTGCCAATCGGGATGAGTCAGATAAGTCGTTAGGTAAGGGATGACTTCTGGGAGCGCAAGTTGACCTAGGGCCATCAGCGCGGCTTCTTCCTGGAGCCCACCCTGGGACAAGGCCAGGGTCAGTAACTCTAAACCACGGGGGTCGCCGAGTTCGCCCAAGGCCGCGACAATACTAAAACGCACCATCTCCTCACGGTCGCGCTGGTAAGCCTGGATTAACGCTGGGAAAGCCACCGGGTCCTTCAGATCGCCTAGGGCCGCCGCCGCCGCCGCCCGCACATCGAATTCTGGGTCCTCCTGTAGGGCAGTCAGTAGTAATTGAAGGGATTGGGGGGTAGACTTAGTGCCTAACATACTCGCCGCACTGTAGCGCACACGGGTATTGACATCGTTGAGCGCAAGGGCCAAAAGGGGCACGGCCTCGGTAGCAGGTAGGGCACGGATGGCATTGATGGCCCGGATACGGGTGCCCAAATCGGGGTCTTGGAGTTGTTCGTGAAGGGTCATACCCACCGCCAGTAAGGGATCATGTTCGACTCTAGCCTAGAGCTGGGTCCTGAGGGTAAAGGTATAGACCTCACCCACTTCTAGGCTGTAGTCCTGCTGTTCTAGGAAGCGTTGGAGGGGTTCAGCAACGAGGGCACGGCCCCGGGTAGGGTGTAGGTGCAAGGCCACCCGCCGGAAATGCCATTGGAAGGTCCACTGAAAAGTACCCGCAGTCAACTCCCCAGCCATCAGGCCCTCCCCTAGGACAAGGTGAGTAATCCGTAACTGGACTGCCGTGTGGGATTGCGTCATCGTCATAGAGCGGCTAGGGGTGTGGGGACAGGTATCGCACTGAGCTTAGTCCAGACGTGGTAAGTTACCCAGCTATCCAGGGCGGCGTAATACAACTGTTCTGGGCTGAGGGGACGGCTGGCCCAATTGCTCATCTGATACTGCTTGTCTAGGGGTAGACCGAGCAGGTTCAAACTCAATTCTTTGAGGGAACAACGCGGTTGGAGGCGGCTTTTAGCCATGGCGAAAGTACAGACTACGGAGCGGGCGCGGCGCGGACAACGCAACATCCTGAGGTCGTGGGGGGCATCGTGAAATAATTTGGTGACGAGGGGTTCCATCATCACCTGTTGAATAAAAGGCTCTAGGTCCACGGTGAAGTTATCAATCAGCCAGATCTGCTCGTGACTACCGTCCCACAGTTGAACCAACGAGACGCATTGTTTGCGGCTGGGCACCTGATGGGCGTGGGCAATCTCCGTATCCATGGCGAGGACCGGGGTAGCGCGCCACTGGGGTAAGTGGGCTTTTAGCTGAGCATTGGTGGTGATCAGTTGGTAAGGTAACATGCCGGTCTCATACCTGGGCTGATTATGCCACACCCTTCCATCATGGCACCGGAGTTTTCTACACTACTTGAACGGAGGAGACGTTGACCCTGGGATAGAGGATAGGGCCTGCTGCGATGGGGGACATTGGGATTGGCCTTAACGGAAACCACCATGACCACGATGCCCAATGGCGCAATCAGCGACCTAGAATACGACCTCCTCACGGTCCTGCACAACAAAGCCGAAGCTATCAAAGCCTACGACATGTACATTCAAGACGCTGAGGCGATGCAGTCCCAGCCCTGTGTCGAGCTTTTTCAGAAGTTGAAACAACATGAACTTGCCCAAGCCCAAGAAGTCCGCCACCATCTCCAAGAAGTGATGGCCCACGGCAAGATGTAAGCGTGAGCTTGCCGACGAGGGGAACGGGTGCCAAGATAGACCAGCAACCCACAGTGGGAGTGCCTGTTCAATAGGTACGTCTGCACCACAGGAGGACCCCATGGCTAAGATTTCCAAGCGCGTCTTGGGCCTGCAACGGCAGGTAGAGAGAGAGACAATGTATGCGCCCCAAGAGGCAATTGAATTAATGAAGAGTCTCGCCTCGACCAAGTTCGACGAGACCACCGAATTTCAGGCCCGGCTAGGAATCAATCCCAAGTACGCCGACCAACAGATCCGCACCACTGTCACCCTACCCCGTGGGGTGGGTAAGACCAAACGGATTGCCGTTCTCACCCAGGGCGAACGGGTCAAAGTCGCCGAGCAAGCCGGGGCGGATATTGTCGGTTCTGAGGAATTGATCGAGCGTATTCAGGCGGGCTTCTTAGAATTTGACCTGCTTATTGCCACCCCCGATATCATGCCCAAGGTAGCCCGACTCGGGAAACTCCTGGGTCCCAAGGGTCTGATGCCCAACCCCAAGGCCGGGACAGTGACAGCAAACCTAGCTGAAGCTATTGCCGAATTTAAGGCCGGGAAACTCGAATTCCGGGCCGACCGTACCGGGATTGTTCATGTGCCCTTTGGGAAAATTAGTTTTTCTGTCTCTTTTCTCCTAGAGAATGCCAAAGCTCTTCAAGAGACCATTGACCGGGCCAAACCTCCTGGGGCTAAGGGTCGTTTCTGGCGCACGGTCCACATCAAGAGCAGTATGGGTCCAGCGATTGAGATTGATGTCAATGCCCTCCGGGACATGAAACTCAACGCTTGATGTTGAACTATCAAGTCCATGGGGCGGGTCCCTTAGTCCTCTTGATCCACGGGGCTGCCTCTAACCACGGGTGCTGGCAACCCCAAAGTCGGTACCTCACCCAGCAGGGCTACCGAGTGGCAACGGTAGATTTACCCGGTCACGGCCGCTCGCCGGGACCCTGCACCCTGGCGAGTTGCGTAGAACAGTTGGCACCTATCCTCTGCCAACAGCCCCAAGCCGTAGTGGGCTACTCCTTAGGTGGCGTGGTAGCAATTGAACTGATGCGAGTGTATCCCGTGGCGGGCCTATTTCTGGTTTGTCCGGCGGTGATGATCCCGCCTTTCACGCGCCATTTTTACGACTGGATGCTGGGTTGGCCCCTAGATAGCTTGGCGCGGTTGCGCCGACCCATTAAGCCGTTACTACGCAGTCCGATGGCTCGCCTAAGTCTGGAAGAAGACCCGACAACTCTGCGCCAAGTCTGGCCTGAACTCAGGGACTGGCAGAGTAACTATCAACACCTGACTATGCCCGTCTGGGTCGGGGGCGGTCATTTTGACCACATTGCTCCGCCCACAGCTCTACGGCAATTTACCCGCGCCATCCCCACTGCACACCTGACGCTTTTTCGGGGTCGTCATCGTCCGATGGAGAGTGACCCGCGCAACTTTAATCGCTGGCTGGTCCAGGGTTTGCAGACCCTTAAATTCTGACCCACCCAGTTGAAAGTTTATGCAAGAGGTCTAACACAACAGCTTAGGTATTCAACCCGGCAATCCAGGTCGTCGAGTCCCCAGAACAGTGTGGCAATATAACATGCCGAGTCAACGCCCCGGGGTTAGAGCCTGATATGGTACCCGTCTTGGTTATCCGACCAAATTTGACCTACCTCCCGCTTAGGGAGGTCCGGGGCTTAGGAGGGAGCGAGTTGTTGGCGGAGGACCCGTTTGAGGATTTTCCCGGCGGCAGAGCGGGGGAAGTCCTCCAGGATCTCAATCTGGCGCGGGACTTTGAATTGGGCGAGTTGGGTGCGGCAGTACTGGAGGAGCTGGTCCACGAACTGAGCTTTAGCCTCGGGGTTTGTAGCGAGTTCCTTATCCGTCAAGGTCACATAGGCCACGACGACCTCGCCCTTACCGGGGTCCGGTGCCCCGACCACTGCACTTTCCTGGATGCCGGGGTAGCTCTGGAGGATGAGTTCTACTTCAGAAGAGAAGACTTTCTCACCGGAGACGTTAATCATGTCTTTAATCCGGTCCACCACAAAGAAATAATCGTCCGCATCCCGCCGCGCCAAGTCCCCCGTCCGTAACCAACCCTGACGGGTGAACGTCTTCGCCGTCGCCTCGGGTTGATTGAGGTAGCCGTGGAAGACATGGGGACCGCGCACCACCAACTCCCCAATTTCACCTACATCTAAAAACCGCTCTTGGTCTGGGTCCATGATGGCGAGTTCGTGGCCCTCGGGCATGGCGGGTCCGATCGAACCGGGTTTCTGGAGACCATAGAGCGGATTACAGGCGGCGAGCGGCGAACATTCCGTGGCCCCGTAGCCCTGGAGGACCGGGACCTGGAAGCGTTGGCGAAAAGCGTCTTCCAGAGCGGGGAATAGAGCGGCCCCACCACAGAGAATACAGCGGAACTTGGCCCCAAACTTGAAGGTCGGCGGGAATTTCAGCAAGGTCGCGAGCAAGCTGGGTACTGCCAGGAGAATTGTTAAATCCGGGTCCATCAGTTGTTGCATCAATTGACGGGGCGCAAATTTCGCCGCCAAGACCGCCGTACCGCCCACACTGGGGATGATGACCAAGGCACAGGTGAAGGCAAAGGCATGAAACAACGGCAGAATACAAAACCCCCGGTCCGCCTCGGTAATTCGCATCAAGGTGATTCCGGCTTGAGCATTAGCCGCTAGGTTGCCGTGGCTCAATTGGGCACCCTTGGGCCGCCCCGTGGTGCCTGAGGTGTAGAGGATGGCACAGATATCGTCGGAGTGCGTGGATGGTGGGGCGAGCGGGGTCGGGACGGCGGTTTGGAGAAGGTCTTGCCAGTGCGCGTCTACGGGTTGGTCCGGTGTAGCCCCCACCCCAATCACCGTGGTCAACTGGGGGAGGTGCGGGCGTTGGCTGGCAAGCACCGGAACCACAGGACCGATGACCAAGGCGACGGTACTGCTACTGTCGGCCAGGATAAATTGCAACTCCGGCCCGGTCAGTTGGGGATTGACTAGGACAGCTTGGGCACCGAGCCGCCAGAGCGCGTAGGCCGCCACGGGGTAGGCGAGGACGTTGGGTAGGATAAGGGCCACCCGGCTCCCCACGCCCACACCCCGTACTTGTAACGCTTGGGCCAGGGCTTGGCTCTGTTGGTCCAATTGTTGGTAGGTGAGGGTGGCCTGGTCATCTTGAAAAGCTATCCGGTCGGGGTAACGCTGGGCACTCTGGAGCAGGAAGCGACTGAGATTAGCCATGGAGTACTCGCTGTACGATGAGTTCAGTTTAGAAGGACCACCCAGCCCTGTCACATTGGCTTGGCACAGTTCCACAATTGTCCCCTACTGTTTGCTATAGCGCAGCACGGCTAGCCAACTGCCCAGACAGCCCAGGACCATCCCAGTCCCGCCCAGGATGACTGGCAGGTGCCAAGGGGTGGGGGCCGCATCGGTGAAGGTAATAAAGGGTAAATAGGCCAGGGTCTGCTGATAGACAAAATTTCCTGTAAAAGTCAAAAGACTGTAGGCAAAGACGGCCCCCAGGATGCCCAGAATCAGGCCCTCCAGCATGAATGGCAGGTAGACCCAGTGGGGAGCCGCCCCGACCAACTGCATGACCTCGATTTCACGTTGCCGCGAAGTCACCACCAGCCCAATCGTCGTCGTTACCACCATCACCGCCGCCACCGCCAAGAGTCCCAGCAATAAGAGACCAAACCAACTGACGACAGCCTTGAGTTGTCCCAGGCGTTGCGCCGCCTCCGAGCCATAGCGCACAGACTCCACGGACTGCCAGCCCTGGACTACGGTGGCCACGAGCTGGACCTGTTCAGGGGTTGCGATCTGGAGATGCAAGACATCCACTAGCGGGTTCTCGCCGATGATCCCGGTCAAGTCCTTTTGAAGACCTACTTCCTGTTGCAGTATTTGGAGAGCCTGGTCACGGGTAATCAGTTCGACGGCGGTGACCCCGGTTAATTGTTGGGCCTGTCCGACTAAATCAGCCCCGCGTGCCGTGGGCTTGAGGTACACCGCAACCTCTAGCTGTGCCCCCAGAACCGCTAGCCCCCGCTCCACCTGCCAGACCCCCTGCCAACCCAGCCCAAAAAGATAGAGCAAAATGAGCAACACACTCACCGCTGCCGTGTTGAGCCAGCCGGCCCGCTGGAATCCCGTCAGGGTCTCCTTAAGCAAGTAATCTAGCTGGGTGAAGGTCCGGTTGAGGGCGGTCAGCACGGGTCATTCTCACGAAAAGCTTCTTTAATTTAACTCTGCCAGCCAATGGAAACCGCCTAGCCCAGTGTACCCACGGGGCCTCTTAAACTAGGGGGAGTAACTCTGAGGGAACGATGCGAATTTTACATACGATGCTCCGAGTCAAGGATCTGGAATTAGCCAAGCGGTTTTACTGTGAGGTGTTGGGGATGCAACTGTTGCGCGAAAAAGAATATCCCAATGGTCAGTTCACTTTGGCCTTTGTGGGCTATGGAGAGGAACGAGAAGGGGCGGTCATTGAGTTGACCTACAACTGGGGCCACGGCGACTACACCCTGGGCGATGCTTTTGGACATATTGCAATTGGCGTGACGGATATCGAAGCGGCCTGTAATCAGGCGGCAGCCAAGGGCGGAAAAGTGGTCCGCGCGCCCGGACCGATGAAGCACGGTACGACGGTGATTGCCTTTCTCGAAGACCCCGATGGCTACAAAATCGAACTCATCCAAACTCAAGCTGTCACTCAACCCCTAGTTAGCCGTCAAGCCGTGAGCTAAATTGCTAACTCCAAAATCCAGTCCACGAGGGCACTAGCTTGGTTGGGGACGACATAGAGGGGTACGCCCAAACTCCGCTCAACTTCAACCAAAGTCACACTATCGAGGAATTCGCCGTCCTCCTTAAGCATCAAGGCAGGCAATAGGACCCCATCCCCCAAGTCCCGCCCCTGGAGACCCCGCTGCACATCCGAACCCGTCAATAAACCCGTCACTGTCACCCGCTCGCCCCAAAACTCACTCTGGAGCGGTACTAAGGCTAAGGTCAGCCCTTCAATCTCGTTAAACCGCGCCACCACCGGGGCAAACACCTCCGCCACGGCCAGCCCCACCACCCAATAGAGCCGGAGGGGACGAGTCAGACGGGCTGGTAAACGACGGGCCACACGAGCGAACTGGGTCAAAAACAAACGTAATGAACCCACGCCGTTTCCTAGTTGGTTATAGTCCTCGTAATGGCGGTGATTAGGGAGGGGTTGTTGGGTGAGCAGGTACCACTCATCAGCCAACCAGGCAAAGGTCGTCCCCAGGATCTTACGGAAGACTTTTTGTTGGGGCGTTACTTGCCGAATCACTTCTTGAGCCTTGGTCACCGTGACGACCTGCATTTCCTCCAAGTCCGCCCGGTGCCGCGTCAAGCCAACGGGCACAACCGCCACACTCGCCACCGCCGGATAAAAAGAGGCCAGATCGCGCAGGGTCCGGGCTAGGTGTTCACCGTCATTGAGACCAGGACAGAGGACGACTTGGGCATGGATCTGTAAACGGTGGTCCTTGAACCATTGCAGTTGTTCAAGGATTAACCCGCCCCGTGAATTCTTGAGCAGTCGTGCCCTCAGGTCGGGGTCCGTGGCATGGACCGAGACGTACAAAGGCGATAGGCGCAACCGCCGAATCCGCTCCCACTCCTGGGGCGGCAAGTTGGTTAAAGTCAGATAAGACCCATACAAAAAACTCAACCGATAATCGTCGTCCTTGAGATAAAGCGTCGGGCGCAGGCCCTCGGGCTGCTGGTCAATAAAACAAAAGGAGCACCCGTTATTACACTGGAGCAACCCATCAAAGAGCGCGGTCTCAAATTCTAAACCGGGGTCCTCGTCGAGTTCCTTGGTTAGATGGACCTGGCGCAGGGTCCCGTCCGGGGTGAGGATTTCGAGGTCTAGTTCTTCTTCTTGGGCACAGAGGAAGTTGTAATCAATTAAGTCGCGGGGGACCGTGCCATTTACCCGGACCAACCGTTCGCCTGCCACGATGGACCGCGCTGGGGAGTCGTCGAGAACTTGGGTGATGAGGGGAGCGGTGGGTGGTCGCATGACAAGTTGAGAGCGGGACTTTCCTAGTTTAACTTTTGGCCTGCTTCAACAATTTTTGGAAGTTCGGCTCCGGTTACTAGCATAGAACTACCAATAATTACTTGTGTAAATACACGTAAATTCGGGAGCAGCTTTGGCTAAAATCTTTTCAAGCCCGCCATTTTTAAGGTCGGGCCGTTATTTTCCGTCACAACCCCCAATACCAGTTCAATCAGCCGTATTACGCCAATCCGGCTTTCCTCAGTGACTCATGTCTTTAACATGAACTAACGGTTTAACGAATTGCCCTTTTTTAAGATTGGCGCACAGCACCTCATCGTCAAAGCCCCAACTTCAGCCAATGTGCTACCACCAAGGCACTATTTCCTGTTCCTGCTCAATGAGGCCGGAGTCCCCTCCATCGCAAAGATCTTGCGGGCGACCTAACTGGCGTGGAGCAGGAAGCCCCTCAGACTTCCTGCCTCACTAAAATAAATATTGAGCGGTTGACAGGAGCAACAAGTTGATAGTCATGCAAGTAAGTGAGCAAAAAATTTACTCAGTCACCGAGGCCTGAGAGTTAACGTGAGTTCAGGATAAGCTTTGAGCGAGCCCTCCTTATCTTCATCTGCTTGCCTCTGGGTAGATTCCAGTCATGAGTAAAACAAGTTTAGTCGTGCTCCCCGGAGCTACCACTGAGGGTACAGCGCGGTTTCTCGCACAGCTGGGGATGCCGTGCCTTTGTCTAGAACCCAATCAAGCTCCCTACGATCCCTGGCAGGTCCGCTCTTTAATAACCCGCGTGCCAACAGAAGAAGTGGTGGTGGTGGCTTTCAGTGCGGGGGTGGTCGGGGCGGTCGGGGCCTTGACCGGGACTTGGTTGGCGAGGACCGGGCTGAGGGTGAAGGCTTTGATTGCTTTAGATGGTTGGCTAGTGCCCTTATTTAAACCCTTCCCCAGTTATCGGCTCAGCCATGACCATTTCACTCACCGCACCTGTCGGCCCTTGGGCATGGGACGAGTAAACTTTTGGGCGGACCCAGCAGTGGGCCATCTCGACCTCTGGACTTATCCCGAGACGACCCAGGGTTGGGCGGTCTCAGACCAAGGACAAGTCCGCACGACAGCCTTAGTTTTTTTGCAGGAGCGACTAACCGAGCATGGGCTAGAGCCTTAAGTTTGGCAGGATGGGGCCAGCCAGCCTTTACACTGGATAGCTAAACAGGAGAACAGGATGGGTGTCGGGTTGTTGTGGTTAGGGATGCATATTCCCGATGGCTTTTTGAGTCTACCCGTCACCGCACTTACCTATGTCCTAGCTGTTGCTCTAGTCTTTTTGGCCCTCCGGCAGACGGAGCAGGCCTATGCCGATAAATTGGTGCCCCTGATGGGGGTCAGTGCGGCGTTTATTTTTGCGGCTCAGATGATTAACTTCCCGGTGCTGGGGGGGACTTCTGGGCATTTATTGGGGGGGACTCTAGCGGGAATCCTGCTGGGTCCTTGGGCGGGGACCTTGGCAATGGTGGTGGTTTTTATTGTCCAGACCCTATTGTTTCAAGACGGCGGATTGACAGCCCTAGGCGCGAACATCCTCAATATGGGTCTACTCGGGACATTTATCGGCTACTACCTCTACCGGACAGTACGGTTCACTCTGGGCGACCAACATTGGTGGGTAATGGCCTTGGCGACGGGGTTTGCGAGTTGGTGCAGTGTGATGCTGGCGGCGGTAGCGGTGGCTTTACAACTATCTTGGTCGGGGACGGTGGTGCTGGGGGTCGTTCTCCCGGCGATGTTGGTGGTTCATAGTTTGATTGGCATTGGCGAGGCGGTGCTGACGGTGGCGGTGGTGAGTTTCCTCTGGCGGACCCGGCCTGATTTACTTTTTGACCCGCCTCCGTTTACTAAAAAAGAACTCACCTAAGGACGCTTGATGTTACTTCATGTACCTACTTTTAGTCTCGCGGCGGCGGCCTACCAAGATAGCCCCTGGCATCGGCTCGCTCCCAGGGCGCGGCTGGGAGTGTCGCTGATTCTGGTTCTGGGGGTGGCTGTAACCCCGGCGCGGCTGGAATTGTGGGGAATTTATGCTCTATTCCTGTTGCTCCTCA
Organism: Candidatus Cyanaurora vandensis; assembly: GCF_013285555.1. Lineage (GTDB taxonomy): Bacteria > Cyanobacteriota > Cyanobacteriia > Gloeobacterales > Anthocerotibacteraceae > Cyanaurora > Cyanaurora vandensis. The sequence goes on along the minus strand of NZ_JAAXLT010000216.1, from coordinate 19,865 downwards.
TCGTGGTGAGTCAGGTCTCGCCCGTCACGATGGTCAAACGGCTGGGCGTGGAGTTGGTTTTTGTGGGGGTCTTGCTGTTGAGTATTCTCTGGAGCGGTCAGGGTACGCCTCTGGTCAGTCTGGGGGTTTTGCAGATTACCCAGGATTCCTTGGCGCGGTTTGGTGGGGTCTTAGCTAAAGCCTTGTTGTCTCTGGTGAGTCTCAACCTGTTGACCCTGACGACCCCCGCGCCCCGGATTTTGCAGGCCCTCGAACAATTGCGCTTCCCCCGACTCTTGGTCCGGGTCCTGGAACTGATGTTGCGCTTTTTGGCGGTGCTGGTGGATGAGTTGGGCAGTATGAAACGGGCCGCCCAAGCCCGTCGCGCTGGGACACTCTTGGGTTGGGGCGTGGCAGGAAATATCCTCGGGTCATTATTTTTGCGGACCTACGGACGGGGGGAACGGGTCCATTTGGCGATGCAGGCCAGGGGGTTTAAGGGGAGTTTCCAATCTACCGGGGTACCGCCCTTGACGGTGATTGATGGGTTGGCGGTGTTGGGGACCGTGGGGTTTGTGGTCGGGGTCCTTCTTTGGCAGGGGGTTCGTTGAAGCCGCTCGTCGTCGAAAGTCTCTTCTACACCTACCCTGATGGCACCCAGGCCCTGCGGGGCGTGAGCTTCGCCCTCACGGCGGGTCAGAATGTGGCTCTAGTGGGTCCCAATGGTTCGGGTAAATCCACGCTACTGCTGCACCTCAATGGTCTCCTAGAAGCGGAGCGTGGGACCCTGGAAGTCGGGGGACAACCGCTCAAGCCCCAGAATATGGATTTTGTGCGCCGCTACGTGGGGTTGGTGTTCCAGAATCCCGAGGACCAACTTTTTATGCCCACGGTCCAGGAGGATGTGGCCTTTGGTCCCCAGAATTTAGGTTTGGCGGGGACGGAGTTGACAAATAGGGTCCGCGAATGTCTAGAGGTGGTCGGGTTGGAGCCCGCCCGCTTCCTGGAGCGGCCCTGTTTCAATTTGTCCCTGGGGGAGAAGAAACGGGTCGCCCTCGCCGGGGTCCTCGCCATGCAACCGGAAGTCCTAGTCCTGGATGAACCCTCGGCGGGGCTGGACCCCAGGGGCCGTCGCCGTCTGATTCGTCTACTCCAGGATTTCCCCCAAACCAAACTCATTGCCACTCACGACCTAGACCTAGCTCTGGAAACCTGTAGCGAGACAATTTTATTGGAGCGCGGCCTAGTTATCACCAGCGGACCCACGTCTCAACTACTCCGCGACCGGGTTTTGCTCGAAACCCATGGTTTAGAGTTACCGCTTTCGTTACAAGGGTGATTAGCTAGAGGGAGTCTACCTAGAGAGAAACCATGTTGGAGCATAAAGTCGCCCTTGTCACGGGTGCGGCCTCGGGGATTGGTCAGGCAGCGGCTTTATTGCTGGCTCAAGCGGGGGCCAAGATTGCTGCTCTCAACCGCGAAGAGAGCGAACTTCAGGAGACTGTGGCGCAGATTATCGCGGCGGGGGGCGAGGTGCTAGCTCTCGGGGCCGATGTCGCCCGACCAGAAGCGGTAGAACGGGCGGTCCAACAGGTGATGGCGCGGTGGGGACGGTTGGATATTGTGTTTGCCAATGCGGGAATTAATGGGGTCTGGGCACCCTTGGAGGAGTTGACCCCGGAGGAATGGGACCGTACCCTAGAAACCAACCTCAAGGGCACCTTCTTGACGGTGAAATACGCCGTGCCCCACCTCAAACGCCAGGGCGGTTCGATAATCATCACCAGTTCGGTCAACGGTACCCGTGTCTTCTCCAACACTGGCGCGACGGCCTATTCCTGCTCCAAAGCCGCCCAAGTCGCCTTCACAAAAATGGTCGCCCTCGAACTCGCTGAACACCGCGTCCGGGTTAATGTCATCTGCCCCGGTCTGATTGATACCAACATCGAGTCCAGCACCGAGCAACGGAACCTTGAAGGTCTCCGTCCCCCCGTGGAATACCCAGAAGGTTTTGTCCCGCTCACCCAGGGTAAGCCGGGGACTGCCAAGCAAGTTGCACAGCTAGTTCTTTTTCTGGCCTCGGACGCATCGGACCACATCAGCGGGACGGAGCTCTGGATTGATGGTGCGGAGTCGTTACTCAAGGGCTAGTACGGGATGGGAGAGGCTTTTTGCTCAATAGCGGAAAAACCCTGCCCATCTGCCTACAATGAGCCCATGAAAACCGATAGCTTGTTCTACACCTTCAGCAACTCCCCTCCTTCTTTGACACCCTGGGACTGCCCCCACAAACTGCTGACCTCTACACCTTTGACTCCGTTGAGGTCAAACAACTGAGCTTTCGGATTGATGGCGTGTTCCTCCCCCAAACGCTTGACCTGCCCATCTACTTTGTCGAGGGTCCAGTTCCAGAGTGATACCGCCTTCTATTCCCGCTTCTTCACCGAAATCTTCATGTGCCTAAATAGAACGCTCCTGATAATTAGGGATACTGTATTAACTATTCTCAATACCAGGGGATTAGTGGTTGCTGAGGCTGACCTACTTCTACCGGCAGCGACGGACTGTGTTGCGAAGAATGTATACTTTATTGATGCTTTTAATACAGCCTGGATGAAACAACAGGGGATTAATGTAGTGTGTATTTTTGACCGCCGCCATTTTTCTCGGTTTGACGAACTTACCCTAGCGGATTTATGACAGATGCCTGAACCTGGGTACAGAAGTTGTTTACAATTAGAACTAGTGACTCGGTTATGTGCATGAAGCGTGGGTTGTGGGCAGTGGTTTTGGTGGGTCTGTTGGCGGGTCCGGGGTTGGCACAGCAGGGCGGGTTTATCCTATTTGGCCCTAAGAGTTCGGAGCAAGTCCTCTCCTATCGTTCCCTCAAGGACCGCGCTGGAGCCCAACAGTCTGGGTTAGACCTCTTTTTGCAGCCCCAGAAAGTGGCCGTGCGCCAAATCCAGATCCTTTTCCCAGAGCGGTTTAAGAGCAGTTTTGACCCGAGCCAGATTGAGATGGTGGACCAGGAGTCTGGGACGGTTTTTGCCATAGAGAATGCTCAAATAGACGCTGAGGCGAAGACCTTGACCCTGATTGCCCGCGACCCCATTCCCGCGAGCGTCCCCTTGACCCTGCGCCTACGGAATATCACTAATCCCCGCTCCCCCGGCATTCACCGCCTACGGGCACGGCTTTTGGGCACGGAACCGAATCCGATTTACCGTTACGTCGGCGACTGGTACATCACGATTACCTGAGTGAGATCCTCGTTCATCCGACGGGAGTCCTACGCAAGTTCAGATTTGCCCAGGGTCTAAGCCCAGTTCACGGAATTTAGCGGCTAGTCGGTTAGCCCGTTGTTCAAGCTCTGCTCGTTGTCGTTCGAGTGCTTGCCCTTGTTCGGCTTGCAGTGCCCGGAGCCAGCGCATTGAGACGATGGGGACGACCCTCACTGCTGCTGGGGTTTGGCAAAACTGTCTGCTCAACGCTTAATTCGACGATTCGCGGGCCTATTTATTGCGGGACGGGGACTTGATTCAAATTACCCACGATCAATCCCTGGTAGACCATCTCCTCAAAGAGGATCTGATTACGCCTGAAGTCATCCTCACCGAACATCAACTCAAGGACCAGGATTTATTATTGTTGTGTAGTGACGGCTTGTATGGCATGGTCGGACACAATGCTATCGAAAAAATTCTACTCACCTACCCCGTCGCCCAGGCGGTCCATGAACTCGTCAATCAAGCCAATGCCCTAGGGGGCCAAGACAACATCACGGTCCTAGTGACGCGCTTTACGTCATGAAAGCCCCGGTGCAACTTGTCACGGTCGGGGCGGCGGTGGTTTTGGCGGTGCTAGGGGTACGGCAGTCGGGAGCCTTACAACCCCTTGAACTCTGGGCCTATGACCGGATGGTCCAGTTGCGCCCAGACCAGGGACCAGACCCCCGTTTACTGATCGTGACCGTGACCCAGGCAGACCTCCAACGCCAGAAACGGTACCTCCTCTCTGATGCAGTCCTAGCTAAGACCCTAGCCAGCTTAGAGCGGCAAGGAGCGGCAGTGATTGGACTGGATATTTACCGGGACCTGCCCGTGGAACCAGGACACCAAGCGTTAAGGAAACTACTCATGCGTTCAGACCGGATCTTCGCGGTCATGAAACTGGGGGAGGGGGCAGACGGGGGGTACCCGCACCACCGGGTTTACCCCCAGACCGGGTGGGGGCTAGTGATATCCCGGTGGATAGCGGAGGCATCACCCGCCGCAGCTTGCTCTATACCACGCCAAACGCCATGCCTATTTATTCACTATCCTTTGGGGTGGCCCTGCATTATCTTGCTGACCAGGGGATACAGCTAGACCGCAACCCCACGAACCCCACGGAATTACGCCTTGGCTCGATAGTCTTGCCTCCCCTGGATGCCAACGCGGGGAGCTATGTGGGGAATGATGCGCGGGGCTACCAGACTTTAATTCACTATCGTTCGGCCCAGCGAGTCGCTCGGATGGTTACGTTGACGGAGGTGTTGGCGGGGAGCGTGGACCCGAGTTGGGTCAAGGGGAAAGTCGTTCTGGTGGGGATGACCGCCGAAAGTATCAAAGACCTTTTCTATACGCCCCATAGCACGGGGCAAGCCAATAACCAGAAGATGCCGGGGGTCGTGGTCCAAGCTCAAGTGGTCAGTCAGATCCTCGGGTCCGCCCTAGACCAAAAGCCCTGGCCCTGGTATTGGAGTGACGCGTGGGAGCTGGGATGGATTGCGGTTTGGGGCTTAGGGGGAGGACTTGTTGCCGTAATGGTCCGCTCCCGGTGGGGACTGGTAGTAGCGGGATTCCTGGCTTTGTTGACGGTGGGAGGCTTGAGTTTCGGGCTGTTCTTGCAGCAGGGTTGGGTCCCGGTGGTCCCGGCAATCTTGGCTCTAGTGGGCAGTCTAGCCGCAGTGCGGGGGACCCTGAGTTTGACGAGTACGGTGCAAACCTTGGCAGATACGGTGGTGATGGCGACTCCGGCAGTGCGGGTGGGAGAACGCTACACCCTAGAGCGGACCCTCGGCGCGGGCGGGATGGGAGATGTCTACCTCGCCCGCGATACCCTGGTGGGCCGTCAGGTGGCAGTCAAAATTCTTAAGGCGAATATTGCAGACCAGCCCGGTCTGCGCCTGCGTTTTGAACGGGAGGTGGCGGTCTGTGCGGCTCTGGAGAGTCCCAATATCGTGCAGGTGACGGACTACGGGGTGACGAACCAGGGCTATCCCTTTTTTGTGATGGAGTATTTGCGCGGACAAACCCTAGGCGACCTACTCAAAAAAGAACCCCAATTAACCGCGCAACGGGCCATCGCCATTGTGCAGCAGGTCTGCGAGGGCTTGCGGTTGGCCCACCAGGGCGTCGTTCTCAAGGGCGAGACTACGCCCTGTAAACTAGTCCACCGCGACCTCAAGCCCGATAATATCTTTTTGGTCCCTACGCCCCTGGGTGAGTTAATCAAGGTCCTGGATTTTGGGATTGTCAAGCTCCAAACTGAGCGCGTTACCCAGACCGGGCAGTTCGTCGGGACATCACGCTATGCGGCTCCTGAGCAGTGGCAGGGCCAAGCAGACGTAGACCAGCGAGCGGATATCTATAGTTTGGGGGTAATTTTTTATGAGATGTTGAGCGGGACGGACCCCTTTGGTCTGGGGACGGAGCCAACTAGCCTAGCCCGCTGGTATGTCGGTCATGTCCTCTCGCCCCCCAAACCTCTCGTCGCGCCCCCCGCCCTTGCCGCCGTGGTGATGCGTTGTCTTGCTAAGAAACCAGCAGAGCGTTTCCGCAATGTGGACGAATTATGAGCCGCCTTGGACTCCATCCCCACCGCCTAGAATCCCTGAACAGGTGGGTTACAATCGAATGTCAGGCATCAGGACGGGCACCATGGCACGTAGCAATTCCAACGGGGCAAGCTCCAAAGCTGCCGCTCCCCAAGACGATAAGCAAAAAGCATTACAGGCAGTACTGGGCCAGATTAAGAAAACCTTTGGCGAAGGTTCGATCATGCGTTTGGGGGACAACACCCAGATGCGCGTCGAGACCGTCCCCAGTGGTGCGCTAACGTTGGATATTGCCTTGGGCGGCGGGATTCCCCGGGGGCGGGTGATTGAGATCTACGGGCCGGAGTCCTCGGGTAAAACAACCTTAGCCCTGCACATCGTGGCTGAAGTTCAGAAACGGGGGGGTACTGCTGCTTTTGTAGATGCCGAACACGCCCTCGATCCGGTCTACGCCGCTGCCCTGGGCGTGGATACCGACAATCTGCTCATTGCCCAACCCGATACCGGGGAATCGGCCCTAGAGATCGTTGACCAACTCGTGCGCTCCGCCGCTGTCGAGGTGATTGTCATTGACTCCGTCGCCGCCCTAGTCCCTCGTGCCGAAATTGAAGGAGAGATGGGGGATAGTCACGTCGGGTTACAGGCACGTCTGATGAGTCAGGCCCTCCGCAAAATCACCGCCAACGTCAGCCGGACCAACTGCATCGTCATCTTTTTAAACCAGTTACGCCAAAAAATCGGGGTCATGTACGGCAACCCCGAGACGACCACCGGGGGACAGGCTCTCAAGTTCTACGCCTCCTTGCGCCTGGATATCCGCCGGGTCGAGAGCCTCAAAAAAGGCCAAGAAGAGTACGGCAACCGGGTCCGTGTCAAAGTGGTCAAAAATAAAGTCGCCCCGCCCTTCCGCAAAGCCGAATTCGACCTCATCTTCGGGAAGGGTATCTCCTCGGTCGGCTGTGTCCTCGACCTAGCCGTAGAAACCGATATTATCGAACGCCGGGGAGCTTGGTATATGTGTGAAGGTGAACGTTACCAAGGCCGCGAGAATCTCCTAATCGCCCTGACGGAGAATCTGCCCCTAGTGGCTGAGTTGGACCGCCGGGTCCGCGAGAAACTGGCGGTGGGTGCCCAGGTATCCCCTCTCGCCGTGGCTAAACTGAGCAGCGATGAACTGGAAGATGCGGACCTAGATGCGGACTTCGCTATGGATGAATGATTTAGCTCAAGCTCTCCGTGGGTACCGAGACCAGGACTCTTTACTACTGTGTACGCCTGGTCACCAGCAGGGGCGGTATGCGCCCCCCGGTCTGGCAGACCTGCTTAATCTCCGTTGTGACCTGACGGAACTGGCGGGTTTGGATGACCTCCAGCACCCGACGGGGGTTTTAGGCTTGGCTCAGCAGCGGGCGGCCAGACTTTGGGGGGCTGACCACACGGCTTTTTTAGTGAATGGGTCTACGGTCGGGCTCCAGGCGATGCTCTGGGGATGTTTGCGTCCGGGGGATTGGCTTTTGTTGCCGCGTAATGTCCATCAAGCGGTAATAGGAGCCTTGGTCCTCGGAGGTATCCGGCCCATCTGGTTGGAGCCTGCGTGGGATGCCTGGGGGATTGCCCATGGCGTGACTGCGCGTCAAGTGGAAGAAGCACTGAATGTGCATCCCCAAATCCGGGCTGTATTAATGGTCTATCCCACTTATTACGGAGTGTGTGCGCCGCTCGCGGAAGTGGCGGCGGTGGCCCATCGGTGGGGTTTGCCTTTGTTGGTGGACAGTGCTCATGGGGCTCACCTAGCGTTTCATGCCCAGTTGCCCATGTGTGCGGTGGCAGCGGGAGCGGATGGGGTAGTTCAATCCACCCACAAAACGGCGGGTTCACTTACCCAGAGTGCGATGCTGCATTTGCGAGCGGGCTACTTGGACCCAGCGGCGGTGTTGCGGGTGTTGGGGATGATTCAGAGTACGAGTCCCAGCTATTTGTTATTAGCTTCTCTGGCGTTGATGACGGATTATTTAGAGATAGTGGGGGAGCAACTCTGGGACCGGGCCTTGCATCTAGCGTGTAAGGTACGGCAGGTTCTCGGGGAGTTACCTGGTTGTGCAGTCCTGACCGCTCCGCTTGGGCATGACTTGGATTTGACTCGAATTACACTACGGGTGCCAGTCAATGGGTTTGCCCTAGAAGAATTTTTGATTAATGAGCAAATTCATCCAGAGTTGAGTGGGCCAGACCACCTTGTTTTTATTTTGACCCCAGCGCATGATGACCGGGTTTTTACGCAGTTGGTTCCGGCGTTACGGCGGGGTTTGATGGTATTGCCCAGTTTGTCGTGGCGGGATTGGCCCAAGCCGCCCTGTCCGGTCACGACTGATTTGGGGGGAGCTTTCTTTGGTCCGCAACGGGTGGTTCCACTGCAAGCGGGAGTAGGGCGGGTAGCGGCTCAGGCCTTGACACTCTATCCGCCGGGGATTCCCCTGGTTTTACCGGGAGAGGTGATGACGGTGGAATTAGTGGCATATGTGGAGTTGGTGCGTGGGGAAGCCCGAATGGTGGGTTGGCGGGGAGCGGGGCTAGTGGCGGTGGTGGAATAGCGATAAGTTCCTAATATAAAGCGGTACCCCCAAGGGAGTACCGCCCTTCGTTAAATTGATTAATGCTCTAACATGACCAAACGGTTCGCGCACACTTGCCAGTCAACGTTCTTGAAGAAGGCTTCAATATACTTGGGCCGTTCCGTGGGGGCGTAATCCACAGTAAAGGCGTGTTCCCAGGCATCCATGATCAAGACAGGAATGTAACCGGCGGGATGGCCTTCTTCGTGGAGAGTGACCCAGTGGTTACTGAGCAGCCCATTGGTCGGGTTCTGGTACATGATGGCCCAGCCCACTCCACGCATCTTCGCCACCGCTTTGAAATCCTTGTCCCAGTTCTCATAGGAACCAAAACTCTCCACAATCCGCGCATACAGGGGCGAAGCAGAAGGCAATTCGCCGCCGTTGGGTTTCATGTTCCCGAAATACAACTCATGGAGGATCATGCCGTTGTACTCAAAACCAAGCCGACGCTTCTGTTCGGCGAACTCGGGGGTAGACTCCTTGCCCTCGTCCACCAACCGGGCAATCTCGCTGTTGAGCTTGTTGACGTTGGTCACATAACCGTTGTAGAGCTTCTCGTGCTGCTTGATTTGGTCATCCGACAAGCCCAGCAAACCCATCAAGGTAATGGGAGTCGCTTTGTATTCGTACACACTGGTTGCCATCTTCAATCCTCGCTGCACTGGTATCGCCAGTTTCCATTATATGAATCGAATCAGGAACGGCGTTCCAGGTCCTCAATACAAGTCAAGAGTAAGCGGCGGGCCTGCCGTTGCCAGCCCAACCGCTGCAACGTGAAGGCCGCCGCCACGCCCAAAGCCGCAATTACCCAAGCTACCTTCAGCCCCAGAAACCCTGCCAACAACGCCAGCCCTGTAATGCCATAGAACGGTAATGCCACCGCCTGCCGCTGCTGTTCGACGACTGAGGCTAACTGGCCTCCAGTAGCGAGTTCTTGTTGGAGCAAGGCTTTCAGTTGGGCACGTTCCCCCACGGGTAAAAAGGCGACCTTGGGCCGTAACTTCTCTAGTTTGCGGAGGGGGGTGCTGTATTGGGCGAGTTCGTCTTCGGCGAGCTTGAGCAAACGGGCTTGGGTTTCCATATTTTGTCAACCTAGGACAATCCATTATGTCAAGCTGGGACCGTTGCGCCAGCCTCAAGCCATGACCCACCGCTTCCAACTCCCGGTTTATCCCCATGACACGGACTATGGGGGGATTGTCTCGCACCGCGCTATTGTCACTTGGTTGGAGATGGCCCGGATTGATTTTGTCCGTAGTGTGGGGCTAGAGTTTGCGGAGTTGTGGACGGCGGGTTTTGACCTGCCGGTGGTCGAACTACAAGTCCGTTACCTCAAGATGATCCCCTTCGGGGTTCAAGTGAGTATTTTGACGCGGTTAGTTCAATTCCAGGCCCCCCGGTTGAGTTGGACCTACGCGCTCTATTCACCTGATGAACAGCTTCATTACGCCCAAGCCCGCAGCGACCATGCCATTGTGGACCGTGGAGGCCGTCCCTGCCGACGCTTCCCCGCTGTCTTGACTCCCATGGGACCGTTAATCGAGCAAGACGGAGGTGCTAATCAGACGCAATAAAAATTAAAGAATCACCAACGACTCGACATAATGAGTAAAAATACTCTTATGGTTCTTCAGGAACGACGCTGTGCATCTTGCCTGCTGCCTCTTGCTTATGGTCTCTGCCTTCCTCTGGGTCCTCAGCGGTCCTCTGCTATGGGAACGGTGCATGGCTCTTGGTCGGCTCTGTGTATTGACCATGGTTTGCTTTATCGGTATCCACCTCGCAAACTCCTTACCCAGCCAAGTCCAGGCTACGGGTCCAAGTAACATCTTCCAAAAATTCAGTCAACCTAGGACTTCCTGTGTCCACTGGGGCGGTTGTCCCTAAGAAATTTTATCCCTGTCACTGCTGTCAGCCTCTTGAGTTTTGTCCGGGGGAGATAATTGTTGGCACTGCTTTCAACAACCTATGAGGATATGAACCTAAGGTTCCACCCTCACGCTCCCTCCGACCCGAGGACGGGAAGGTATGGGGCAGAGAGGCTGCTTGGAAAAGGGTAAATTCCCCCAATTTTGCAGATCTCTACCTTGAGGACTAAGCACAATTGATGAAGAATCTCATATTGTCGGAAATGGACATTTCTTAAAAGGAAGTACTGATGTTCAATCGCACAGGCACCGTGATGCTGAGCGTTGTCGGGGGATGTGCCCTGCTCGCCTTGTCCGTCACTGCCCAGACCACCCCTCCTTCCGGCAGTACAACGATGCCGAGTATGCAGAATCCTGGTTCCATGCAAAACCCTGGTTCCATGCAAAACCCTGGCTCTATGCAAAACCCTGGCTCTATGCAAAACCCTGGTTCCATGCAAAACCCTGGCTCTATGCAAAACCCTGGTTCCATGCAAAACCCTGGCTCTATGCAAAACCCTGGCTCTATGGGCGATATGCAACGTACTACGCCCATGGGTACCGGGACTGTGGTAGACGTCGCGTCTAAGAATAATAACCTCAAGACTTTTACCGCTGCTGTCAAAGCAGCAGGTCTGACCGAAACTCTCGCGGGTCGTGGTCCCTACACGGTTTTCGCGCCCTCGGATGCCGCCTTTGCCGCCCTGCCTGCTGGGACACTTGACAACCTGCTCAAGCCTGAGAATAAGACCCAACTGACTCAGATCCTCACCTACCATGTGGTCTCGGGTATTGCGCCCTCTAATAAACTCCAAACTGGGAGCGTCCAAACGGTCAACGGCAGTGCTGTCGCCGTGCGGGTGAATGCTAGCCGTAGTGAGATCACTGTGGGTGGAGCCAAGCCCATCGTCCCTGACGTCCAAGCTAGCAATGGCATCATTCACGTCATTGACAAGGTTCTCATGCCGCCTAAAGCTGCTTCCAGCATGGGTGGCATGTAAATTCTCGTTTCTGCTAATTTTGGTCCCCGCTAGCTCTACAGGCTGGCGGGGATTTTTTAAGCAAGGGACGTCTCCCCAGAAAATCTTGAGAAAGGTTGTGTCGATGATAAAGAAATATTATACTAACTACATATTCCTATACAGAAGCTTCCCATGGAACTTCACGGGTTTGATGGTCTGCCGCCGGTATCCACACAAGAGTGTATCCAGTGCAGCTATACCAATAGTTCGCCGCACCTCCAGATCCTACGGATTGAAAACGTAGAGTCCTGGTATTTTGAACGGGTTATATTCCCCGGTCAGAACCTAGGGTTTTGTGCTACGACGCAAGCCATTGCCCGCATTTATAGCTGTGACCATGCAGGCTGTCTGCTGGATGACAATCTACGTTGCGTGGACTTGCAGATTAGCGATGGTCGACCGTCACGGGTCGTCCCGGTCGCTCCCAAAATAGCCTAAATATAGGCCACAAATTTGACCCCCCATCTCCTCAATTGAAGAGGCGGGGGGTTTGACCTATGGAACCATTTGGCCTTTTAGGTTTAATTCATCCCTAAGTTTTATACAGCAAATTTGGTAACAAAATTGACAATTTTTGAGAATAATATCAATTATGTGTGCATACAAAGTGTAATCAATTTGCAATCATGCTAGTATTTTCAGGGAACTGAAGAGATACTCACCTCGTAATAGGAGTCCGGGATGGCGATACAAGTACAGGGCGTATCCAAGCAATTTGGCTCGTTTCAGGCGGTGGCTGACATCAATCTTGAGATTGGCGCGGACTCGCTAGTAGCTCTTCTGGGGCCTTCTGGCTGTGGTAAGTCCACCCTACTCAGGCTGATTGCGGGGCTGGAATCACCGGATACGGGTTCAATCTGGCTCTCCGGGCAAGATGCCACCCGCCAACGGCTCCAGGAACGCAATATCGGGTTTGTCTTTCAGCATTACGCCCTGTTTAAACACCTCTCGGTACGCGAGAACATTGCTTTTGGCATGGCAGTCCGCAAATTCCCCAAAGCCCAGGCCCAACGGCGGGTAGACGAACTGTTGGAGCTAGTCCAACTCACGGGGTTGGGCAACCGTTACCCAGCGCAACTCTCAGGGGGTCAACGCCAACGGGTTGCTTTAGCCCGTGCCCTAGCGGTCGAGCCGAGTGTCCTGTTGTTGGACGAACCCTTTGGTGCCCTGGATGCCAAGGTGCGTAAGGACCTGCGGGGTTGGTTGCGTCGCTTGCATAACGAGGTCCACGTCACGACGTTCTTTGTGACCCATGACCCGGAGGAGGCGATGGAGATTGCCGACACGATTGTGGTCATGAATAAGGGCCGTGTGGAACAGGTCGGTTCGCCGATTGAGATCTATGACCAGCCCGCGAGTTCCTTTGTGATGGGCTTCCTGGGTCAGGTCAATGCGGTACCCCACACCTCTCCGCTGTTCCCGAGTGCGACCGATGCGGTGGAGGTCTTCGTGCGGCCCCACGACCTACAAGTGGTCGCGGCCCCCACGCCTAACTCAGCCCCAGCGCGGGTGGAGCGGTTATTGCATATGGGTTGGCATGTCCAGGCGGAACTGGCCCTCGAAAGTGGTCAAACCTTGACCGCCCTAATTAGTCGGGAACAATTTAACGCCCTAGGGTTAGCTCCCGCTCAACAGGTCCACGTGTTGCTGAGCAACCCCCGTTCTTTTAACGCTGAGTCTGCCCGTCGGGTCCAAATCCCGGCCTAACCTTCTGGAGTAACTGATGAAAGTCCTACGTCTGGCTCTGACCCTCCTCAGTGCCCTACTTCTGAATGCGCCCCTGTTGGCTCAGCCCAAGTCCGTTACCTTACTGAATGTCTCCTACGACCCGACCCGCGAACTATACAAAGATTTCAATGCTGCTTTTGGGAGCTTCTGGAAGCAGAAGACCGGGCAGAGTGTCACGATTAACCAGTCCCACGGCGGCTCCGGTAAACAGGCCCGCTCAGTGATTGATGGCCTGGAAGCGGATATCGTCACCCTCGCTCTGGCCTACGACGTGGACGCACTCCATGACAAGGGTCAGCTCATCCCCGCTGCTTGGCAAAAACGGCTCCCGGACAACAGTGCTCCCTACACTTCAACGATTGTTTTCCTGGTCCGTAAGGGCAACCCCAAGCGGATTGTGGACTGGAATGACTTGGTTAAACCGGGCATCCAAGTCATCACCCCCAACCCCAAGACCTCCGGCGGGGCCCGGTGGAACTTCCTGGCGGCTTGGGCTTTCGCGCTCAAGCAGTACCGGGGCGACGAGGCCAAAGCACGGGAATTCGTGACCAAGCTCTTCAAAAATGTCCCCGTCCTGGATTCTGGGGCGCGGGGTTCGACGACGACGTTTGTGCAACGGGGCATCGGGGATGTGTTGTTGGCCTGGGAAAACGAAGCTTATCTCTCGAAAAAAGAACTCGGCCCGGACAAAGTGGATATCATCATCCCGTCTCTGAGCATCCTGGCGGAACCCTCCGTGAGTTGGGTAGATAAAGTTATCGCCAAGCGCGGGACCACTGAGGTCGCCAAGGCTTACTTGCAATATCTCTACAGTCCCGTCGGTCAGGACTTGGCGGGTAAGCACTACTACCGGCCCCGTTCCGCTGAGGCGGCCAAGAAGTATGCCAGTCAGTTCGGCAAGGTGAAGCTCGTCACCATTGACCAGACCTTCGGCGGTTGGGACAAAGCGCAAAAGAAATATTTCGACGATGGCGGGATTTTCGACCAGATTTATCAACCCACGCGCTAAGGCAAACTCATGACCCTCACCTTGAAGAAATACAGTGTCCTGCCTGGTTTTGGGCTAAGCCTGGGCTACACCATTTTTTACCTGAGCTTGATTGTTCTAATCCCGCTCTCGACCATCTTCTTTAAAACCGCCACCCTAAGCTGGGAACGGTTTTGGGAAGTGGTGACGGACCCACGGGTAATTGCGTCCTATCAACTAACCTTTGGGGCTTCGCTGGCAGCGGCCCTCATCAATGCAGTCTTTGGGTTGTTGGTCGCCTGGGTTTTGGTGCGCTACTCCTTTCCGGGTAAACGGATTTTTGATGCCTTGGTAGACTTGCCCTTTGCCCTCCCGACGGCGGTGGCGGGGATTGCCCTGACCACGCTCTATGCCCCGAACGGTTGGCTGGGTCAGTACCTAGACCCCCTGGGTATTAAAGTCGCCTTTACACCCCTGGGAATCATGATTGCCCTGACCTTCATCGGCTTTCCTTTTGTCGTCCGCACCGTCCAACCCGTGTTGCAGGACTTGGAAGTAGAAGTCGAGGAAGCAGCGGCCTGTCTAGGGGCGAACCGCTGGCAAACTTTTACGAGAGTCATCTTCCCAAACCTGTTTCCGCCCCTGTTGACCGGGTTTACCCTGGCCTTTGCCCGTGCTTTGGGGGAGTACGGCTCGGTGGTTTTTATCTCCGGGAATATGCCCTTCAAAACCGAGATTACGTCCTTGCTCATCATCACCAAGCTGGAGCAGTACGATTACGCCGGGGCGACAGCGATTGCGTTGGTCATGTTGGTGGTTTCGTTTAGTTTGATTTTTGTGATTAACCTCATCCAACGCTGGTCCATTCAGCGGTACGCCAAATAAGGAGGACCCATGGTCAGCACTACCACCGCCCCGTCCGCTCCCCAAGCCCCACCGACGCTCCGTCGGGCAACCACGGAACCCCCCTGGGTCCAGTTTCTACTGATTGGCACGGCTCTGGCTTTCTGTGTTTTATTTTTGATTGTGCCCTTAATCGCGGTCTTCAGTGAGGCCCTAGCGAAGGGGGTCGAGTTATACTTTGCTGCTTTTCAGGACCCAGACGCGCTGGCTGCTGTCGGGCTGACTTTGCTCACGGCGGCGATTTCAGTCCCGTTGAATCTTGTTTTTGGGGTGGCGGCGGCTTGGTGTATCGCTAAGTTCGACTTTGCGGGTAAGAACTTTTTGTTGACTCTGGTTGATTTACCGTTCTCGGTTTCCCCAGTCATTGCCGGGGTAATTTTCGTGTTGATGTTTGGGAGTCAGGGCTGGTTTGGACCGTGGCTGAGTGACAACGATATCAAAATTATTTTTGCGGTGCCGGGGATTGTCCTAGCGACAACGTTTGTCACCTTCCCATTTATTGCCCGTGAACTGATTCCCTTGATGCAGGAGCAGGGTACCGAGCAGGAGGAAACGGCCTTGGTCCTGGGGGCGAGTGGTTGGCAGACTTTCATGCGGATTACCCTCCCCAACGTGCGCTGGGCGTTACTCTACGGGGTCATCCTTTGTAATGCACGGGCGATGGGCGAATTCGGGGCGGTCTCCGTCGTCTCTGGGCACATCCGTGGCCTCACCAATACGATGCCGCTCCACGTTGAGATCCTCTACAACGAGTACAATTTCGTCGCTGCCTTCGCGGTCTCCTCACTCTTAGCCGTCTTGGCCTTGATTACCTTGCTCCTCAAGAGCTTCATTGAGTGGCGCATTGAGCAGCAGCACCAAGAGTGATTGATTAAAATCAGACACTGAAGGGATAGTTACCGGGCGGATTGGTGCGGGGAGCAAAGTTGGTTTGCCCCCGCATCGCTGCGTAATCCTGTAAAGCCCAGTGGACCGTGGGGAACGCCAGTTGGTCCCAGGGAATCTCTGCCCAAGTAAATAAACCTACTTCCAGACTCTCCACCCCCGCCTGCACATCGAGATTGAGCAAGGTACCGCGATAAAAAAACTGCACCTGACTGATGCGGGGAATGTTGTAAAGGCTCAGCAAGCAGTCAATCTCGACTTGGGCAAAAGCTTCTTCCCAGGCTTCACGGGCTGCCCCCTCGCTGGTGGTCTCGTTGAGTTCGAGGTAGCCCGCTGGGAGCGTCCAGTAGGTGCGGCGCGGTTCGATAGCCCGCCGACAGAGGAGAAACTTGTCTTCCCAAGTACAGACTACTCCGGTCACAATCTTGGGATTCTCATACTCGATGAAGCCACAGTCAGGGCAGACCAAACGTTCGCGGTTGTCACCCGCCGGGACAGTCAACAGAGAGGGACCCCTGGGCGGGCCAGCATTGGGGAGCATCGGCGACCTCACTAGAATTCTATAATAAGCAAAAGTACGGATTAGATTAACCGTCAGTGCAGACAGCGGACTGTAAATGGATTTCAATTTATCTCAATCCTAGGTAGTGTTTCTGTCAAAATGTCCACGCTATGCTTGAAACATACCGCCCATAAGTGACACAATTTAGATAACGAGCGCGGGAGGCCCCCAATGCTACAAGATCCCCAAACCATCCGGCACTATCAACGATTGACCGACAATCTGGCGGAACTTTTTTATCGCGGCTACCGCTCTGAGGAACTACGTTTATTCTGCAACGGTTATATCACCGCTCTGCGTCATTCGCAAATCCTAGAGAGCTACGAAGTAAATCGCCTAGAGCAGGAAATCGAACGCTGTGTGCGTGACCCCGAGAGCCTCGTACCCGAGCCGCTGGCGATCCCTGAACTAGAGTATTAAGTTTGGTAGGCTAGGGAAGCTCATTCAACGAACTACCATGACCCCGCTCACCCCGAACGCTAGTTTCAGCATGACCCTGCGACTCCAGGTCCCCAACCGCTCGGAGATTTTAATTAAATTGACCGAGGGAATTGCCGAGACGGGGGCGGAGTTGGGGGATCTAATACTGGTCGAGAAGTTAGCAGAGCATAGTATCCGGGTACTGACCTTTGCGGCCAGTAGTGAAGATCATGCCCAGTGGGTGCTGGCGGTCCTCAAGGATCTACCGGGGGTCCAGGTCCTCGCAGCGGAAGACCGGACTTTTGCCCTCCATCAAGGCGGCAAGATCTCAGTCGAGAGTAAATCGCCGCTCAAGAACCAAGACCAACTCTCACGGGGCTATACACCCGGGGTGGGCCGGGTCTGTCAAGCGATTCACCAAAACCCGGAGTTAGCTTTTACCTACACGATTAAGCCCCACACCGTCGCCATTGTCACCGATGGTTCAGCGGTCTTGGGGTTAGGGAATATTGGTCCTTTAGCGGCCCTCCCGGTGATGGAAGGTAAGGCGATGATCTTCAAGGAGTTTGCGGGACTTGATGCCTTCCCAGTCTGTCTGGACACTCAGGATACCGAAGCTATTATTGCCACGGTCCAATACCTCGCTCCGGTTTTTGGTGGGATTAACCTGGAGGACATTAGTTCACCCCGTTGTTTTGAGATTGAGGAACGGTTGCGGGACCTATTGGACATTCCAGTTTTTCATGATGACCAGCACGGGACGGCGGTGGTTCTCTTGGCGGCTCTCCTCAACGCCTTGGCGATTGTCGAGAAACCCTTGGCTGAAATTAAAGTCGTCTTCAATGGCGTGGGCGCGGCGGGGATGGCCTGTACCCAGATGTTGCAACAGGCGGGGGTCCGTCACATCGTTGGCTGTGACCGCAGCGGCGCAATTTATCTAGGCCGTACTGCCAACATGAACTCGGTCAAGGAACGCTATGCCCAAATCACCAATCCCCAGGGCGAACAGGGTAGTTTAGGGGACGTTTTGCGTGGGGCGGATGTATTTGTCGGGCTATCGGGTCCGGGACTGGTCACGCTTGAAGATATTCAGGGCATGGCTACCAAGCCTTTAGTATTTGCCCTCGCTAACCCAGTCCCCGAGATCGCCCCAGAAGTCGCTGGTCCCCATGTGGCAGTCATGGCAACGGGGCGCAGCGATTACCCAAACCAAATCAACAACGCCTTGGCCTACCCAGGAATTTTCAAAGGGGCCTTGGACTGCCGCGCTCGCTGTATTAATGAAGTGATGAAACAAGCTGCTGCCCAAGCTCTCGCGGGTCTCATTCTCCCGGCTGAGCGCAGGCCTGGGTATATCATTCCCTCGGTCTTTGATCCGCGCGTGGTCCCCGCCGTGGCGCAAGCTGTTGCCCAAGCTGCCCGTGAGACTGGGGTGGCGCGTCTCCCCTAAGCTGTAGGACTAGTTAGAATTAATTGTTCAATAAGAGCTTTTGCTCATTTTTGGTACTATAAAACCAATCCAAGGTGAATCAACATGGACATCCAGACATTTGTGGATCACATTCTCGCCGACAAAGTCATCACGCGGGCAGAACAAGCAGAATTTGACCAGCTCGTGACCGCCGACGGGCAGATCTCCAACAAGGAACGCGAGCAAATCCAGCGTGTTGTCGCGTTAATTGAGAGTGGGGAAGTCAAAATCGTCGAGTGATTTAGATTCACGACCCAGGAAGCGACGAATGAGGAGGTCGGGCTCGTAGGTGCCACCCGGCTCTAGAATGTTAGTCCGGTAGCTCGCTCCCACCACCTTGCTGGTCAAACCGTCCTGCTGAAAACGGGTAAACATATCTTGGGCGTACACTTTGGACTACAGATAGCCGTAATACCCGCTGTCATAGCCTCCCATCAGGTGCCCAAACCCAGCCTGGGGCATGGTGCCGGGGACCAACGGGATCTGCGAAGTCCGCTGGGCTACAGCTTGCCAAACTTGGGTGGTATTCAGTTTAGGACCAGAGGAGTGATCAAGGTCTGGTGCATGATGTGCCCAAACTCGTGGAACAGGGTTTCCATCTCCCCCAAACTTATAACCACCCTAGCCTGAGAGTCTGGGGTAAAAATTGGCGGGTCACTCTATTCTGATTCCCTGAGTATTGAGGGCAGTCAAGGCGATACCTACCTCAAAGTGATGGCAGCAAATACCCAAATCATTGTCGAGGGGCTAGGAGGTACCTACACTGTGTTCCCCTTTTTGTGAATGGGGAGTATCAACTTCTTAAGGCCCATAGGCAGCCATTGCTGCCTGGAGGATACCCCGTTCTTCCACTGGGAGTTCGAGTAATACCCGCACATCGCCATTAGTTTTGCGGTATTTCCAAAGGGTCTCCAACAACCGAAACGTAACCTGAAACTCCGCTCGTCCCTCTGCTACTGTCCGCCACAAATTCAGCCAATCCTCTAGTTCCCGTGCATCCACTCCACTTTTAACCAGCTCCCGAAAACAGTTTTTAAATTGCCCCCGCAAGATAGGCAAAACGCTACTTTGAATCTGGAAATTCTGGGCCATAGCTATACTCTGCTCAAAAATCAGGTATGCCCGCCGCCACTCGTATTGCTTTAGATAAAGTAGACCCAGACTACCTAGAGTTTTAACGCCATCAGAATGCTCCTCGCCTAAAAGTTTGAGATAGAGCACTAAGGCTTGCTGCAACAACGGCTCAGCCTGATCGTATCGCCCTTGGGAAGTGTAGAGTTCAGCGAGATTATTCATACTAGCTGCCACATCGGGATGCTCCTGGCCCAACAGCTTGATTCTTAAGGCCAAGGCTTGCTGCAACAACAGCTCGGCCTGGTCGTACCGCCCTTGGGACTTGTAGAATACAGCGAGATTACTGAGACTCTGTGCTAAGTTTAGATTTTCTTCGCCTGTAATTTTACGATAAAGAGTTAGGGCTTGTTCTTGTAGGGCACCTCGATAAATAAAGGATGAAGGGAAGAATTATTAGAAAAAATGATTTTTGTTAACAAACAAGGGGTTTTATACCCCTCTCTGCTAATCTTTT
>NZ_JAAXLT010000215.1 GCF_013285555.1 Candidatus Cyanaurora vandensis | reverse complement strand
GTGGGATGGTCAGTTGTTCCCCAGTGTTGGTCAAGACTGAAGCGGGTAGGGTCCGCCACTGGCGCGGTTCCAGGTAGGTGATGGGCAGGGGTACGGGCCGGGGAGTAATATCGGAGCGCAGGGTCAATAGCCAACTGCCCACCGTCGCCGGGAGATTGCGGTAAATAAAGTCCAGTTGATAACGATCAAGCTGGTCCGCGCCATACAGAATTCCCGCCGGACCCGGCAAAATCCGTAGCCGGGGAGCCACCAGCCGCCCAATAATCCGGTTCGCACTGCGGATAATCACCGGATTCATCGAATAGATCTCGGCCTGGACTCGTTGCAGGGGGACGGAGCGAGCGTTGAAAAGTAACTGGGGCTGGAGACGACCCCCTTGAGGATCACTGCCAAAGGAGAGAATCACCTCAGTTTGGTCGCGCTGGAGTCGGGCGAGGACGACACAGGTATCCCCGAGGGCGTAGGCACGGCTGGATTGGGGGATACTCAGTTGGCCCACGGTAATGACCCCGTTGGTCCGCCGTACCTGGGGGTCCGTGGGGATGAGGGGGTCCAGGGAGGCCAGTCGGGAACTGGGGCTGCAATCAAAGGTCACCACCCGGTCTTGACTGTCAGCGAGGACCGTCTGGGGAACCAAGGGCGACTGGAAACTTAGTTCGACGGATGAGGGCACCGTGGCGGTGACGCCAAAGGGCAGGTCCGGCGAGGTTGGTTGAGGTTCGGGGGCGGCGATAATACTGAGGCTGGCGTTGGGGTCGTCATCGCGGGGGACAAGACTGGCATTGCGGACGACCAAACCCTGGGGACCGGGGGCGGTGATGACGATGGTGCCCCGTCCGCTGTAGGTGAAGGCTTTAAATTTCTCCTCGGTAAGCAGAAGCGGTTTGGTCGTGATGTGCAGGATACCGTTACGGAGCTTACTCAGGTCAAAATGCCCATTCGCACTGTCGTAGAGCAACGCGCCATCGGCAGCCAAGATATCCTCATCACTTTTGAACTCGCCGCCAAAGGTCGTCCCCAAGGCACCCAAGGCTTGGGCGAACGAGAGGTCTAGTTGGAGGGTATTGCGTCGGTCAGTGGGTAAGGTCTGGGGCTGGATGCTCTTAGTTTGGGGGTCTATTTCGCTCACGCCCGCGCCAATCTGCCAGAAGCCCTCGTTGGGTTTGCTCACCGTGGGATAGAGAGTTTTGTTATCTTCGCTGGTCTCCAAGGAGCGGGTGAAACTCAACTCCGCCTGTCCCCGCGAACGAATTGCCTTGTCAGTGACCTCCTGGGTATCCACGATGAGGGGTCCCTCAAACTTGACCGGGCTGGGACTCGACAGGCTGCCGATGATGGCAAGGATAGATTGCTTGTTTTGGCTGGTGTCGTAGCCTAGGACGGGGACTAGAGCAACAGCGGCGGCGGGTTTCAGGCCCACCAGAGGATCATTGAAATCCACATAGAAGCCGAGATTACGGGCACGGACTTGACGTTGACTCCGGTAGCCCAAGGCACTGAAAGCTTCCCCGACCACAACCATGTCCCGTTCGGCAATCCGGGCAATGCCCTCATTTGCAATCAATTCCGGGATATCGAGGGGCCGCCACTGCACCTCACCCAAACTATAGAGCCACCACTGCTGGTCAAATTGACGACCCCGTGCCCGCTCCACTACCTGCTCAAAGTCCGTTGCCAAGGGACGGTCATCGAGATAACTATCCAAGACCAACTCATTACCATCTATGAGCGTGGCCCCGAAATAAAACTGGGCACCCAGGTTAAAAACATAGGGGTCCTCCGCCGACTCTGGGGGCGCGTTGCCGTCCTGTCCCAGACCCAGCAGGCCCTCCCGAAAAACCGCCACCATTTGACCCAGCCCACTCTCCGCACTCGTCTCTGCTAGCAGTCGTTCTCGCCCCGCGACCGTGCGCTGAGACTGACTATTACTAAGGACCAAGAGCGATCCCGCCAGCGCGACTAGCAAGACCCCGACCAAAAGGACAAAAAGTAAAGAGAACCCCCGCCGTCCCCTGTGGCTGCTACCCATGACCACCCCACGCGCCAACCAACCTAGACTAGCTTGACCCCCGTTTCGCCAGGGACCACCGTACCAATGACCGCGCCAGGAACGCCTTGTTCCTCAAAAAAAGCTACACTCGCCGCTGCTGTTGCTGCCGGGACAATTGCCACCATCCCCAGACCCTGATTAAAAGTCTCATCCAAAACCCGTTGTTCGAGTTGGCCTAATTCCTGTAACCAACCAAAGACCGGAGGAGCCTGCCAACTACCGCGCTCAATTTGGGCACAGAGTCCCGGTCTCAGGATGCGCGGCACATTCTCCAACAGTCCACCCCCGGTGATGTGGGCCAGTCCATGCAGGGGTAGGTCCGAGCGCAGGAAGGCCAAGACGGATTTGACATAGATCCGAGTCGGCGTGAGCAAGACTTCGCCCACTGTCATCTTCTGACCAGGAAAGGGACTATGGAGGTCTACTTGGGCTGTCTCTACAATCTTGCGGACTAGGCTAAACCCATTACTATGCAATCCCGAACTCGCCAGCCCCAAAATTTTGTCCCCCGGGCCGACCAAGTGACCATCCAAGAGTCGTTCCCGCTCCACCAGCCCCACACAAAATCCCGCCAAATCATACTCACCCGCCGGATAAAACCCCGGCATCTCCGCTGTCTCTCCTCCCAACAGCGCACAGCCCGCCTGCTGACAGCCCACC
>NZ_JAAXLT010000214.1 GCF_013285555.1 Candidatus Cyanaurora vandensis | reverse complement strand
TAGATTACTTAATCGCGGAGAACTCAAGATTGATTGGGGTCGCAGGATTAAAAATAAAGGTAATTCTATAAATGCAAGTTAGATGCGTGTCAGCTTAGCGACTTGACCCATATCATCGGTAAAACTGTATTCATTCCGCTGCGGTTGCCTGTACTCGCTGGGAAGCACGGAGGTCAGGGATAAACCGTTGTACTTCTTCAACTTGCTCTAGGCCGGGCAGTTGACACCACACAGTACAACTGTTGCCAAGATTGACGATTAAAGCCTTACGTTTACAGGTTTTGACAAAGAAACGTGCTTGGGCTTCCTCTTCAATGGGAAAGGCCGCATACACGACGTAGAGTTGATCCCCCCAGCGGATACCTGTCTCAATTTCTGGTGAACCTTGACGTTTGACCTCACAGTAAGTAACTACTGAGCGGTTGAGAATAATCATCGTACTGACCTCGGACCTGCGTTGATCCCCATTATGATGCTTGTGATTAAGCAGTGCTACTATTTGTTACGTTAGTTCAGGAAATGTGTAGAGATTTGTAATATCAAGTCGAGTCTATATCCTATGGCAGAGGTATCTCTAGTAATTCAGGAATAGCGGCGTAACTGAATGCGGTAGCGGCCCTTGGGGGTGATCTGGACCTCGCCGACTTCCAAGCGTCCCTTCCCGCGCAGGGTAATGCGGTCGCCACTCTTGACTGCTTTTGCTGGTTGTAGCAAAGCCCGCCAGTTAACCTTCACCTCGCCACTATTGATGAGTTCGGTCATGCGGCTCCTAGACACCCCAAATCCGGCGGAAGCAACTGCGTCTAAGCGTAGGGAAGCCTCCGTCGTGGTCATCTCCTTGACTTGAGGGGGACGGACTTGGAGTTGTTCGAGGGGAATGGGGACGACCTGGACCGGGACCGTGCGAATCGAGACCAATAGAGTTTCGAGGGTCTGGACTGCCTCCGGGACCACCAACACTTGGGCACCCCGGTCCTTGACCAATAGGAGGTCCCCAAACTTATCCCGCGTCAATCCCACCCCGAGCAACGCCCCCAAGAAGTCCCGATGTGAAGCTGGGTCAAACAAGAAATTTCCCCGAATTTCCAGGGCCGTCACCGCCACTTGCTCAGGGGTCAAGGTCTGAGAACTATGGGCCAAGGCCAAGCGTTGCCGTTCCGCCTGGGGATAGCCCCCCCAAGCCAAAACCTGGACCTCACTCAGGGGCGCAAAAGTCTTGAGACATTCCTCAAGCTCCGGGGGCGGCAAAAAATCTGAACAGCACACCCCCCACTGCTGGAGTGCCCGTTCCGCCAGATCAATCACCCGCGCCAACGTATCGCGGAACTCCGCACCCTTGAGTAATTCATTCCTGGGTAATTGCATGGGTCAACCTTTGGCGGAGAGGGAGGGATTCGAACCCTCGGTACGGAGTTACCTGCCGTACAGCAGATTAGCAATCTGCCGCTTTCGACCGCTCAGCCACCTCTCCAGGTGAGCAGAACTATTATAGGCCCGTACCTGACCAAAAAGCGACCCTTACTTGTTTGCGGCGGATTTATACTCAATTTCACAAAACGCCTAACCCTGGCTTGCTTCAGCCGGTGCAACTATTTTGAAGACGCGGAGCTCCTCTTGATCCCGTAGGGGATCAGGGCTATCGTGTAATCAAAATTGAGGAGGCCCCGTGTCCGAACAAGCTCTACTCGAAGACCTGACGCTCCGTCAATTGCGTTTAGTGGCGCAACGGTATCGGGTCTCGCGCTACAGCCGCATGACCAAGCAAGAACTCTTGGAAAACATCCTGATTGCCCAGACCCAGCAAGCCCAGGAGCGTCCGCGCAACCTCGGCAAAGAGGACGTGGAGATGGCTAAGTATCAGACCGGGGGCACCGCCCTCACGGATCTACTGGTGGACGGCGACCTCGGGGAGTTGCCGGCCGGATATGGCGAGAGCCGCGTCGTCCTGTTGCCCCGTGACCCCCAATGGGCTTACGCCTACTGGGATGTACCCAATGAACACAAACAGGCTCTCCGTGAGGCCGGAGGCCAGACCTTACTGTTGCGGCTCTACGACGTGACCAACCTCAACTTCAACGGCACCAACGCTCATACCTTGATTGAGTTTCCCTGTGACGAACTTGCCCGGGAATGGTATGTGCCCATCCCCGTCAGTGACCGCGACTTTGTGGTGGACATCGGCTATAAGAGTGGGCATGGCGAGTGGTTATTGTTAGCACGTTCTGCTCCGGTGCGGGTCCCACCGATGTATCCCTCGGATTGGGTGAGCGACCATTTTGTGTCCATTCCCTTCTTGCTAGACCTCCAGGACAAGTCCTTCGCGCCCTACCAACCACCTATCGTCAGCACGGGTGCCCTCGGGATCAGTGCACCGGAGGCTCCGCCGACTTCCTTCACCCCAGCCCCGACCCCGGAGCAGACAGTAATTCCCAGTCCCGGCTTGCACACGGTTGTCTATGACTATGTCGCCGGTATCAATGCCCCGGCTGGTTCTGTGGCGTCCGCCGAGCAACAGTTACCCGGCGCGGAGTCCGGTCTGGGACTGTCGGGCGGTTTGACGACCGAAGCCTTGGGTCAACAACCCCTGCCACTGTTGTCTTTGTTCAGTGGTCTCTTCTCAGGACAGTACTACTCGGGGCAATACGGTGAAGCGGAGCGGAAACGGGGTTTCTGGCTGGTCGCCGGGGCCGAACTCATCATCTACGGCGCAACGGAACCCGATGCCACCGTCACCCTGGGCGGTCAAACCATTCTCCTCAATCCCGACGGGACCTTCCGTTTCCATTACCAATTCCCTGACGGTCTTCATGAATCTTCAGTTGTGGCGGTTGCCGCCGATGGCGAGCAGCAGCGGGCGATCACGATGCGTTTCCTGCGCCAAACTCCGCTCGCCCAGGGGAATACCAAGGAAGAGATGGTTGTCGCACCCTACTGAGGACGACTTGCTACCAACGCCCCACCGGGGCGTTTTCAGTTAGGGGGTGGCGTCGCAGCGGACGGGGCTAGCGGTAGGGACCGGGCTGGGCTCAGCGGGTAATAGACGGGCTTCCTCTGCTTCGAGGTGCTGGTACTGGTTTTGGAAACTCAGGAGTAGCTGTTCGCCTACCTCAATCGCTTGGTCCGCGTCGAGACTGTGGACTTTATAAATGCAGACCTGGAGTTCGATGACGAGCTTGGCGTAGGACTTGACCAGATGGGATAGCTGGATGGCTAAGTCCCCGTGCTGGGTACCCCGCTTGTCCAAACTCCCCACCTGAGCAAGCAAGTCTTCGTAGAGTTTTTGCTCAATAACGGTCCGGCGGGCCCTATCTTCTAAAGTAACCAGCAGCCCCGCGAGGGCCTGTGCTTGATTGAGGCAAGCCTGGGCAATTTGCCGATGGGAGGCAGTGAGCTCCGTCAGCCGCGCTGCTTGGTCTGAACATTTTTTCTTGAGGTTATAGAGGACAGCACTATATTTAATCAGAGCTTTAACGGGCTGAGCGGGTTTGACCTGAGGCTGGGGCACAGGTACTGGCTTTTTGAGTAGAGACCGGAACTGTTCAACCAACCCTGCCAGAGGACCATTATGTGGTTCGGGGGAAGAAGTCATGGTCGTGTGACAGATATACGTTCAGCAGTATTGTACGGAGAATTCCCTAAGGTCGTCATCCGTATTGGGAGGATTGTCATAAAGTCATGCAATGTCTGGTAATTTTACTTAGAGGTAGCTCCCGTTAAGATGGGACAGCGCGCTCCAGGAATGCTGTGACCATTGCTCGCCCGCACCGGGGTTATCACGGTCCACGGGGTAGCCAACGATTTTTTGAAGGTTGGTATTACCGAGTTAGTTTACCGGAGGCATCTTTCGCCACCATCTACAGTATTGAGGACCCCCACGGTGGACCCTTGAGCCAAGGCGCGGTCCAAGTTCTAACCGCTACCGAAGTAGCTGTGGAGTGCTTTCCCCAAGTGAAAAACTTCTGGGCAGACCCGGACGCGCTGGCCTTTGGACAGGTGCAGGCCGCTACCCCACGGGTGGGTCTCCAACTGTCTGCCCCCTTTTGGGACCAACTCCAGACGGGCTACCAAGCCACCGCTAGCTTGAATCAGGGCCGAGTCCGTACCGATCGGGGTGAATTTAGCTGGGATTACCGGATTACCCCCATCCTTGGTTGGGGGCGGGATGAGGCGACGATGGGTTTACTTTCGTACCTCCCGGTCTATGAGGTGGGCTGGCAAGTTTGTATGGCCCACGGTTGGGCGACGGGTCACTTCACAACGCCCAGTCAACAGCACAACTTCACCCACGCTCCGGCCTATATCGAGAAAAATTGGAGCCTGGGATTTCCTAAAATCTGGTTCTGGCTCCAAGCCAATGATTTCACCGTGGTCCAAGGTCTACCGGACCCCAATTTGACCGTGACCAGCGGCGGCGGGGCACGGCGGACCCTAGGTTGGGAGGATGAGGCGGCTCTGGTCGGCCTTCATTACCAGGGGCGGTTCTTCAATTTTCGGCCTGAGACCGGGTCGGTCCAGTGGCAGGTCCAGACCGATACCCAGCAAGGCCACTGGCAAATTTGGGCGGGAGCGGACGGCTACGAGATTGAACTAATCGCTGGGGTCCCTAGGACTAAACTCCAAGCCCTCCTCGGTCCCTCCCCTACCCGAACTTTGCATCCCATCAGTCTGCATAGTCTAGCGGGGCAGCTAACCTTAAAACTTTACCGGGGACGGGGAGCCCAACGGGTCTTGATTTTGGAGGCTGAGTCTCAGACGACTGCCGTCGAGGTGGGCGGCGAACGGTGGGCGGGGACTTGGGCGGGTAGGTGTTGAGGGGCTAGCTGGTCATAGGCTTCATCTAGCTCAAAGCGGCGTTCCGTGAAGGCTCTGAGTAATTCCTTGCCTGTGGTCAGGACCTCACACTCGGGCAAAGCTTTCAGCTTGTAGATGCAGACTTGAAATTCAATGACCAGTTTATTGTAGGCATCCGCCAGTTCAGTTTTGGGCCGTGCTAGGGCCTCTAGCCGCAGTACCTCAACCAATAAGAGCTGGACACGATCACGTAAAACTTGGACCGGCAGCGGTTCGTGATCCTCGGAGTTGAATTCAATCAGACAAAAAATCTGCTCCTCCACTGCCCGGATTTGACTGAAGTAGTCCTCCGCCAACTGTGCTTGGAAAAATGACTGTTCCCCTAGGAGCGCGGCCCGCTGACTACAATCTCGCTTCATGGCGTAGAGCAAGTCGCAGGGGGTAGACGCAAGGGTAGGGGCAGGGGGTACAACCGGGGCTTGTCGGTGGTTCCACCAATCCCGGAGAAGACGCAAAGGCGTAGCTAAGACCTGTAAAGAGCGAGGGATGAAGAGAGTCATGGCGCAACCACGGTGGGGAAGTACGTGAATTTACTAGCCTAAGTATAAGCACAGAACCAGCACCCACTGTAAAAACTGTATAAATTACGTATTAATGCTTAAAAAACCAGAAAATGCCTACGAATTTAGCTGATAAATCTCTGAATTTTACTTAGCATCGGTTCTTACCTATTGAAATTACGTGGATTTTTATCTAAGGTATTCACACCAAGTCGAAGGACAGCTCTATGGAAGTCTGGTTTGTGGTCCTAGTCGCGTTCATTACCGGTGGAACATTTCTTGGCGGGTACTTGTGCCCTGCTATTTTATTGCACTGGTTAGCACCGATGGAGCTAATCACCCGTGAGGAGGCTGTCTGGCGGCTCGAACGTCAATTCCAGAATAGTCCTAGTCAGGGCAATCCTGACCGCGTAGGTTAGTCAGGTCCAGACTGAGAGCGTCCCACGGACCCAACCAAACCGTTTATCCTCATTGAAAACTCGCAACCGGACCCGTTGGAAAACCAAAAACTCAGCGGGGATACTCAAAATTACGGACCGAGTGGGGGGCAAAACCTGCTCAACCACCCCAAAAACCACATCCCGCGTATCAAATTCATTATTGGTCACATCTAAAAAAGCTGTCCCCTGGACCTCACTGTAGACGATGGCACTGATCCGACTCGCTCCGAGGCTGGGCAGGAAGATGGAGGTGTAGTATTGACCGGGCAAGTAAACAGCATCGAATTTTTGGTTAAACAGACGGGGGGTACGTGTGTCTTGAGCCAAGACAGGACTGGCCCCCAACCCCAACAGTACAGCGCGACGTTTCATGAACGACTCCCCTCTCAGTCCGGTAGGACTTGTCCATATTTTAGCCGTTGCCCATTTGGATAACGGGCTAGTTACGGATTGAGCAGGATCGTCACGTTATCGGACCCAGAATTAGCCGTTGCCACGTCCACTTGACCATCCCCATTCAGGTCCGCCACGACGACACCCAGCGGCTCATCACCCACGCTAAACGTCACCGGGGCGAGTAGCTGACCGTTACCCTGGTTAGCTAACACGGTACCCGTGCTCCTATCCTCTAGTATCGTCACTACATCAAGATACCCATCCCCATCCAAGTCCCCCACCTCAACATCAGCGGACTGACCCTTGTTGGTGAAAAAGCGGTTCGGGCCAAAAGTTGCATCCCCGTTGTTCTCCAGGACGGTGACGGTTGAACGCAAGAAATCTCTGTTGCCCACTACGAGATCAAGGTCGCCATCGCCATCCAAGTCTCCAGCGGTAATGGATTTGGGATATCTACCCCGCAGGTCACGGACTTGGGGACGACCAAAGTTGCCCGTCCCATCATTTTTGAAGATCGAGACGTTGCTGTAATAGAAGATCGTCTCGGCGGTCGCCAAGTCCAAGTCCCCATCGCCATCTAGATCCCCAGCCACTAACCCAAAAGCTAACGCTGGGGTGGCTTGTTCTTGCGTGCGAACGAACGTCCCGTTCCCACTATTTTTCAAAATCACGAGTTCATAACTGGTCCCCAAAGCCAAGTCCAAGTCCCCATCCCCGTCTAGATCCCCAATCGCAAAAGACTCAATCCGCGAAGTCTTCCCCGCATTGATGCTCGTCGCGCTAGCAAAGGTCCCATCGCCCTGGTTACTCAGGAGGTAGGGTATCTGATTAAACAAGTTCGTCGTGTTGCCAATGACAACGAGGTCTAGGTCCAAGTCACCATCCACATCCCCAGTCACGAGTTCCGAGGGAGAGCTATTGTCGGGTAGCGCAAAGTTGCGCGGACTCCCAACGGCGGTATTACCCAAGTTATCGAGAATCGAAATATTGTCGGATAAAGCGTTTGCCGTGGCTAGATCTTGGTCCCCGTCCCCGTCAAAATCTCCTGCCACAATCGCTTGCGGTCCGTCGCCGACGGAGTAATTACGCGGGACTGGCTGAGCTTGGACTGCACCCAAGGCTCCGATGAGACCAAGGAGGGTGACTAGATTTAAATGTGTCGTTACCATGAGCGTCACCTGGGTGAAGGGCAATATTGATGTAAGACCAATAGGTTCTAACATAATTGGTTCAAGTTAAGACTAAGTCAAGCGTCAAAAATATTTCAATTGACTCTGGGCTAGTTCCTAGCGCATCCAGGACAGACCCGATTCAGCGCGGTCGGGTTCACCGATGAGGTCCAGGAAATACTCTTCCAGAGAGCGGTGGCGAGT
>NZ_JAAXLT010000213.1 GCF_013285555.1 Candidatus Cyanaurora vandensis | reverse complement strand
TTGCAACGGTTTATCAGTGAGGACCCGCTGGGGTTTGGGGGTGGGGACAGTAACTTGTATCGCTATGTGAGAAATAGCCCGCATACCAAGGCGGACCCGCTCGGACTCACGGACGGCTCTGGGGGTGGGTCTGACGATGAAGGTGACATAGACACATTGCCGGATATAGACGTGACCGCCCCGCGTAATAGAGGGTTTGGTGGCTTTGGTGATGCGACACCAAGCTTTAGCGGGGCCGGGTCGTTTCCCAGACGAGCTTGTGTCGCCTGTTTAGTCCCCGCTGCCGGTCAGATGGCACTAGATTTCTTCGCGGTAGGTCTCGGATTATGGCTACAACGGAGTGGGCCTTTAAATATAACCACTAGCCCGGATGCTCCTTTAGGGGACAAGGCAGAGGGTACAAGTGAAAATGGAGAAGAGGGCAAAAGCCCGAACCAGCTCAACAAGGAAATTAAGCAGGGCAAGGCACCTAAAGACGTGGAGCGCGTTGACGTTGGAAAAGTCAAGGGTGAGCAGACCCACATACACCTTAAAGATGGCTCCGTATTGAATAAGGATGGCACTTGAAAACATGGGAAGTCGACCTTGTCTCGCTCGACATAGAAGTGGTTGGTTGAAAACGGTTGGAGGTTGCCATAATGAAGAAAGTCATTGATCTTAATGACTGGCTCGATCAGATATCTGTCAGTAAGACGGAAATTGAGAGTATTCACTTTGACAGCATTAGCGGTTTTGAGTGCGAGAAGCTGAGTGGGCTAGAGCTTGTTCACTGTACATATCAATTGCTCCAAGCTGTTGTAGTTTTTGTTCGGAGCCTTGCAGACACACATGGCATAAAACACGCTATAGTTTTTTTGCCAGTAGGCATATCAGACGAGCTTGAAAGATGGCACGTCGATATCTGGAATAGGCTTGATTGCGTTGATGAACCACCTTCGCTGTATCTATTAAGGGATTCACAGATTTTTGACGAGGATTCCGAGGAGTATCGATGTCCAATTGCTGTGCCAATCGAAAACAAGGTTTTTCTCCGGGCTGTGTTTCGTTCATTTCGCAATCAGGAGGCAATCGAAAATTCATGGGAATTTTCATCAGGCATATACTTGATTGCCAGCATTGATTAGACGGTATGGCAAGCCTACGGGGACTTTGACGGTGATGATGAGCCGGACATCCTGAAGAGCAACTATGCCACGGGGGAGAACGCTATCTGGTTGATGGATGGGTTTGCCTATCAAGAAGCAGGACCGCTGCCGACCTACACCAATTTCTACACCAACCCAGCGGCAAGTACGAATAACTTGACCTTTACCGGACGGGAAGATGATGGGACCGGGGTGCTGTACTACCGGGCGCGGTACTACTCGCCGAGGTTACAACGGTTCATCAGTGAGGACCCGCTCGGCTTCGGCGGAGGGGATAGTAATCTGTATCGGTATGCGGGTAATAGTCCAAATGTAGAGACGGACCCCTTAGGGCTTTATGGAGAAGTTACCAGCCAAAGTCGCTTTATTGTGTGGACAAATCGCTCTAGTTATGATTGAAGCCAAGGCTGGTATAGTTCGCTCATGAACCTACGAGCGTGTGCATGGACCTGAAATACTACATTAAAGATGTTCCTGACTTCCCAGAGCCGGGGATTTTATTTCGGGACATCACGCCCCTCTTGGCTGAGCCCCAGGCTTGGTCTATCACCCTGGACCGTCTGACCCAGCTAGTCGCATTTCTCAAGCCGGACTATATTGTCGGGATTGAGTCGCGGGGATTTATTTTTGCTGCACCCTTGGCCTTGGACCTCGGGGCGGGGTTCGTGCCCGTACGTAAATCAGGGAAGTTGCCCCGCGCCACTTTTCAGCAGCAGTACAGTCTGGAGTACCGCACCGACACCCTAGAAATTCACCAGGATTGTTTCAAGGTCAAGCCCGGTGGTCGGGTCCTCGTCGTGGATGATGTGATTGCCACCGGCGGGACAGCGAAGTGCGCCGGGGACTTGGTAGGCTTGGCGGGGGGAACACTGGTCGGGTTTTGTTTTTTAATTGAGTTAACTTTTTTAGCAGGTCGGGATCTCTTACCGCCGGAGTTGCCCTGTTTAAGCTTGCTTACCTACTGATATGATGAGATGAATTTTTGCCCCGGGGTCCCATGTCGCTCTTACGTCTGGTGATAGTATCGCTGTTGCTCTTTTTACTTCCGGTGCAGGCCGAGTCTAAATTCTCCCTCGCCACCACGCCGGGGAAATTGCCCAAGGACATCTTGCCAGAGCATTATGCCATCACCTTAACCCCGGATCTGGCGACCCAGACTTTCACAGGCACCGAGACCGTAACCATCCGCGTGACGAAACCCCGCAATACGATCATCCTCAATAGTTTAGAGATGACAATTAGTGCCGCCGAGGTCGCCGGACAGACGGCTCTCATCCAAAGCGATGCCGACCAGCAAACGACGACCTTTACCCTACCCACCCCGCTCCCCGTCGGCACCCATCGGCTGAGCCTGAAGTTCCAGGGCAAGATCAATAACCAATCCCAGGGACTCTACGCCGACAAATACGCCACTCCCCAGGGCCAAAAGGTCATGCTCGCCACCCAGATGGAGCCGACCGATGCCCGCCGGATGTTCCCCGGTTGGGATGAGCCAGTTTTTCGAGCGACCTACCAGCTTATGGTCATCGTCCCCGTCAGTTTCCTAGCAGTCTCCAACACCCCGGTGGCCCAGGAGCAACCCTTGGGCGATGGGCGCAAACGGGTCATCTTCCGGCAGACCCCCAAGATGCCCAGTTACCTGATGGCCCTGATCGCCGGGGAACTCGAAACCCTGACGGGTGAGGCCGCAGGAGTCCAGATCCGCATCATCACGACAGCCGGTAAAAAAGAACGGGGCCGCTATGCCCTAGAAACCGCCCAGAAACTCTTGGTCTACTACAACGATTATTTCGGCGTACCCTACCCACTCCCCAAACTGGACATGATTGCCATACCGGGCGGTTTCAGTGGCGCAATGGAAAACTGGGGCGCGATTACCTACAACGAAGCGATTCTCCTCTTTGACCCGAAAAGCTCGTCTCAGGAAACCCGCGAGGATATTTTTGCCGTAGTCGCCCACGAGATTGCCCACCAGTGGTTCGGTAACTTGGTCACGATGGCTTGGTGGGACAATCTCTGGCTCAATGAGGGTTTTGCCTCCTGGATGGGCACCAAGGCCACGGACCATTTCAACCCCTCCTGGAATGTCTGGCTCAGAGAGAGTACCGCCAAAAATTACGTCATGACCAGCGACAGCCGCAAGTCCACCCACCCCATCCAGCAGCCCGTCCGCACCGAGAGCGAGGCCAACGAAGCCTTTGACGAGATCACCTATCTCAAGGGCCAAGCCTTCATCAAAATGCTGGAAAGTTACTTGGGGGAGAACGACTTTAGAGCGGGTATCCGCCTTTACATGGGCCGTCATCCCTACAGCAACACCACCACCGCTGACCTCTGGGCCGCTCTGAGTGAGGCTTCCGGTAAACCCGTCCAGAATGTCGCAGCGGGTTGGACCGAGCAACCGGGCTTCCCTCTAGTTAGCGTTAAGACCGCTTGCACCAAGGATAAACAGGTCCTCACCCTGGCCCAGGAACGGTTCACCGTCAATGACCCGACCGCCCGTCCCCTGAGTTGGCAAATTCCCGTTACCTACGCCCATCCCCGGCTCAAAATCGCTCCCCAAACCATCCTGCTTACCGGCAAAACCAGCACCGTCCCGACGGTATTCCCCTGTGGACAGCCGCTCAAGCTCAACTACGGCAACGGCGGCTATTATCGGGTGAAGTACACCCCAGCCTTGACAGAAGTGATGCAACTTTCGCCCACCGACCGGGTTAACCTCTTGGGGGACAGTTGGGCCTTGGTGGAAGCGGGCCGCGCTCCGGCTACGACCTACCTAGACCTAGTTGAGCAAGCCAAGACCAGCACCGAGGTCGCTGCCTGGGAACAGATCGTCGGTACGCTCGGGACCCTGGCCCAGCTAGAACGGGGCCGTCCAGGACAGGCTACCCTCTATGCCTACGGGCGGGGTCTATTGCGTCCGGTCTTGGCTCAAGTCGGTTGGGATAGTCGTCCGGGGGAGCCACAAAATACCGTCGTCCTCCGCAATCTAGTGATCCGTTATCTGGGGAGCTTTAACGACCCGGCGACGATTACTGAGGCCCGTCAACGCTTTCAGGCATTCCTACGCGACCCGGCGGCCCTCCAACCCGACCTGCGTGAGGTGGTTATTGCCACCGTCGGTCGCCACAGTGACCGCGCCACCTACGACCAGTTACGCACCCTCGGTCGCCAAGCCACCAGCACCGAGGAGAAATTCCGTTATTACAACGCGCTCCAGCTAGCCCGTGACCCGGCCCTAGCCCGTGAGACCCTGAGCATCAGCTTGACCGATGAATTACCCCCGGCTCGTGCTACCCGTATCGTCAGTGGTGTCGCCGGGGTCCATCCCGAGTTGGCCTGGGCCTTTGTCCAACAAAACCTACAACCGCTCCTTGCCAAAAGGACTTCCTTTCAGAAGAGTGGCTACGTACCGGGAATTGCAGCGAATTTCTCAGACCCCGCACGGGCCACAGAACTCGAAACCTTCGCTAAAACCAACCTCCCCGCCGCCGACCAAAAAGAAGTCCAAGAAGCAACCGAGACCATCCGCTTCCAAGCCAATCTCAAAGCCCGCGAGTTACCTAATGTGGACCGCTGGCTCACCCAGAAGACCTCTACAAAAGCCCAGAGCTTCAAACAAGAAACCTTGAGTTCTGAGTAAATAATCTGTGCCAAGTAGAATCAACGCCATGAGCTATTGACCACGACCGCTTATTTAATGAGCAAGATGCCGGTTACCCCGCACTAGCTGGACGGGAGAGAGTATGGCGCGGGGGCTAGTCCAGGGCTGATAGGAGGGCAGACCGGAGGAAGCCCACGCCTTAATCCTCTGCTTGTTGACCCGGCGTGTCGGCTCTCTCCCCAGTAAGGTTCAGCAATAAGTGGCGCAACTATCCCTCCCTCAACTAGAAACCCTGGGCGAGGACCTACTCGACTTTGCTGACCAACAAGCCCTAAGCTTGGCTAGAGCAGCCCCATTAGTTAAACCGTGGAGATTAGTACAAGTAATTGGCAAGCAGAGCGGGTGGACTGGGCAACCTGAAAACTATGAATCACAAATTAGATTCGCTCGGTCGGCCTACCTTTGGGGCCGTGATGTTGCTGCTGCTAGTCATCATGTTTTTTGGTGCAGCGACCAATACGCTCTCGGGATGGTTGTACGCGCTGAGCGGGTTGGGACTGGCATTTTTGGTCCTCGGGAGTTTAGGTCCGGTCTGGGCCTTGCGCGGGTTGACGGCGACTCGGTTAGTTTGTTCGCCCTGTGGCTATCAAGAAGTTGTCACGGTGAGCTTGACGATCTCGGGCCGGGGGGGGCTACTCCAGGTGCAGGACAATTTACCCCAGGGCCTGGGACGCGCTCCAGTCTTAGCCATTGAGACCCTACCGGGGACCTTTACCTATACCTTGACTCCCCAGCAACGGGGAATTTATCGTTGGTCCAGTGTCCGGGTCCGCTCGGGTGCGCCCTTGGGCTTGGTCTGGCGGGGACGGGATTTAAGTTGTCCCGGTCAACTCGTGGTCTATCCCCGCGTTTGGCGGCTGAGCCGTTGCGATCTCGTGGCGATGGCGGGGACCCAGGGCGAGCGGCAGGGTGCCCAACAGTGGTCCCGCAACCAAGCTGAGGGTGCGACCCGTTCTGTACGTCCTTACCGGATGGGCGATCCGATGCGCTGGGTCCACTGGCGCACCAGTGCCCGTCTGGGTGAACTCCAAGTCCGCGAACTCGAACAACCCCAAAGTAATGTGGGGCTTAGTCTCGTCCTAGACCTCACGCCCCCTTGGGATTTAGGCCATTTTGAATCGGCTCTCGAAGCGGTGGTAAGCCTTTTTGTCTATGCCCACAGCCAGGGAATTGCTGTCCAGTTAGTCACGCCTGTGGGCTGGTTGACCGAATCGGCAGCAGTCCTTACCTACTTAGCGGGTGTGACCCCCGGTCCGATGACCCTTCCTGAAATCTCCGGTAGCTTACTTTGGTTCAGTCCCCGCCCTGGGCAAGGGGTCTGGGTCGGGGTAGACCAACCTGATGCCCCGGTCAATCTCGCCGCCGATCAACCCCTCGGACCCCAACTAGAACGGGCTATTCTCAGGCGGGAGCCGTCCCTAGGGCCGTGATAATTACCCAGAGGTCCACCAGCAACATCAGCCCCACACAGACCAGCAGGGTCAGGTACATCCAGGGCTGGGCTAAAGGCTTGACCCGGCTAGTGTCAATCGTCGTCTGGGCCGCCACCAGCCTTAAAAATTGGGCAAACCCCGCAATCCGCATTGGTAACAAGAAGGCATCATCTTGGCGATTGACGAGGTAATGGACCCGTCCGCCCTGACCCGTGGGGCGCGTCTTAAGTTGGGCCACTTCATCCCAGCGGATCTGCCAACCCTTCACCAAACTC
Source organism: Candidatus Cyanaurora vandensis (assembly GCF_013285555.1). Classification (GTDB taxonomy): domain Bacteria; phylum Cyanobacteriota; class Cyanobacteriia; order Gloeobacterales; family Anthocerotibacteraceae; genus Cyanaurora; species Cyanaurora vandensis. The sequence continues at coordinate 2,597 of NZ_JAAXLT010000213.1, read as the reverse complement.
TGGGGTACCCAGGGCGCGTAGACTACCCGGACGCCCGACCCATCTACTACTACGCGTTGACTCATTAGACCCACCAATACCCCCCAGCCTAGAGCCACCCCGATTACCATCGGCCCGAAGTACTGGGTCTCTCCCCGGTGGATTAGCAAAAAAGGCAAGGGCAGGACCAACGATAGTAGGAGGCCGTAGAGGGTATAGCGCACTAAAGGCGAGACGCGAAACTGTTGTGGGGTCATCGGTGGCAGATTTGTTTATTCCATTTAAGCATTCGCCATCTAGCTTGATGGGTATCTACCCGTGGACCGATTTTAGAGTTTACCTAGGGTTGATATGAAATGAGTATATCTACACACAGGACGCTATGTCACCGCAACTGACCCGCCGTGATTTTGTCATGTTTGGTCTTACCGCCGCTGCTCTCCACCAAGGGGCCAAGGCCGCGACGGCTACCCCCGATAGTCAAATGAGTGCCGTCTTGAACGAACTAGCAACTTTTGGGTCACCGCCGCTCGAAAAACTCTCCCCGCTCAATGCCCGCAATAGTCCCACTCCCGCCAACGCTGTCCAAAGCTTGTTATCCAAACAGAGCAAGCCCATCGTGGAGCCCGTGGCAAAAGTAAGCCATATCTTGATCCCAGGACCGATGGGCGACCTTCTGGCGCGGGTCTACCAACCCCAAGGGACGGGTCCTTTTCCAGTGTTGGTCTACTTCCATGGCGGCGGCTGGGTGATTGCGACACTGGACACCTATGACTCCTCCTGTCGGGCTTTGACCAACGCGGCGGGTTGTGTGGTCGTCTCGGTGGCCTACCGGCAGGCCCCAGAAGCTAAATTCCCCGCCGCTCCTGAAGATGCCTATGCCGCGATCCAGTGGGTGATGAACAACACCGGACGTGTGGGCGGCGACCCCCAGCGGGTAGCGGTGGGGGGCGAGAGTGCGGGCGGGAACCTCGCAGCGGTCACTTGTCTGATGGCGCGGGACCGGGGCGGCAAAATGCCCGTCCATCAACTGCTCGTTTACCCCGTGACCAACTATGCCTTTGATACCCCCTCCTATCAAGAAAGTGCCCAGGCTAAACCCCTCAATGCCGCGATGATGCGCTGGTTCTGGGGTTACTATTTGGCCAACGAAGCCGAGGGCCGTAATCCCTACGCCTCACCGCTGAGAGCGACAAACTTCCGGGGTTTACCCAATGCCACCCTCATCACGGCCCAGATTGACCCGCTGCGGAGTGAAGGGCAAGCCTATGGTCAGAAACTGCGGGAAGTGGGCCTGACCGTCAAAGCGGTGAATTATGAAGGTGTAGCTCATGAGTTCTTTGGCATGGGGGCAGTGGTAGACAAGGCTAGGGCCGCCGTTACTGAAGCTGCCGCCGGCCTACGCACTGGATTCAGGGCCTAAGCTAAACCGCTGGGGTGGCAAGATTGAGAGAGACTGACCCGGAGCTCCATGTCTCAGCCCCAGTATTTGTTTAAGGATGTCTATCGTTTTAAGCCCAACCGGGCTACGGGCGGCGGGTCTAGCTACTTGATTGTGCGGGCTGAGGGGAATTTGTTGATTGATACCCCGGCTTGGCATGAGGAACACCAAGCTGCCCTCGTCGCCTTGGGCGGAGTAACCCACTGGATCTTTACCCATCGCGGCGGGATCGGGGAGGTGGTGCCCTGGCTCAAGGTTATGCAGCCCGCTATGGCTATCCATGAGCAGGAAGCTTATTTAGTTAATGGTCCCGTGGCTTTTGCCTTTGGTGGGGATTGTGATTGGGCAGGGGTACAGCTGATTTGGACACCAGGACATTCACCGGGGAGTACCTGTGTGTTGTGGCAGGATATCCTATTCACCGGGCGACACTTACTACCGGATAGTCAGGGAAGACCGCGCCCCTTACAGTTAGCGAAGACTTTCCATTGGCCCCGGCAGTTGCGGAGTGTGGCGAAGTTGTTGACCGTACCCTTTAACCGCATCTGTCCGGGCGCAGCGGTGGGGTTACTGCGCGGGGCAGCGGCGATTGAGGATGCCCAAATTAAATTACAGCAGGGGTGGGCGCAGGATGGGTTGGCAGTTCTGAGTTGACCGGGGCGGAACGTTCACGGACTTAGTAGCCTGCACCCCCGCTGGTCGGCTCATCACCCACAAATTGCTCTCGGCGGACCCGTAAGACGGTCTCTGTGCAGCGCGGCTATGACTTGACGGGTTATCAAGAGCGGCGTAAGACCCCTAGCTTTAGCTACGAAGATATAAGTCGTATGAGCCAACGGCGAATAGGATATCTAAGCGACAATTTTCAGCTTAAATAAAGTATAATAATAGTATGTTAGTCCTTGGGTCAAAGTTAGTCGCCACCCCTGAGCAGTTCGCCTTAATTGATGAGGCGATACGCTCTTTCCAATTCATCTGTAATAAAGCCTATGGCAAGACAATCCGCAGCCGAACGAGCATGGGCAGCAGTCTCCAGATTCTTTGACAACTGTAAAAAGAACATTGTGGGCAAGAAAGACTATCCCAAGTTCCAAAAAGATAACCGCTCCGTTGAATATAAAACTACCGGATGGAAACTTTCTGATGAACGTAGATTTTTAACGATAACCGACGGCTT
>NZ_JAAXLT010000028.1 GCF_013285555.1 Candidatus Cyanaurora vandensis | reverse complement strand
AGCATCGCTGATGGACTTGGCTAAGTGATGGTTCTTGACCATGTTCCGCACTTGTAAGTCTTCAATAGCAACCAAGTCGTTAGACTGGACAGGGGTCCGATGCCGGACCCCTACGCACCTTGCCGTTTTTATGGCAAAGTCTTTACGCTGACGTTGGACTTTCAAGTGCTGACGGCCTAGCCGCTTCCTCGCTTTGAGACGATTCTTGCTGCCTTTGGCCTTTTTACTCACCCGCCGTTGCGCCCGTTTGAGTTGCTTTTCAGCTTTACCCAGGTAACGGGGGTTTTCTACCTTGACCCCAGTGGAGTCAGTGTAAAAGCTTTCTAGCCCCATATCCAGACCGATAGTCTGACCCGTCGGGGCTAAATCTTCAGTACGGTCTGTGTCAATGCAGAACTGAGCATAGTAGCCATCGGCCCGACGCACTAGCCGTACACGCTTAATTTGTTCTTTGCTGTACGTCCTCAAATCTCTAGTACCTAGCAACTTGAGCTTACCCATATTAAACCCGTCGGTTAACGTTAAAAACCTACGTTCATTGGAAAGTTTCCATCCGGTAGTTTTATATTCAACGGAGCGATTATCTTTTTGGAACTTAGGATAGCCTTTCTTGCCCACAATGTTCTTTTTACAGTTGTCAAAGAAGCTGGAGACTGCTGCCTATGCTCGTTCGGCTGCTGACTGTCGCGCCATCGAGTTTAGCTTTCCTGCCCATTCAAACTCTTTGGCAAGAATCGCACACTGTTTATTTAGGTCATACTTGGTAGCTCCTTTGGTGTCAATCCAGTAGCGCAAGGCTTTACTTCGGATGAATTGGAAAGAGCGGATCGCCTCATCAATTAAGGCGAATTGCTCAGAGGTGGCGACTAACTTTGACTCAAGAACTAACATGCTACTATTGTAGTTTATTTAAGCTGAAAGTTGTTGCTTAGATATCCTATTCGCCTTTGGCGCATACGGCATATATCCCCATAGCTGAAGCTAGGGGTTTTACGCCGCTCTTGATAAACTTCGGCCTGTTAAGCCAATGCATGTTCCCATTCCCGTCGGTTCATCATGGCTCCTTTTTTCGCGCTCGGGACTCCCTTTTCTACAGACGGAATATGCTGAAATAGCAATAATTACTTTTTGCGGTTGAATTTTTCATTACTATAAAACATATAGCTTGACTCAGGAGTAGACAAAAACGGTACTCAGGCCTATGGGCGCAAGAACAATTTGACTTTTGACGTGAGGGGACTCTCCAGCCCTATAATAAGGTCTGGCTTAAGTTGCTTCTGGTGTAAAAGCTAGAATTCCAATGTAAGTGCAGTGGCTGGGAAGCATAATATGACAGTTTCAGTCGTGTTATGGTCATCTCCACAATCGTTGATTCATGCCGGTGTGGTGGAATGGTAGACGCGTTCGACTCAAAATCGAATGGAGAGATCCGTGTCAGTTCGAGTCTGACCACCGGCACCACTTTTTAAAATTCAGAGGGCGGAGGATGTTGGGTTTTTTCCAGACGACCACCTTACGTCAAACGGTTCCCGCCACCGCTCCAGTCATTGCTGAACATCTCCAGTCTGTGCCCCTCATCCGGCAGTGGGCTTGGCCCCAGCAGTATCCGATGGATGTGCTGCGGTTGTGTCCGGGGTTGACCTTCACCTCTTACCTGGGTCCCTTGGCGATTGGACACCGGGTGGAGACAGCGACGGACAGCGAATTGCGGATGGTGCTGTGGGGGGCGGTGGATGGCTTTAGTGTCTGGCAGTGGGGAGAGGGTTGGTTGACCCAGACCACCACCGGAATTACCGTGATCCCCCTCCAGTTAGGCCAGCGTCAACTCTTGAACCAGTTAGTGCGTTTCTTGCAAACCAAGTCGGCTCAGCCAAATCGGTTGGAGAGCCTAAACTAAACGTATTGACTGCGAGAGCGACCATGAGCGAATTGTCGGCGGTTTGTCAGCGTAAGTCCCTATTGGGCAAGAGCATTATTACCTTGGATGATGCCAGTAAAGCAGGCACGGTCAATGAAGTCTGGGTGGACCCCCAGAGCCGTCGCGTGAGTGCCCTGGGTTGTCTCATCAAGGGCCGGACCACCATCGTTGCCGTCCCCTTTGACCGGATTCAGGTCCTGGGTGAAGATGCAATCCTGATTGGCTCCATCACAGCATTGGTGGATCTAGTGCCCGAGGCCCAGACTCGGTTTGTAGACCACGAACTCGTCACCGAGGGCGGTAAGCGGTTGGGGCAGGTGGATGATTATTACTTCGAGCGCGTCAGTGGACAAATTACCAACTGCCTAATCTCCGGTGGGGGGTTGGCGGGACTGCTGGAAGGCCATACCAGTCTGGATGGTGGCGAACTTCTGACTATTGGTAAGGAACGCTCCATCGTCAAAGCTGGGGCCGAGGAACGGCAGACCCAGGTGGACAAGGGAATGCAGCAGTGGATAGAACTGGGGCGCACCAAGGTCCAAGAGACCGCCGCTACCCTACGCGAACGGATGGCGAAGCGGGAGGAAGTCCCTGTCCTCAGTGAGCCCGTGCCCCTTGAAACCGCCCCGGATAACGAACCCGTGTGACCCCGCCGATCCGTTTAGCCTCTTCGCCCTGGCCCCTAGATTACAGCGAAATCGTGGATGTACGGTCGCCGGGAGAGTACGCCGAGGACCACATCCCCGGAGCTGTCAACCTGCCCATCCTCGATGACCAGGAACGGGCTGAGGTCGGGACTTTGTACGCCCAGGATTCTTTTGCCGCCCGTAAGCTCGGGGCGGCCCTAGTCTCCCAAAATATTGCGCATCATCTACTCAATCACTTTGAGCGATGTGCGCGGGACTATCGGCCTTTGGTTTATTGCTGGCGGGGCGGTCAGCGTTCGGGGAGTCTGGCTACGGTGCTTACGGAGATTGGTTGGCAAGTGACGGTTTTGACTGGGGGCTACAAGACCTACCGCCGGGAAGTGCAGGCACAACTAGCCCAATTACCCACCCAGTTTAAGTACCACGTCCTCTGTGGTCCGACGGGTTCGGGTAAGACTTTGTTACTGGGTGAGCTTAGCCGACAAGGTGCCCAAGTGCTTGACCTGGAACACCTGGCTCAGCATCGGGGTTCACTCCTCGGGCAAACGTCGGTCCCCCAGCCGACCCAGAAGTACTTTGACTCACTCCTATTGGCTCAGCTTCAGCAGTTTGACCCCAACCGAGTAGTCTGGGTGGAGTCCGAGAGTGCCAAGGTTGGTCAAATCCATTTATCTAAACCTCTACTGACGACCATAGCTCAGGGGATGAGTGTAGAAATTCAGGCCCCCCTTGCGGTACGAACCCAGTGGATTATCCATGAGTACCCCCACTTCATCGCCCACCCAAACCACCTCAAACAACAACTCCAGGCCCTCATTCCCGTGCGTGGTCATGCCACAGTCCAGGCTTGGTTTGATCTAATTGACCGGGGTCAATGGACGGACTTTGTCACGCGCTTGCTCCAGGACCATTACGACCCCACCTATACCCACAGTCTGACCCGTCGTTATGCCCAGATGGACCGGACCATAACCCTAGCCGACCTAGCAGCCCCAGATCTGGACCAAGCTGTAACTGAATTGTTACATCTTGGAGCGAAAGCGGGAGTGCCGAAATTTTGACCTACGGTCCAAACCTTGTCAGCAAACCAACAAACCGCTATGTTGATTTTCACGACTGCTTTAAATAATGGGACTACAGGACAGTCAGAGAAAAATCCCACTCTTGTAGACTTCCAATAGCTCAATCACCGGTGCAGGGCGGTCAACCCTCTACAACTGGATAGGCTGCTCACTGTTTAAAGTTGTACTTGACACTGCCCACGGCTAAAGCCGGGGATTCCTGGTTCCACGAGTTAGCTTGCAACATCGGATTGCGCCTCTGTCGTAGGGGCTATGCTCTCCCCAAGCGTTGACGTTTCCCAGTGCCCCTCGGTACTTTGTAATCCTGCTGCCAAGATATTCAAGGCTGCATTGTGGTCACGGTCTAGTACATAGCCACACTGACAAGTATGGGTGCGCGTAGACAATGACTTTTTCACAATGGCATGACAGCTAGAACACTCTTGGCTGGTGTAGTGGGGTGCCATAGCAATGACTATCCGCCCCATCACTTTGCCGTAATATTCCAACCATGTTCTGAACATTGACCAGCTAGCATCACTAATGGATTTAGCTAAGTGATGGTTCT
>NZ_JAAXLT010000212.1 GCF_013285555.1 Candidatus Cyanaurora vandensis | reverse complement strand
GTGTAAATAGCTCTCCAACAGCCGCCCCTCCGCCCCGTACCCTGACGGGCACAGGTAAACGGGGAACCAAAGCAAAAAGGCCATTATTCTTGCTCCCCTGCCCTGCTTGCCTGTGCCCGTCAGGGCACGGGGGAGGGGCTGGGGGTTGGGGGCGGCGGTTGAGCACCATGACTCTTTTTACAATTTCTGTAGGGTTGCTATGTGGAGGAGCGGTTACGGAACGAAGAGGTATTTTAATCCCCCACTTGCAGAGGGATTATTAATTATTCTATGCAAACAGGCGGGCAGAAGATGCTCAAACAAAATTATAAAGCGGGTCGGGTGATAAGCATTAGTTCTCCAACCCGGAGTAGTGACTGTACTGCCATCTCCCGAGTGGGTAAACTAACTCCAGCGTGGGTGTGAGTGATGAAGCAGAAGACTACGATTAGTCAGCGTGATTTAGTCCTACTCGGGGGTGTCCTAGTCCTCATCCTGGGCGTGGGTTGGTGGCTTAGTAGTGGGGCGGGACCACGGGTAGACCCCGGTACGATTGCCGTCTCAGAACTAGATCCCGGTCAGGACAAGAGCGAGACCGACCTAGAAGGTTATGACGAAAATGTGGAAAACCCGGCCCAGGCATTGCCCCCAGAGGAACTTAAGCCCATTGCTCCCCTACCCCAACACCCCCAAATCAAAGTCTATTTCAACCAATCCCGCGCTCAAACCTATACCGACCCCTACCGCAAAATTAAACGCTACGGCGATGACCTAGAGCAAACGATCGTAGACCAGATTGACCAAGCCCAACGCACCCTCGATCTCTCCGTCCACGAACTCAATCTCCCCGCCATCGCCCAAGCCATCGTCCGTAAACACCAAGCCGGGGTGCGCGTCCGGCTCATCATGGAAAACAGCTACACCCAGGACCTCGGGCTATTAACCGAGGCCCAAGTCGCTGGTCTTGATGCCAATGCCCAGGGCCGTGCCCGCGAGTTACGTCGTTACCTAGATATCAATGGTGATAAGAAACTCACCCCCGACGAGTTGAGACAACGGGATGCCATCTATATGTTTAATCAAGCTCAAGTCCCCTGGATTGACGACACCGAGGACGCGACGAAGGGCCAGGGGATTATGCACAACAAATATATTCTGGTAGATGACAACTTATTAGTGACCGGCTCCACTAACCAGACCTTTAGTGATGTCCACGGCGACCGTACCGTACCCATCAGTCGGGGCAATACCAATAATTTACTCGTCGTCCAGAGTCCTACCTTGGTGAATCTGTACCGTCAGGATTTCGTGCAGATGTGGGGCGATGGACCGGGGGGGCAAAAGGACTCCCGTTTTGGGCGCAAAAAAACCTTCATGCCCGCTCAGTCCGTGCAGGTGGGCGCAACCACCGTCGGCGTCCAGTTCTCGCCAGCCGGTGCGCGAATTGACCCGAGCTTGACCACCAATGGAACTATTGTTCGCACCCTCGGACGGGCGACTACTGCTGTCCATCTAGCTCTCTTTGTCTTCAGTGCCCAGGAAGCCGCCGACGCACTCTTGGCCCTCAAGACCACGAACCCCAGCCTCGAAATTAGCGGGGTGTTTGACCGCAACTTCAGTTACCGCGATTTCAGCGAAACCCTCGACCTATGGGGTTTGAGCCTACCGGGGCGCACCTGCAAACTAGAAACAGGCAACCGTCCCTGGTCCACACCCCTCAAAACCATCACCGTCCCGGTCCTGCCCGAGGGCGACAAAATGCACCACAAATTTGTAGTGGTAGACGGACGCATTGTACTGACGGGTTCGCACAACTGGTCCAAGGCTGCTAACGATAATAATGACGAGAATACGCTCATCATTGAGGACCCCGTGGTGGCGGCCCATTACGAACGGGAGTACACTCGGCTCTTCCAACGGGGAGTCCAGGGACCGAGTAGCAAACTCAAAACCAAGATTGCCGAAGCCCCCAAGCGTTGCCCCCAAGGGGAGAATCAAGCCGCCGCCGCACCCCAGGCCGCGATTAATCTCAACACCGCCGCCGCCGCCACCCTCGAACAACTCTCGGGGATCAGTCCCACCACCGCCCGCGCCATCGTCAGCTACCGGGAAACCAATGGCCCTTTTCGTTCCCTCGCCGACCTAGACCCCGTGCAGGGTATCGGTCCCAAGACCTTGGAGCGGTTAGCAGGACAGGTGACGTTTTGACATCAACCAGAGATCTTACTCTCCCTTAGTAAGGCTGGTGGCAAGCGCTTGGTCGTAATGCTAAAGTTCAAACTCCTGCTGCGCCAAGGGTTTTATCACATGCGGGATGCTCAGCTAGCCTATCCAGTGAATGAGCGTCTATCGTTGATGAAATTTCTGACACTGGGTTTGGCAAGACCGTGCCTGCAATAACCGTCGGGCAATTTAGGGAAGACGTGACGCGGTGAGAAATAATTGATGACCGCTATGAGAAATGTGCGAGCGAGTTATGTGCCCAAGGGTATCAAGCCCAGTGAAGCTATCGCGTGGGTGTGGGCGAAAATGGGATTCAAAAGTGAGATGCATGAAGGAGCTTAGCGAAACCGTCCCTAGTGTTCTGGTACCGGAGGACTATAAGCGATGAGCAGCAAGGACAGGACTTTTTTCATAACCTATGCCTGCGATAAGAGCCATAACTCTAAGTATTTGATCTCAGTTTATCCTGTGCATGAATCGAGGTGCCCTAACGAATTGCTAGTCCTCATCTCAGCCAGGATCTCCTCAAACTGTTCATCCTTGAGGGCTGCTGAAACCATAGCTGAGGCCGCTTGCTGTTGATTGACCTCTGAGGAATCGCGCCAAGGGGAAGTTTTTTTCAGGAGCGTAGCGACCAATTCAACCAACCGCCGATTACGAGCAACTTCTTCATCAGAAACGCGGGGAGCGACGACTTGGGGTGCTACTGCTGGATCAGGAGCAGGAATAGCCACACGGGTCGACTTAGGCAGTGAGACCGCTAGGGGCTTGAGGGTAGTTGTGCGTTCTTCTAGCTTCAGTAAGGGCATCAGCGTCCGGCGGTCTTGGATATACAAAAACTCCCCAAAATCCGGGTCCCGCTCAACCATCAGATGTTTACGCAACGCACTACTGAATTGAACCCCACCCGGCAAGATGTCTTTACTATCAGGTTCTCCCAGGAAGCTCCAAACGAGGTCTAGGATCTCTTGGTCGCCATGGGTTGCTTTAGAACTGATGAGCTTTTTATCCGTTTTAGCGTCCGATTGAATCTGATAGCCACGGTTGCTACTACCGACTACCCGCAGAGTATAAATCGTATATTCAAGAGACATTCTCGCGCTCCCTGTAAACAGTTGTTATCACTACATTTTAGTAGACAGACTCAAACTGTTGCCCTCAGTAGCAGGGATGAGAGTGCTCTCCCACTCCCGCCGCCCCACTAAGAAGCTCCAACAACCTACTCTCTAGTAAACTAGAGGGATTACCATTTGACGCAGCAGAGGAGGGTACGATGGTTTACCAAGTAATACTTGAACCCATCACCGGCAATTGGTTCATTGCTGAATATCCCGCTCTACCGGGCTGTGTAGCCGAGGGTAAGAATAAAAATGAGGCGTTAACCAATCTCAAGCAAGAAATTGGGAGGCGGCTGAGTCCTCTAAAGAATTAGAACTTGTTGTCACCATCATTCCTACTACCCTGCCAGAACATGAACTTACGAAAGAGAACTTTGAAGAATTATTTCAAGCGGCAGGGTGGCCTCTCGAAGATTTTGCTCCAATCCTCAGCTTCATTACTACAGGTGGTCAATTCAAATTTGAAGTGTAACGGCATCCAACTGTTTGAAGAATACTTAATGCGGGGTTTCATAGTCAAGACATTTACGAGGTCTATGGTTAATTAGGTCAACAGCTTTTTGTAGCCTTTCTGGTTTGACTACTTTTAAGTTTGTTCCTTTTGGGAAAAACTGTCGTAGGAGGCCATTCGTGTGCTCATTTAACCCCGCTCCCACGAATGATGGGGTCGTGCAAAATACCAATAGACCTTTAATAACGCAGCCAATGCCACTTGACCAGCAAACTCTTTGCCATTAGCTGATGTGAATGTCTTAAGTAGCTCTTTGGGTATTTTCTTAAAGGCTTTAGTCGTTACTTCTTTAATAGAATCAGCTATCTTATCAGGTGCTAGCTCTGCAACAGGGGTCCGGTACCGGACCCCTAAATACCTGGAAGCTTTATCCACATGAGTGACAATTACTCCTTGATAATTTGCCCCAATAACTGTGTCACTTTCCCAGTGACCTATTTCTGTTTTCTCATCAGCAATACTAGGCCGTTCTTCAATGCCCACGCGGTCTGGGATTACCCCGCACTTATTCTTAGCTAAGACACGGCACCTTCTTTTTTTACGCTTATGCCGCAGGTAATTTATAAGCTCTCCCATATTGGCAAAGTTACTATAAATCATTTGATAGATGGTTTCATGACTTACACCTTCTTTATTTTCCAGCTTAAGTCGTCCCGCAATTTGGGCAGGACTGTGAAACTTTTTCATTCGCTGCTTAATGTCCGCTAAGCACTCTTTTGTGACTTTCTTAAAAGGAGTTTTGCCCCTCCAGTGGTCCGGGACCGGACCACTACGCCGTTGCTGCATTTTGAGGTGGGCGGTATCCGGCAAATATCGTCCATGGGCATCGGTATTCCGCCGCAACTCACGGGATAATGTGACCGGACTGCGATTCATTAACTTGGCAATCTCGACCAAGGGAAAATCTGAAGAACTTCTCAAAGAAAAGAGAAAATTACGTTCTTCTGCGCTAAGTTGGGTGTAGCTCATTGGGGTTTCTTTTGTTGTGGTAAACGTCAGATTACCCCATGAGCCTTTTTTAGTACACCTCCTGGGTGTTGCACTTCATTCCTGAATTGGCGACATTTTTTACTTAATAATGAACACTCTGAGCATAAAAGGATGATGGAGTTACGATTCCTTGTAGGTCAACCCAAATATTGTTTCGGTGAGCCAGTCGCGGAAAGAGCTATTGTCTTGGAACTGTTTGAAGAGTTGGGCATCGTCTTTAAACAGGTTGGTAATGACTCGCTTCAGAGCTTTGTCATGCTCAATGCGAGCGTTTTGAGAATCTGAGTTTTTCTTCGCATTTTGGTAGGCTATGTCAGCAGAGACTCTCGGCGGAATCACTTCCAGAATGCGCTTTTCTACTGCTTTTGCATCTTGGAATAATCCTCCATAGATGTCATTGAACTGCTTTACAATATTGGAAAGTTTATCCAGTTCTGGTTCTAGCTTGCGTCCTCCCCCGGATGTGGGTATAGGTTCTATCTCTGCATTAGTATCCGGTAGGGTAATGGCTAATGTTGCTTTCTTCTCGGCGCGGTAGCTGTCCATGTCAATAGCATTGAGAATGTCCTTTGCAAGGTCTTCCTCAATCGGGGCAGGCAGCTTTGGGATGAGGAAATTTAGAAAGATGGAAAGCTTTTCCCACTCTGATACGCCATAGGGAAGGATTGTGGCGAGGAAGTCATAGGTGCGGGTGAATGCCTTGGCTTTGCCCTTAAAGTCTACCTGCCCGTCTTCATCAAGATCATTGATGTATACGGACTTACAGATGTCGAGGATAGGATCAAGTTGGTCGCGGTCTGCGCCACTTAGGTAGCGTTCCACGATCGCTTCAACTTGGTCGGCGGAATAGACTTGGTGCTGGTCTAGCTCACTCTTGAGGGTGTGGAGCTTGTTCGGGTCTGTCTCCCGACTAAGGATTGTGGTGCGGTAATAGTCAGCGAAGGAATTTTCGATAGTTTCGATGTCGTTCTGAAAATCGAGAACGAAGGTGTCATGTTTCTGGGGGTGCGCCCGATTCAATCGGGATAGAGTTTGTACCGCTTTGATGCCTGAGAGCATTTTGTCTACGTACATCGTATGCATTAGGGGCTCGTCATAGCCCGTTTGGAATTTGTCGGCGCAGATGAGGAAGCGGTAGGGGTCTTCCTGAATCTTTTCGGCGATGTCGTGGCTCGGAAATTCATTCAGTTTCGCTTCACTGACTTTTTCGCCTTGGTATTCTGGTTCGCCAGAGAAGGCGACTATGGCTTTGTAGGTACTTTTGATCTCGGTGAGGTAATCGCGGAAAGCGAAGAAGTACTGGATTGCCCGCTGAATGCTACCCGTTACCACCATCGCCCTGGCTTTACCTCCTATTTTGTTCTGGCTAATGACCTGTTCCAAGAAGTGGTCTACCATAATCTCGGTCTTGTTACGAATAGCCTGGTTGTGGTTTTCTACGTAGGCTTTCAGCTTCTTACGCGCCTTCTTGATGTCAAATTCGGGATCGCCTGCTACGGTTTTAGCTAGATGGTAGTAGCTTGCCACCGGGGTGTAGTGTTTGAGAACGTCGAGGATAAAGCGTTCTTGGATGGCTTGTTTCATGGTGTAGCTATGGAAGGGGCGAAACTTCCGCTCATCACCGACCCTATAGGGGACTCCAAAAATCTCTAGAGTCTTGTTCTTAGGTGTGGCGGTGAAGGCGAAGTAGCTGGCGTTGGTAAGTAACTTCCGTGATTCCATAATGCGGTTGATCTTATCTTCGGTGGTCTCTTCTTCTTGCTCAGCACCGTCTTCACTCAGCGCCATATTCATGGCAGCAGTGGCACGTCCGCCCTGGCTAGAGTGGGCCTCGTCAATAATAATGGCGAACTTCTTGCCTCGATGTTCTTCACCGATTTTCTTGAGTACTTCTGGAAATGTCTGCACCGTACAGATGATGAGCTTCTTACCATCCCGGAGGTAATGGGCAAGTTGTTCTGTCTTAGACGTGCCCGTACCCTCCTTCACAGCACCAATGATGCTGCCTACTTGAGCGAAGCCCTTGATAGTTTTGCGGATTTGCTTGTCTAGTAGCCGACGGTCAGTGATGACGATGATGGAATCAAAGACATCTGCACCCTCCTTCCGTAAACCGATAAGCTGGTGGGCAAGCCAGGCAATAGAGTTCGATTTGCCGCTACCTGCGGAGTGCTGGATAAGATACCGCTGACCCGCACCACAGGCTAGTGCATCGGCGAGAAGTTGCCGGACTACATCAAGTTGGTGGTAGCGGGGGAATATTTGTACCTGCTTTTTCTGGCCTGTTTTAGGGTTTTCTTTCTCCACAACTTGGGCGAAATTCTCCAGAATGTCGGTGAGGCTCGCTGGGGTGAGGATACGCTTCCATAGGTAATCGGTCTTGATACCGTCTGGGTTGGGCGGGTTGCCGGCACCATCGTTCCACCCTTGGTTGAAGGGTAGGAACCAGGATTCTTTTGCTATGCCCTTGCTCCCTTTAAGGGCGGTACACATGGCTACTTCTTGGTCATCTATGGCGAAATGCACTACACAGCGCCCGAATTTAAAGAGAGTCTCCTGGGGGTCGCGGTCACGCTTGTATTGTTCGATGGCATCTTCAACGGTTTGCTTGGTTAGGCTATTTTTTAGCTCGAAGGTAGCTACGGGTAGACCATTAATGAAGGCACACAGATCCAGTGCCCGCTTTGTTTCCTCGCGGCTGTAGTAAAGCTGGCGCGTGATGCTGAAACGATTGGCAGCGTGGCGGGCTACTGCCTTTGTATTTGGCTCTTCCGTGTAAGAGGTGTATAATGGAGTAGTCGCAATCAGTTGAATCATGGACTTCACTGTCGAGACGCTCCTCACTCTTCCGGGTGTTATGG
>NZ_JAAXLT010000211.1 GCF_013285555.1 Candidatus Cyanaurora vandensis | reverse complement strand
TAGATTACTTAATCGCGGAGAACTCAAGATTGATTGGGGTCGCAGGATTAAAAATAAAGGTAATTCTATAAATGCAAGTTAGATGCGTGTCAGCTTAGTAAATGGATAGAGTAAAAGCGGTTCTCTTGATGGGCAGTAAGGCCAGTCTTGGTCCGTGACTTCTTTGTAATATTCAATAGTTACAAATAAATCGAAAGCAGCAGCAAGTGACAATCCCACGGGCGTTGAGGTTTTCGTCGCATTCTCAAATGCTTGGTCTATAAGTTTTGTCGCCAAATCTCATGGCTGTTTGGGACTACCCTTTTTGCCTTCTCAAGCGCAGCCTCAACCCAATCAGGCTCTGGGGAGTTGGAGATTTGCTCTGGTGGCTGGTTCAAGTAATGCTCTGCCGGAAGTTTCTCCTGTAACTATGGCTCAACTATAGCTAGCTAGCTCTCTCAGGCGCGGTGGGATTTGTAGTAGTTGATGAGGCCGTTGGTGGAACTATCGTGGCTAGTGATGGGGCTGGGGTCTTTGAGTTCTGGTTGGATAATGCGGGCTAATTGTTTACCAAGCTCGACCCCCCACTGGTCGTAGGAGTTGACATCCCAGAGGATGCCCTGGGTAAAAATCTTGTGTTCGTACAGAGCAATTAATGACCCTAGAGTGTAGGAAGTGAGCTTCTCGAAAAGAATCGTGTTGCTGGGCCGGTTGCCCTCAAAAACCCGGTGGGGAATATTTGCTTCTAAGGCTGCGCCCATGAACCCTTCATTCAACAATTCCGCCCGGACTTCTTCCGCATTTTTGCCACGCATGAGGGCTTCGGTCTGGGCGAAACAGTTAGAGAGCAAGATTAAATGATGGTCGCCGAGAGGATTGTGGGACTGGAGGGGGGCTAGGAAATCACAGGGGACGAGCTTAGTTCCCTGGTGGATCAGTTGATAAAAAGCGTGTTGACCATTGGTCCCCGGCTCGCCCCAGATGATTGGCCCGGTGGCGTAGTCCACTAATTCGCCCGCCCGGTTGACGTGTTTGCCATTACTCTCCATATCCCCTTGTTGGAGATAGGCGGCGAAGCGGTGTAGGTACTGGTCGTAGGGCAGGATGGCGTGGGTATCACACCCAAAAAAATTATTATACCAAAACCCCAGCAGCCCCATCAGGACCGGGAGGTTTTCTGCAAAAGGGGCAGTACGGAAATGCTCATCCATGGCGTAGGCCCCACTCAGGAGAGCCTCAAAGTTATCCATCCCGATATAGACCGCAATACTCAGCCCAATCGCCGACCACAGAGAATAGCGGCCCCCTACCCAGTCGCGGAAGGGAAACATATGGTCTGGGTCAATCCCGAACTGTTTGACCGCCGCTTGGTTCGTGGAGAGGGCGACGAAATGCTGGGCCACTGCCCCCGGACCCGCCACCCGCAGCAGCCAGTCCCGAGCCGAGTGCGCGTTAGTCAGGGTCTCCTGGGTAGTAAAGGTCTTGGAGGCAATGATGAAAAGGGTGGTGGCGGGGTCCAGATATTTGAGGGTCTCCGCGAGATGTGTCCCGTCAATATTGGAGACGAAGTGGACCCGTAATCGGCGGTGAGCGTAGGGTTTGAGAGCTTCCGTCACCATCATCGGGCCGAGGTCTGAGCCACCAATCCCGATGTTGACGATATCGGTCATCGGTTGACCCCGGTAGCCCGCCCAGGTGCCATCAGCAATCGCGGTACAGAAATGGCGCATCTGGTCTAAGACTTGATTTACCTCGGGCATCACATCCACGCCGTCCACTAGAATGGGCCGGTTACTACGGTTACGCAGCGCAACGTGTAAAACCGCCCGGTCCTCGGTGGTATTGATTTTTTCGCCCTGGAACATCTTGTGAATCCAGTCCTGCAAATGAACCTGACGGGCTAGGTCCAGTAACAGGGCCAGCGTCTCCTCAGTCATACGATTTTTAGAATAATCGAGCAGGATGTCCTCGCAGCGGCAAGAGAACTTTTGGAAACGGGCGGGGTCCTGGGCAAATAAGTCGCGCAGGTGGACCGGGGCGATGGTTTGGTAATGCCGCTCTAGGGCTTGCCATGCCGTGGAGCGCGTCAACGCAGTCATGGGTCCTTCCCGGTGGATGGCTGTCGGTATCATACCAAACCCGGTGTTAAAAACCGTACCCCTCCGTCCCATACCCTGCCGGGTACAGGCGTGGTGGGGAACTAAGGCAGATAGAACGTGGAAAGGGGTTAGTGAATGACTAAGGCAGAAGAGCATGCCTAGGTGAGTAAGTAAATTATTCCTAATCAATCAAGGGTAAGAATTTGCGGAACCGGGGACTTGAACCCCGAAGTCCTTGCGGACACTAGAACCTGAATCTAGCGCGTCTACCATTCCGCCAGTTCCGCTGGTGCAGTCCTTTATTATCAATTATTCTTGTAACGGTTGTCAAAGGAATTTATGCACCAACGTCTTCCTGAATGGGCGCGGCGTTCGATTGGGCGGGCGAGCGCGATGTCCACGGTCCAAAAAATCATCCGCGAACGGCAGATTCACACCATCTGTGAGGAGGGCCGTTGCCCCAACCGCGCTGAGTGTTACGCCCAGAAGACCGCTACTTTTTTATTGATGGGTCCGGTCTGTACCCGCGCCTGTGGGTTTTGTCAGGTGACGAGCGGCAAGGCACAGCCCCTCGACCCGGCGGAGCCGACCAAGGTTGCTGAGGCAGTCCAGTTGTTGGGTCTCGATTACGTGGTCCTTACCTCTGTCGCCCGTGATGACCTCGCTGACCAGGGCGCAAGCTGGTTTGTGGCGACGATGACAGCGATCCGTCAAGTGCGGCCCCAGGCTGAGATTGAGGTCTTGACCCCAGACTTTCGTGGGGTGGTTAGTTGTGTGCAGACGGTGGTTCAAGCCAAGCCCGCCTGCTACAACCACAATATTGAGACCGTCGAACGGCTCCAAAAAACAGTGCGCCGGGGGGCTAACTGGCTCAATACCCTCAAAGTCCTGCGGCTGGTCAAAGAACTGGACCCGACCATCCCCACCAAGTCAGGTTTGATGCTGGGTCATGGCGAAACCGTCCCGGAGATTTTGGCGACCTTACAGGCATTGCGGGCCGTGCAGTGCGACCGTCTGACTCTGGGTCAATACCTCCAACCCTCCCAGGAACACCTGCCCGTCCAGAAGTATTGGACCCCGGAGGAGTTCGCAACGCTCGGTGGCCTAGCCCGTGAACTCGGGTTTACGGATGTGCGCTCGGGACCCTTGGTGCGGAGTTCTTACCATGCGGGGCAGATGGGCGAGGTACCGGCCCTGTCTACTTAAACCACGGGTCCCGCAATTCCTCACTCTTGCGGGACCATGCTAAATTTTCGCGCTGGGCATAGTTTGTTTTTACCTGTATGAAGCTTTACTCAAAACGAAGGAGTTGCAGAAACCCGTGGTTGGCTATCTGCTAATCGCTGTCTTTTTGGTTGGTCATTTAGGCATCAGCTACTACGCCTCGACTGTAGTTAAGGAAAGTGTTTACCTTGAGTATTTGCAAGCCACGCTTTACGCTTGTCTACTGCTTGGTCTTTCAATCAGTCCTACTCAGCTAATAGTCAATCGACTAACCACGTTCTTTGGTAAGATTAGCTACTCGGTGTATCTCAGTCACGCAACCATTATCATTTTTATCTCACCAGTCTATCCATTGATTTATCGTGTCGTAGATAACGTATCCATTGGATTTGCTTTATCTCGCTTGTTAGCATTCATGGTCATTGTGCCCCTGTCCTACCTTACGTTCAAGTTTATTGAGTTACCGACTTTGCAACTAGGGCGTGATATTGCTGCTAATTATTCCAAAACTTGAAATTAAAATTTTACGCCCTAGGGGTGCTAGCACGCGGTGAAGGGTGATACGGTAAATCAACAACGTACCTCCTCCCCTCCTCCCCACTCTTATCATGACCAAGCTTCACGCCTGTCTTATCTTGCCCTTAGTCTTCTTGGTGAGTGCCTGTACTACGAGCCCGCCGCCGGCGGTTAATTTGCCCACCTTATCCGTCGTAGACCGTGAACCCTCCCGTAACTTGCGGGTGAATTATTTTATTGATGCCACCGAGTCCATGGAAGGTTTTGCCGAACGCAAGGGCCGCCGCACCGCTTACCAAGAGTTATTGACTACCCTCGAAGATGCCGCCCTCAATCTCTCTCCCACTCCTCAATTCACCAAGTATCGTTTTGGCAATAAGCTAGCGGTGGTCAGTGGTCGGCTTGGGGTCACGGCTGGTCAGGATAAGAATTTTTATGACAGTAAGGTTGTCGGTACCCAGACCCAGATCCAGCAAGCCCTCCTCAACCCCAAAAACACCTGTGTCCGTAACGGACCTGAGGAGCTAACCATTGTAGTTACAGACCTCTTCCAAACGGACAGTGACATTGGGCGGGTGGTGAGTACCATCCAGCAATGTTTCCTAGCTCAGGGACGGGTAGTCGGTCTGCTGGGAGTCCAGAGTGACTTCAGCGGGATGATCTATGATTTTCCAGGGGGTCCGCTCTCGCTTGCTGGCGGTAAACGCCCGGTCTACGCGCTGGTTCTCGGCAAATACGCCAACGTCCAAGCCTATTTCGAGGCAATCCAGTTAATTAGCCCTAGCCTCAAACCCCCCACCGCCCGTTACACGATTTTTAGCCCCCGCGTCTTCCTGGAGTCCCCAGATTTTTTCAAAACCGACCCCACGGACAACCGGAACAATTTAATCAAGCAGGGTTTTGCTGAGTCGAAGATCTATCAGCTAGAGACCCAGGGCGAGCCTGTGGATTTTACGGTCTGTGGCGATACTCCCCGTCCCCTCAGCAAAGATATCGCGGGCTACAGGGTTCCTCAGGAGGGGCAGTTCATCCCCACCGTTCGCCATTACCCTCTCAGCGAAGGCCCAGCCACGGTGCTTAATGACTCGCGCATGGTCGAGGTCACCCCCGGTGATTGTGCTAACGGTCTCGGTCTGCAAGTGAAAGTTGACCCCGCTCGTCTCCAGGTCCAAGGCGAACCTAGGGGCCACTACTTATTTCAACTGGCCTTCCGCCCCTCCCCCCAGGGCTACCCCAAGCAGTGGGACGCCTGGAATACCGAAGATGTCCCCCGCAACCCGCGCAAAACCCTCAACCTCAGTCGTTTTATCAAAAGTCTCTACGGAGCCACCCTGACCCGTGAACCAGACCGCCAGGAAGTGATCCTGCGCTTTTTCCTAACTCGCTTCTGAAATAAGTAATATTACGGACCCTGGGCAATCTCCCCGTACCGCCCTTTATAATCAAACTCATCCGGGCCATATTCATGGACTTGGACCCCCTTCAGATAGCTAAGAGGTTGCCATGGGAAAGAATACCTGGATTGGTATCGTAATTATTGGGATAGCTGCCACGCTACTGATGCTATTTGGCTGGCCTTTTTTCATTCAGGCCATTCGGGTTATACGGCCCACGGTGAGTTTCAATATCTGGCTAGAGAGCTTTCGTTATTTTGGGCTTGTTAGTTTATCGGTAAGTTTACTGCTGAGTATAGTGTGGTGGGGTTATGGCATTGTGAACCCCGAACCTACCCCCGGTTTATGGTGGGGACTCTTGGTAGTGGCAATCCTCGCTGCGGTTGTACCGGGGTTCTTTTATTTGGCTCAGGCGGCGAACCGGGAAGTGGCCTTGGGTATTTACTTACTCAACAATGTTGGTCTTGCCTATTGGCTAGCTACGGTGTTTTTCTCGCCACCTAACAGTAAATTTGTACCGCCGGGTGCCCTCCAACTGCGGGGTGATTGGTAGTGAGTAATTACGTGATTGGCATTGGCGGTACCGGGGCCAAGGTGGTTGAAGCCTTAGCCCATGTCCTCGCAGCCGGGGTGACGGAGGAGACGGTCAACATCCTATTGGTGGACCCAGATGTGGCGAATGGCAGTCTGGAGCGTTGTACCCAGACCCTTCAGGTCTACCGGGATGCCCGTGAACTGACCCAGATGGGCGAGGTCGGTTTCCTCAAGGCCCCCGTAGAGACGACCAACCCCAAGGTCTGGAGTCCTTTCACCGACGATGCCCAGCCGACCTTTCAGCGACTTTTTAATTACGACTCAATGGGAACGGTGGCAGCGGGTCTCCTGGATGTCCTCTACACTCAGAGCGAAAAAACCGCTGACCTCCGTAAAGGCTTCCTGGGTCGGCCCTCAATTGGGGCGACCGTGATGGCAGAGGCCCTCGACCTGGAGCAAGATGAACCCTGGAAGACTTGGTGTGGGCGGATGCGTAACGACCGGCAGGCCAAGATCTTTATCGTCGGCTCGGTTTTTGGCGGGACGGGGGCGGCGGGGTTGCCGACTTTTGCCCGTCTCCTGGCTGATTTCTTGCGGGACCGCGCCGGGATGTACCGTCTGGGCTGTGCGCTGATGCTCCCTTACTTCTCCTTCCCGCCCAATGCTGACCCGGCGCAGTTGCAGGCGAAGGCCGATGAATTTATCCTGCGCTCCCAGGCGGCCCTCAACTACTACTATCAGAAGCTCCGGCAGGAAACCGGGGAGACCTATCAAGCGGTGTACCTGCTCGGTTCTGAGGACCAACCGCCAGTGGGCAAAAATAGCCTCGGAGCGCGAGAACAGCGTAACCCCCCCCACTACCTCGAACTCTACGCCGCCCTTGCGATGATGGATTTCTTCAACCAACCGATCAACGCTGACCCCCACACCCACACAATTGCCTGTGAGAACGCTTCCCAGCTAACTTGGGCTTCCCTCCCGGCAGTTAATCAATTTGAGGCCAAGTTCGCCAATCTCGCCCGGTTCGCCTACGCTTACTGGGGTTATTTTTATCCCCGGCTCAAGGCTCAGATTGCGGGCTCCCGTGAGCTAGACCGGGTGACTTGGTACATCAATTTCTTTACTAAAGAGGACCTGATTGGTAAGCGGACGGCTGAGACGGAGGCAGTCCTTGACCGGGTGGCGGATTACTGTAAGTTCTTCTTGCTCTGGCTGGCGGATCTCCATCAATTCACCGGGGACTTCCGGTTGGGTCTCTTTGATACCAAAGCCTATACCGTGACCGCCAACCGTGAGGTGAGCATTCCCAATGATGAGTACCGCCGTCTCTACCCCGTCCGTAACGACAAACTCCCCGCCACCTTTGCCAAAATAGGGGAGGTCCTCAATACCCGTCGGGCGATGGAGTCTATCAATGTCCGGGGGGCGGCCCGTTTCCTCTATGCCCTCTACCAAGAAACCAGAACTATCTAAAGGACCTCCATGAACGGTATCCCCAACAATCGTCTCCTCCTCCCCAAGCTTAATGACGGGGACAGTACGGTTCCGGCTTTGGACCGGGCGGGGACCTGGGGTAAGGGAGCGACGAAACTCCTCGCCGATGTAGCCGCCAGTCTCAAGGTCCCCAGCCTCCCGGAGACCGCCCGCAGTATTGACTCAATCCCGGATCTGTGGGCACGACCGCTCCTCTTTCGCACCGCGCTCTACGACGCTAACCATCCTTTACATCAACGGATTCTCGGAGAGTGGCGTGGCCTCCTAGCGATCCTTGCGCTTAAAGAGCGACTGGGACTCAGCCTTTTCACCCAGCCCCTAGAGCTTACGGGTACTGAGCGTTCCTCCTTCCTCCGGGTTGCCCATCGGCTATTACCGAGTGAGACCCTGGCGGAGAATACGGCTTGGTCGCGGTTACATCTGCTTTTTTATGGGGACCCAGACAACCGCGACGGTACCCCCAACAGTATCGGGATGACCTCTCCGACCACGTTGGTCTGTACGGCGGCTGAACTCAGGGGCCGTCTCGACAGTCGGGTGACGTGGTTTGTGGACGGTTGGTTACAAGACCCGGTCAACGTCCTATCGGGTCTCGAAAAAGCCGCTCTCAGTGATTGGTTGGAGCAACGACTCAAGGAACCCTTGGAGGTTGACTATATCAATCCTAGGGATGGTAAGCAACGCCGTTTGGTCAGTGGGTTGCTCAATATTCTGCAAACTTATATCAATGCTCTTAAGCGCGATGCCGTCGTTCCGTCCCAGCAGACCCAGTTCAACAGTCGCCCCCTCGGTCTCAGCCATGGCATCTTCAACTTACTGAACCAGCCGGTGCAGGAGATTGAGCGTCCCGTGGGCGAATCAGCGGTCGCGCTCGTCCCCAGTGTGGGCTACTCCCCAGCCAAACAACTTTTGGTCCTTGACCGCAACCTCGCCGCGAAATGGGGCGTTAGTAGACCGAGTGAGGTATTTCTAGCAGGGAATGAAACCCTAGCGAGTCTTGACTTTGACCGTTTGGGTACTGACCCGACGACGTTGAATGGCAAGAACTTGAGTGCGCTCCAGGCTGAGTGGTGCCGCCCGGAGGACTTTTTCACTGACAAACTATTGCTCACCCTCTCCGAGGGCTATCAGCCCTTCGGTGGGATTGAGGAGATCCGGGGTCAGAGGGACCTCGTGTATCGAAACTATAACGCTGTACCCGTCCTCCCCATCAGTACCAAGCTCCTTGATTACTATAGTCCCAAGGATTTAGGGGAACGGTTGCGGATTACGGCGGGTAATAAAGAAACTATTCTGGTTGAACTAGCGTTGACCTTGGCGGGTTACGACGGCAAACCCCGCACCCTCTTGGTCCAACGTGAATACAGTGGCGAGGACATTGTGCGGCGGACGGAGGTGCCTGACCTAGAGGTATGGCCCAATTTCGCCTTTGACCAGTGGAAGCTCTACTACACCTACAATGCGACAGACTCGACGGACCGGGCTGATGTCTTTTTTGCTAAGCCCTACTGGAGAGCCAGCGAACAGGTGGAAGTGACCGACCTGCGCGTTGAAGTCAGTGAGACGGACATCCGCGAAGTAACACGCTCCAGTAAAGCCCCCTCCCTACTGCTCTGTGAAGCCTACATCAAGGAAAAAAGAGTCCCCGTCGGTTGCTTGGTCCTCAAATCGTTACGGAAAGTTACACCCGTCCAGGATACCTGGAGTTTTGGGGTGGATTTTGGTCGCTCGGCCTCCCATGTCTACGTGCGGCGTGGGGACCAGATTGAACCGCTCCCATTGCACTTGAAACAGCACTTTTTCTCCGTCACCCCCCGTCAACAACAGTCCCAGATCCCGCAAATTGTGAAATATTTCTTGCCGACTTTTGAGCCAGAAACTCCTTTTGCTACGCTCTACCGTCCTGAACTAACTGCTTTGACTGATACCCAAAAAGTCCCTTTTCTTGTGGGTAATATCCGTTATGTGAAGCCGGGGGAATTTCTAAAGTCGGGCACGTTGGAGATAGATAGGGTCAAGTCGCGGTTCAAGATGGGGGGTAGCATTGAGGCTAAGGAGTTAACCGTAAGCTTCCTAGAGCAATTAGCCCTGCAATGTATGGTTGAGGCGGCGGCTGAGGGGGTGACTTCGGTTAATTGGTACGTCTCCTATCCCAGTGTGCTGTCTAAAGGGCTTAAAAATGCTTTTATGAGGACCTGGAGTAATATCAAGGAGAATGCACCGACTATCGGAGTTACCTGTCAAGGCGTGTACGAAAAGACTGAAAGTGAAGCATCGGCCCTCTACTTTGCTCAGAAAGAAAAAGTTTCCCTGACCGAAATGATCTGTATTGATATCGGCGGTGGAACTTCAGATATCTCAGTAATGGGGCGGTCTATCCTTCTCCAACAATCTTCAGTTGAGTTTGCTGGGGAGGCCATGTTCATGAATATCCTCCGGGCCAATCCTGCTGCTTTTACCGCCCTCGGACAGGATTTCGCAAGTACAATTGCTGCTGCACTCAGTCAACCTAGTTACTATACAGTTATTGATTCTTATCTCCGTTCTGTGCGAGTACGTAAGAACGGCAGAGAAGGGGACCGTTTGTTAGATAAGTTAAGTTTGATCTTTGATAGCGATAACCCACGCGACCCCCTTTATCGTTTTCTCCATCTGCTTGCCTTGGGTACCTCTGGCGTTGTGTTTTATGCTGGGTTAATGTTGCGCTATCTGGAGGAGCAGGGTAAATGGTCGGTCGATGTCCTCCCTAATATTTGTGTCGGGGGTAATGGGGCGCGTATTTTTAGTTGGTTGGGTCAGGGGCAATGGGACAGAGACAGTAGCCAGAACAGTCTTTTTCAACGAGTTCTCAAGGAGGCTTCTGGGTTGGCAGAGCGTCCCGGCTTCACGGTCAAAGTCAGCAATCAACCCAAGGCTGAGGCTGTCTATGGTTTACTTCTGCCACCCAAGGAACTTAAAGTAGATAAGGGAGAAGAAATTCAATTATCAGGTGAAAATTTCTTAGGCGCAGACGGTCAACCGCTCTCCTGGAATGAGAATATCACTGGAGAACTACTCACGCAGGGTTTGAAAGTACCCAATGAACTCACCCAGTTACGAGCTTTTGTCACAGCCTTCAATGCTTACGCGGCAACCAGGGACTCGTTAGTTTGTAAAATCAATCTACCCGACCTGGAAAGAGACATCTGTAACCACTTGCAAGAAGAGTTGGATAATGTGGGGGGTAAAGAGGCTAACGATATTGATACCCAGCCGCTGTTCATCATCGCACTTCGCAAACTCCTGGAACTGGAGACGGAGAAGTGGGCCAATGGAAAGTAAACGCTCCTTGGTAAGGTCTTTGATATTGGCTACCTACTTAGTGGGAAGCTGTTGTGTTTTACTACTCTTGGTGGAACCTGTTTTGGCGCAAAAGACATGTATCGGCTTGGAGTCAGAAGTAAAAAAGGCGCGTGGGAGTAAAACACTAGATAAATACCTAAGTGAGCAGTCTTTTGATGTCACTTCTAACTATCTTCAAAAAGCAAGTAAAGACAATTGTACTCAGCTAGTTGAAGAAATAAGGCAGGTAGAAAGGAAGATTATTTGGAATAATATTGCTGAAATCAAACAAAACAAAAGTAATATTCAGAATAGTGTTGCTGAGAACAACTGGAACAATCTGATTCAGAGTGTAGCTCTTTCTGTATTAGTTCTTGGCTTGGTTGGCTTGGGTTGGCTACAAATTGAGTCTAATCGCAAGTGGAAAAAGATACTAGAAGAGAGAATTTCATCAGCTAACTCTTCAACTATGGGTCCGGGTCCAGTTAATAGTAGGGCTACTGATGCAAGGATTGAAGATTTTGAAAAGCAGGTGATAAACTTAAGAAAAGAATTTAGTGAGGCTGTTGCAAAGATGAGCAGTCAGGATAATTCACCTCCCAAAGATCCATGGGGAAGTTCATCTAACGCAAAATTTACAACTCAATCCACCAAAATGTCAAACACTTCTGATTCTTCATCTGATAAAAGTTCTGTCACTCTTTATAATGACGTTTTAGAACGTTATCAGGATAATACAGACCGTCAAAATGCTTTGATCAGCTCCTGGTCTCCCTCAGTGGAATCTATACACAATATAAATGAAGTTACTGCTGGAGAAGGTGCGGTTCCTGAACTTCAAGCAAGTAAGCTTGGAGGATTTTACTGTATTGAGGGAGCCTCAGGGAGCATTGAAGCTTTTCCTATTCCTGGGAAATTTAATATTCAAGTCATTGAATATACCTTTGACCGTCAAGGGGGAGGCACGGGGTCGCGGATCAAGAAGCTAGTGAAACCAGCCATTTTCCGTGAGCGAGGTGGTGCGTTACAACTGGTAGAGAAAGGCATAATCGTCACTACCTGATTTTGCGCGGGTCTTTTTCTCATTAGGGCTGAGCGATGAATGTCACCTGTTTACTGGAATACGCTGGGGGGTTGTGGTTCGGGACTTCTGAGGATGGCCTTTTGCGGCAGGACTTGACTAGCGGTAACGTCTCTGCAGCAGGGAACCAGCTTAATATCAAGTGCCTCTACGCTCCGCCCGGTAGCACAGCTCCGCCTTGGTGCGGGACCGGGAATCGCGGGTTGTTGGAGTTTAAGGACGGGTGGGTTAAGGTACCGTTTCCCTTACCCGGTAGTGATGTGCGGATGGTAGTCCGGGATGGAACGCGCCTCTGGTTTGCGACCAACAGCGGGTTATTGCGTCAGCATGGGAACGCTAATAAGGTTTTTGATGAGGTGGATGGTCTGCCCAACCGCCGGGTCAAGAGTGTCCTGACCACAGACACCGGAGGCGTTTGGTGTGGGACTGAGGGTGGCTTGGTTTATTTGCTGGATGACCAGCTCAGTGTTGTTGAAGAATTAAAGAGTGAACACATCACCTGTCTCCTCCGGGACCAGAAGGGAAATCTTTGGTGTGGGACACAAAAGGGCGTCTGGCGGCGAGAAGCTCAAGTCTGGTCCCTAGTTTTCGAGACCAAGAAAGTCCGTTGTCTGCTAGAGGACCCCCAAGGACAGGTGTGGTGTGGCACAGAGAAAGGGCTATGGGTCTACGCAGCAGAAGTGGTAGGTCAGCGAGTCCGGGTTGTGAAACGGACTTGGCGGCTGGTAGAGCAAATTTCGGGCGCGGTCAACTGTCTATGTCTTGACCATAGCGGGCAACTCTGGTGCGGAACCGAGGAGGGTATTTCTCTCGTTTTGGGGGAGCTTAATCCTGCCGCTATGAGCGAGACGATTCCAAAGGAAGTCCCGCCACCGAGTCCCAGCGTTATTGCAGCCGCAGTCCAGTTAGAACCCCCAGTCTTGCAGATTTTTGCTGGGGCTAGTGCGAAGGGAGTTATCCGCTTAAATCGTACTAATTACAAGAAGCCAGTGCAGATTAGTTTGGGTAATCCACCCGCCCGGGCAACCGTACTCCTCTCTCCTAAAACGACTTACGATGAACTCATAAATATAACGGTAGACACCTTAAAAGATGTAGCCCCAGGCGATTATGTAATTAACCTCACCGCCACTGCTGAGGGAATAACTATTCTTCCGGTTCAAGTAGCTGTCACGATATTACCCCGCCCCAGCTTGAGTCTTGTGGTACCTAGACAAACAGTCCTTAGCCCTGGGGAAAAAACAATTCTCACGATTCCGCTTGAACGCATAGCCTACGCTGGTCCCCTAACCCTCAGTTCCCGAGGGGTACCCCCTGGTTTGGCAGTCAGGTTTTTAACCAATCCGGTGACGACACAAGCCGAACTCGAATTAACCGCTGATGTTGCTGTTCCCGGTTTGCATACCTTCCAAATTCTCGGTAGCGCAAAAGATATTACCGTTGAACCCATAAGCGTGACGGTTAAAGTAACCCCTAGGCCGTCACCTGAGAAGAAATCCACGGGTGGTAAGAAATCACTATTTTTAAGAATTTTTGGTGTTTTGACGGTTGTAGTGATAGTTATCCTAGGATTTTCAGATTTTAGTGCGCTTCCACCGACAGTAAGTGACGAAGAGATTTTACGAGTTGCTAAGTCTGGTGGTTTGATGGTGCGGATACGGGTACCACCGGAGGCTAAAACTCGGTTGAGTACTCTTAAGGTTGTCCATGAAAAAAATAAGAAATTATACGTATGCAACGATAAAGAGAAACCAGGCTTAATTATTTGTGACCAAGACTTACCCCTAGGCACTTATACTTTAACCATTGAGTATCCCGGCTATCGTCCTTTTATTATCCAGGGTATCGAGAAAAATAACCCAATTGGTATTTATAATGACAAAACTGGCAGTGTCGAGTCTGGATTACAGTTACCGCGCAAGTTTTTTGGAATTTGGTGACTAGGAGCAATCATGACCTACCCCTCACGCCTCACCTCCGCTGTCCTACTCTTCGCCCTCGCTACCAATCCCGCCTGGGCCATCAAGACGCAAACTATCACCGCCCAGACTATCAGCATTTCAAGTAACCAGCACGTTGACATGAATCTAGATAACAACCCTATCCCCATTGCCAATGTGCCCATGGTCCTAGCCGAGCAGACCCGTACAGACCCCAGCACACCCTTGGGGCCGGGGGTAGCCTCTTTAGGGAATCTCTATGGTTTCAACGCCAACACCGATGATTTAAAACGCGCTATCGGTGACTTGCCCCTGTTAGAAAACCAAAAATCCTTCGTGGGTTATGGACAGATGTTGCAGCAGATCCAGATAGTGTCTCCGGCTCAGCGCAAGAGTGCCCGTCGCGTCAGTCAGGATGCTCTTGATGGTGGCAAATTCCGGGGTATCCCTAATGATGTGCGCCGCATCCTCATCCGCTACCTCACCTTCAAATCCTATGGTCGTTCCGTCCTTCAGTAGTCTGGCAATCCTAGCCATTCTTCCAGGTCGCTAGCTCCCCATTTTACGGATGTGCGGCGGGTGCCCCAGCCGGGATGCTAGGGACAGGACCCAGAGGAAATGATGACCAGTGAATTATTGATAGCCTTCTCCGACCAACTCGCGGCGACCGTCGCCAAGGCCGGTCAATGGGTGGTGGGTGTAGATGCCCGTCAACGCCATACGGTGAGCGGGATGTCTTGGCAAGCAGGGGTAGTTGTCACCGCCCACCATGCCCTGCGCCGAGACGAAGACCTGACCTTAATCTTGCCCACGGGTGGCACAGCCCCCGCGACCCTGGTGGGTCGTGACCCCAGTACGGACCTCGCCGTACTCCGCCTAGACCAGACCTTACCCCTACCCGGATTTGCCCCCGCTGCCCAGGTGGGACAGATAGTTTTAGCCTTGGGCCGTAATGAAGAAGGGGTGAGTACCAGTCTGGGGGTGGTCAGTGCCCTGAGTGGGGGCTGGCGGACTTGGCGGGGCGGCAAGATTGACCAGTTCCTGCGACCAGACTTGAATCTGTATCCGGGCTTCTCCGGCGGACCCTTGGTAGATAGTCAAGGCGGATTATTGGGGATGAATACGGCGGGCCTGTCGCGTAATCTGGGACTCACCATCCCGGTCGTGACCATCCGGCGCGTAGTCGGGCAACTCCTGAGCCAAGGCCGAGTGACCCGTGGCTACCTGGGGATTGGGATGCAACCCGTGCGCCTCCCCGAAAACCTCCGCGCGAGCTTGGACTTAAGCGGCGGTGTGATTGTGGTCAATGTCGAGCCGGGTTCCCCGGCGGACCAAGGGGGAATATTGCTCGGGGATGTGCTAGTCCGGTTGGCGGGGACTGCCGTGGCTGACCCCGGTGATGTTTTAGGACTGTTGGGAGCGGAGCAGGTGGGCCAAACCGTCGTTGCCCAAGTCATCCGGGGCGGGCAATTGACTGAACTCACTATTAGCGTGGGCGAACGGCCCCAGCGGGGAGGCTGAGATGCTCGACCAAGCGTTACAAGCCGTCGCCGCCCGACTCCAGACGGTCACCGTCCAGATTGAAACCCGCCGGGGGAGTCAGGGTTCCGGGGTGATTTGGGGAGCGGGCTTAATTGTCACCAATGCCCATGTCGTCCCCAGTGCAGGGGTGCGGGTGCGCTGGCAGCAAGAGGTCTTTACCGCTGAAGTCCAGTCCCGCGCTCCAGAGTTGGATCTAGCGGTCCTCAAGATTGTGGGGCTACCTGCAATCACCCCAGCCGTGAGCGGAGATTACCCGTTGTGTCCCGGTCAACTGGTTCTAGCGGTTGGCAATCCTTTGGGAGTCCGGGGGGCGGTATCCTGGGGCGTGGTTCACCGGGCAGGTGGGCGTTGGGTCCAAGCCGATGTGCGTTTAGCTCCCGGTAACTCCGGTGGTCCCCTCGCCGATGCCCAAGGCCGGGTGATTGGCGTGAATAGTCGGGTGCTAGGCGGGTTGGCTCTCGCCATCCCGAGTCCCGTCATCCAGCGATTTTTGCAGGGTCCGGGTCGGCGGTTGGGGGTGACGGTGCAAGCCGTTCAGAGCGGTTCCTTGGTCCTGGTTGTCGAACCGGGAAGTGCGGCAGCGAGGGCGGGTTTACTGCAAGGGGACCTCCTCTCTATCACCCCCGAGCAGCTTGCAGATAGCCTAGCCCAAGCTCCCCCCAACCTGAGTTTGATGGTCAATCGCGGGGGTAAGTCGCTCCCCGTGATCGTCGGGTTTACACAGGCGGCGGCATGATCCAGGTGGTGGTGGTCGCGCAGTCGGTGGTGGTCCGGGCGGGGTTGGAGGCAGTGATAGCGACCCAGCCCGCCTTGCGTGTCCTAGCCAGTGGCAGTGTCCTGGCCCCGCTCTTGGACTTACACCCCGATGTGGTTCTGCTTGACCTTGACCCTGAGGACGATCTTCCTCCCTTCACTCAGTCCCCGGCCTGGGTTCTGCTTACGGAGGAGCCGGACTCGGCCTGGGTTTTGAAGGTCCTGCGGGCAGGGGTGCGGGGGGTCTTGGCTCGGGGAGCGAGTGCTATGGAGATTACCGGGGCGGTCCTTGCTGCCGCAAGTGGCTTAGTCGTCCTCCAAGCCGAACTCCTGGACCTATTGCCCCTCCTCCCCGAACGTCCTACCCTGGTCTCCGCACTCTCGCCCCGCGAGGGAGAGGTCTTGACGATGTTGGCAGAGGGCCTCGGGAACAAGACGATTGCCCGTCGTCTCAATATCTCGGAACACACCGTCAAGTTCCATGTCGCCTCCCTCTTCACCAAGCTCAATGCCTCTAGCCGCACAGAAGCTGTTACTTTAGGGGCGCGGTTAGGTTTGATTCTGCTTTGACGTATCAGACCTCTCTTATTCTGAGAACACAGATAAATTAAGACATAGCATTCAAAGGATGAATTATATAATTCCTACGTACTTGCCATACAACCCACATTTCGTGGACACTATTACCTGTAAACAGTCTAGAAGCTCATCTAAGTACCTGTGATTATGTGGCCTTGGGATCAAGGACGCCTAGAATACTTCCAGTTTGATGTCCTGCGGCAAATCGCGGCCTATGTTGAGGCGCATAATTTCAAGGCAGCGGATAGGGCAAGCCTATCTGCTGAGACCGGACTAAGCTTTGCACCGCTAGACTACAAGCCTTGGCGTAACTATTCTCGTGTTCTCAAACTCACCCTTTTAGTAAGCGAAGTTGGTGAAGATGCTCAACCTACGCCTATCGCGAGCATTCTCTCCCGACCAGGAGCAGTCACTTGTGATGAGTATCTCCACTTCCTACTCTGCGCGTTTACCGAGCCTGCGCCAGCTTTAACTGACTGGCGACCGGATGCAGAGTTTCGATATCCTCTATTGTTTGCGCTCAAATACCTTCTAGCAAAATCAGTGATCACTACAAGCCCTGTCGCTGGGCTTGATGAGATTATCGGTGCATATCGGACTAGCGGCTTCGATGGAAGTGAAGACGAAGAGCAATTCATTTCAGTTGTCAGCTTGAGTTCCAGCTATGAAGCTTCTGGTAGGAGTGTCCCGGCAGACCTGCGTAGGCAAGCACGTGAGAGCTTGAAAGTTATTACCCAAATTTCTTATCTTCACGTCCGCAGTAATCAAATCATTGTTTCTCTAAATCCGGCAGACGCGCAAGAAATCTTTGCCGATCTAGCTCCAATTTCCGGTCCCCGCGCAGTTGACCGTGAAGCAGAAATACGCAGGCTAGCCGAGCTCTTTAAGGGCGGTAGTACCAGTATCGTTTTTGACTATCTCAATACAGTTATTGGAGAGGTAGTGGAAAGCGGATTTCAAGAGGGAAGTAAGGTTAAGAAGACGCATATTACTATCGAGCGTAACGCTGGTCTGCGAAGAGAATATTTCGCGGCGAATCCAACTGCGATTTGTGATGTCTGTGCTCCAAATACTAAAAGAACATATCCATGGACAAATCGCATTTTAGACGTACATCATCTTCTACCACTTTCTTCTGGCACTCGCGTTGAAGGGGGGAGCACTACTTTTAAAGACCTTGTTGCAGTGTGTCCAAGTTGCCACCGAGCGATACATCGCTACTACGATATGTGGCTTGATACTAATGACCGTAAAGACTTTAAGAGTGGTGATGAAGCTCAAGCAGTATACCGAGAAATGAAATCTCATTTCCCTGGCCTAATTTTATGACTACTAGAGCATTCGGCTTAACCAATACTCGTATTAGGGAGCAACTTAAGCTGCTTGAAAAAGCAGAACGAACCGACGAACCACTTACTAAGGTCTTGGCAAATGCCGATTGGTCGTATGATGACCTGATTTACGAAAATTCGCGCACTAGATTATACAGAGCTAATTTTCCTCCTGTGCTAGATGAGTTCCGATTAGAAGGCCAACCTATACCCATGGTGAGCTTTTTCTCGGGCTGTGGCGGAATGGATTTGGGGCTAGAAGCCGTAGGCTATCACCATGTGGCTGCATTTGAAATTAATGAGCTATTTTGCAAAACGCTACGCCGCAATCGTCCAAACTGGAACGTCTTCGGCCCTCCAACGCATTCAGGTGATGTATCCCGCTTCGATGACATCGCCGAAGCTCTTACATCGCTAGTGCAGACGCCGTTTGAGGGGCTATTTGTCGGCGGTCCCCCATGTCAGCCGTTCTCAATTGCGGCGAATCAGCGATTTGCAAGATGGAGTGACGACTTCAAGAGAGTAGGCTTTTTACACGAAAAAAATGGAAGCCTTCTTTTTGATTTTCTGCGCCTCATCATCGAGTTCAGGCCACAAGCATTTGTCATCGAGAATGTATCAGGACTACGCAGCATTGATAATGGTGCACAGTTAGCAATGGCAGTTGAGCAATTGCAAATCAACGGTTATCACGTTGAAGAGCCGTTCGTGCTTAATGCAGCGCACTATGGTGTCCCTCAGCAAAGATTGCGGCTATTCATTATTGGAACACGCGGTCGCAGCGTGTTTAACCGTCCTGTACCGCGCGCAGAGAGCATCAGTGCGGGGAGTATTTTGGATAGTGGCATAGCGAAGTTGCTCAATAGCGAAACGCGCGAGCACAAGGCAGAGTCCATTCTTCGTTACATGAGGCTTGATTACGGACGGCGGGATCAATTAGGAAGGGTAGATAGGCTTGACCCCTCATTACCTTCAAAGACGGTCATTGCTGGCGGTACGGGTGGTGGAGGTCGCTCGCACTTGCACCCAGAAATCCCACGCACATTAAGTGTTAGGGAATGTGCACGCCTTCAAACGTTCCCCGATAATTACGTATTCATTGGTGCTTCTGCACGACAGTTCACACAGGTAGGAAATGCTGTGCCTCCTGCTTTAGCAGCTCAAATTGGACGCAGTGTCTGGGAGAGTTATTTTTAGCAAATCACACCGGGGCGGTTACTTTAGGGGCGCGGTTAGGTTTGATTCTGCTTTGACGCGCTCTCAACTACTTCACATAGCGTTGGGATGGTCAATGCCCAACAACGTCAAGCTATTGGCAAGGACCTGCTGACTGGCACGAAATAAGCCCCAACGAGCGTGAGCCAAGGGAGGATTTTCGATGATGACACTGCCAAAAACCCGGCAACGGTCATAGAACTTGTTGAACAGGTCCGCGACTTCGACGAGATAAACCACGACGCGGTGGGGTGCACGTTCCTGGGCGGCTAAACGGTAAACCTCGGGGGCGGCGAGGAGCACTAGGGCTAGTTTGCGTTCCTCGGGTTCTGTAAAGATTAGCTGACCCGTCTCATTGAGGAAGTGAAATTCGTCCGGGGCGATAATTCCTTTCTCCTGGGCATTGCGCTCTAGGGAACAGGTACGGGCATGGGCGTACTGAGCATAAAAAACGAGGTTGTCATTGCGCTGTTTGACCGCCAAATCCAAATCAAACGTTACCGGAGAATCGGCGGACTGACTGAGCAGGTACCACCGCGCCGCATCCACACCGACAGCATCCTTGGGGCTATCAATGCCGTAGAGCAGGTCATCCACGGTCACGCCCGTCCCGGTACGTTTGGACATACGGACTTCTTCTTTTTGCCCGGTCACTGGGTCTTGGCGGTAGAGTTTGACGAGTTGCCCGATGATGACTTCCAGGGTGTCGGGGGGATAACCAAAAGCTTGGACAATGGCCTTGAGCCGGGGGACGTAGCCATGGTGGTCTGCGCCCAAGATATTGATTAAGCGGTCGTAGCCCCGTTGGAGTTTGGCGTGGTGGTAGGCGATGTCGGCAGCCATGTAGGTGTATTCGCCCGTGGACTTTTTGAGAACGCGGTCTTTGTCGTCGCCAAACTCGGTAGTTTTGAAGAAGGTGGCAACTTGTTCACTGCCGTCCTCAAGCTGGGTCGTCTCTAACCTGAGATAACCCTTTTGGTCTAACGCTTGCACACCCTGCTCAATGGCCGAGGGCGACCCGGTATGGAGGGTCCGTTCACTGAACCAATGGTCAAACTCGGTGCGAAAAGCGCGGAGGGTTTGCTCTTGCTGGGCCAACATCTGGTGATAGGCGTATTCCCGGAACTCAGGGTCGGGCTGGGTCCGCCAGCTATCACCTACTTCTTGTAAGAGCGTCTGGGCCAGCTCCTGAATCGAGGAACCCTGGTAGCCCTGCTCGGGCATGGGGAAGTCTTCACCTAATGCTTGGCGGTAACGGGCTTGCAAGGAAGTACCCAGCAGGTTCATCTGGTTGCCTGCATCATTAATGTAGAACTCGCAAGTGACGGTATGTCCGGCGAATCTTAATAAGTTAGCAATGGCAGAGCCGAGGGCCGCCCACCGTCCGTGGCCCACATGCAGGGGTCCGGTGGGGTTGGCGGAGACGAATTCGAGCAAGATTTTTTCAGCCCGCCGGGGAGTCGTCCGTCCGTAGTCCGCGCCCTGGGCCAAAACCTCATGCAAGCCCCGGTCAATCAGTGCATCACTTAGATGGACATTGAGGAAACCCGGTCCCGCAATACTCAGGGTTAAATCCGGGGTCTCTAAATGGTCCGCGATGGCTTGGGCAAGGGCGCGGGGCGGGATTTTTGCCAGTTTGGTCAGCGATAGGGCGATGGGTGTGGCGTAATCACCGTGGTCGGGATTTTTGGGTTTCTCAATGACCACGCTCATTAGCTCTGGGGGGTCCGTGAGTTGACCCAGCCCATTTTTGAAAGCCATCGTGAGGGCGTGGTGGAGATGTTGTTGAATTAGGTCACTCAGGACCAGCGATGCCATGGATATGCCTGCTAGCGTTTAAAATCCTATGTTAAGGGATAGGGGTACGGGATGTTGAAGCGCAGGGTGGTGTTGACCGGAATGGCGGGGAGTTGGCAGGCGATGGCGGCACCGGAGGACCCCTTGGCGCGTTATCAACGGCAACTTCCGCCCAACTACGGGCCGGGGGCCGTCTTTCAGGTCCAAGCCCAACCCCAAGGCGAAAAAATTATCCTCACCGGGCGGGTCCTCTTGCCCCAGGAACACACGGCTCTGACCGCTGAGTTTCGCCCGCAAACAGTCGAGGACCGAACAACTAGCTTTCCCTATCCCCAGGTGGGTACGCGCTGCTACGCCGTGGTTACGGCTCGTCGCGTGGATTTACGGGCGAAGAACGATAGCACCAGTGAACTAGTTTCCCAGGCAGTGCAGGGGGATACCTTACTTTTGCTGGCCTCAGAAGCCAAGGGCTATGAGGTACTGCGGCAGTGGGACGGCTACCGGGGTTGGCTCCCGCAAAATACTGTACAGGCGTTGGACCCAGCTGAGTTTAGACAGTGGCAGCAGCAACCCCGTGTAATGGTTTTGAGCGATACCGAGCGGTATGACGCGGGGGCAATTCTTCCTACTGATACCGCTATTACCCCGACGCGCCCTTTAGCCTTGAGCCAGACAGCGGCCCAAGTCCGCACCCAGGTTATCCAGTCCGCCCAGGCTTTTTACGAGAAGAGCCGGACTACGCCTTACCCTTACCTCTGGGGAGGCACTTACGGGACCGCGCTGGATTGTTCCGGGTTCACCCAAACGGTATATCGGCTGGCGGGTCTTGCTATCCCCCGCGACACTTACCAGCAACAGGGTTTCGGTCAGAAAGTCCAAGCTAGCCCCGTGAATTTGGCGAACTTGCAAGCGGGCGATCTACTGTTCTTCAGCGAGAATAACCGCCGTGCTACCCATGTGGGCATTTACATGGGCGCGGGGGACTTCCTCCACTGTTCAGGGGGCAAGGGCAACCGGGGTCTAGGCCGCAATAATCTCCAAGGGAAACTCACTTACGAAAATTTCCTCCGCAGTATCTGGTGGGGAGCCGCCCGTCTCATCCCCGCCACTGGGAGCAACAGTTTAGGACTTTACGCTAAGGTTTAGGGGAAGGGTTTTTCCCTTAGTCGAATAGCTGTTTGCGTATTATCAAGCGGTCTTTGCGGTTAAATTCTAAAAGACTGACTGTTTGAAGTGGACCCGGTAATCTGGACAGCCAGCTAAGTTATGCTCTTGCCCCTAAACTGGTTATCAGAAGGAGTATTTCCATGGCACAATCTCGTAAAAAGTACAGCTCTGACCTCAAAGCTAAAGTGGCTCTTGAAGTGCTCAAAGGCGAGCACACTATTGCTGAATTAGCAGCTCGTTTCCAGTTGCATCCTGTCCAGATCTCCCAAGGGAAAAAGATGCTTCTAGATGGCGTTCCTTCCCTGTTTCCGGGCCAGCATGTTACAGAACAGAACAAAGATGCTGCCCTGGTTGATACGCTCTATCGACAAATTGGGCAACTCACGTATGTTGAGACCCTTTTACGGTTCTCGGCGCAGGTGCGTTTGGCTGCACGAGCAAGGCTACAGAGTCAATTGCAAGCCTCAGGGCCGCCATGGGGATTGAAGCACTGTACCCAAAACCTTCAACAAGTGCTCCAGCAAAGGCACACAAGGTTTGGCCTTGCTGACTATCAGGCGTAGATGTGGTAAGAGCGAATCAAGTCTGGGCCGCCGATATTACCGATATCCGTCTGGGCACGAAGTTCATCTACTTGGCAGTGGTATGCCTACAGCCGTCGCGGTATTGGCTGGGCGGGGCAGACTCTGGAGGCGAGTTTGGCGATGGCAGCGTTACAGATGGCGTTAACCAACCGTGCAGTCAGTTCAGGTTTGGTGCATCACGACCACCGGGGAGTGCAATATGCATCCTACATCAGACCGCTTCAGGCGCAGGGCATCGGCATGAGTCGCAAGGGTAACCCCTAGGATAATGCTCGTGCTGAGCGGTTGATGAAAACGTTGAAGTATATAGCCTGCTCGCGAAGCATGGAGGTGTACCTGAACGAGTACGAGAACTTGGCTGATGCCAGAGCAGCCATCGGGCATTTCTGGGAAAAGGTGTACAATCAAAAGCGGTTACATTCCGCGCTGGGGTATCTACCGCCAGCAGGGTTTGAGCGAAATCAACAACCTCTTAACTACCTGTCTCAATACTGGGGTTCACTACAGCTGAATCTTTGATGCACCCTTAAGAGAACGAGAACTAAGCATGGAACAAGCCCAACTCAACGGACTCACTAATTTCATCTGGAACATTGCCGACGATGTGCTGCGTGATGTCTATGTGCGAGGCAAGTACCGCGATGTGATTCTCCCGATGACAGTTCTACGCCGCCTGGATGCTGTGTTGGAACCAACCAAGCAGAAGGTGCTGGAGATGAAGAATGCTCTGGACTTAGCGGGGATCGTGAATCAAGCTGATGCCCTCCGTAATGCCGCTGGACAGGCTTTCTACAACACCTCACCGTTTCTCCTGCGCGACCTTAAATCACGCGCTACCCAGCAAAAACTCAAGGATGATTTTGAAGCTTATCTCGACGGATTCTCGTCGAATGTTCAGGATATTCTCATTAACTTTGAATTCCGTAATCAGATTCCACGTCTCTCTAAAGCCGATGCCCTGGGTCAACTTATTGAGAAGTTTCTCGACAAAGACATGAACCTCAGCCCGTACTTCGTGGGTGACCAGCCGGGTCTGGATAATCACTCAATGGGTACTATGTTTGAGGAGCTTGTCCGGCGCTTCAACGAAGAGAATAACGAAGAAGCTGGTGAGCACTGGACACCCCGTGATGCAGTCCGGCTTATGGCCAATTTGATGTTCCTGCCGGTGGCGGATAAAATTGAGTCTGGAACTTACTTACTCTATGACTGCGCCTGCGGTACGGGCGGTATGTTAACTGTGGCGGAGGAAACCCTCAAGAAAATTGCCGAGAAGCACGGTAAACAAGTCGCCACCCACCTCTATGGGCAGGAAATTAACGCTGAGACCTACGCCATCTGTAAAGCTGACCTTCTACTTAAAGGGGATGGTGATGCAGCGGACAACATCATTGGTGGGCCGGAGTACTCCACCTTGGCAAATGATGCTTTTCGTCATCGCGAATTTGACTTTATGCTCGCTAATCCACCCTATGGCAAGAGCTGGAAGAGTGACCTAGAGCGCATGGGAGGCAAGAAAGAACTCAAAGACCCACGTTTTGTTATTCGCCATGCGGGTGATTCAGAATATTCCCTTATCACGCGCTCTAGTGACGGTCAGATGCTTTTCCTGGCCAATATGCTGAGCAAGATGAAGCACGACACGCCTTTGGGGAGTCGCATTGCCGAAGTACACAATGGTTCTTCCCTCTTTACCGGAGATGCAGGTCAGGGTGAAAGTAATATCCGCCGTTGGGTGATTGAGAGTGACTGGTTGGAGGCTATTGTCGCTCTGCCCCTGAATCTCTTTTACAACACAGGCATTGCCACCTATGTTTGGGTGCTCACGAACCGGAAGCCCGAACACCGCAAGGGTAAGGTACAACTCATTGATGCCACTCAGTGGTTCCGTCCCCTCCGCAAGAACATGGGCAAGAAGAACTGTGAACTCGCTCCCGAAGATATCCAGCGCATTTGTGATACCTTCCTCGCTTTTGAGGAAACACCCCAGTCAAAAATCTTCCTCAATGCTGCTTTTGGTTACTGGAAGGTAAAAGTTGAGCGCCCGCTTCGCCTTCATAGCCAACTCACCCGCCAGCGCATTGAGACTCTGCGTTTTGCCTCAGGAGATGAAGATATCCGCACGGTGCTCTACAACGAACTTGGCGATGCGCTCTTTGAAAACCCTGCATCCGTCCGCAAAGAACTGGAAAAGCTCGTTAACGACTGGGGCGCGGATACTGAGGAGGACGAGGAAGGCGAAAATGGCTCTGCGAAAAAATCTCTGTCCGATAGTAAAAAAAAGAAACTTCTCAGTGAAGCGACTTGGCGACGGGATGCCCAACTTGTCGAAACGGCTACCAAGCTCCGCGAAGTTTTGGAGGATGGTCTTTTTGAAGACCACAATATTTTCCTGGAAAAAGTTGATACTGTCCTGAAAAAGCTCAACCTTAAGCTTAATGCTGCCGACCTGAAACTCATTATTAATGCGGTCAGTTGGCGTGAAGAGGATGCCGCCTGTGTGATTAAGAAAGTCTACAAGCCGGGAAAGGCTGAACCTAATCCCCTAAACGGGCTATTCGAGGCGGTGATTGATGAGAAGACTTGTGTGGTTGAGTACGAACCTGACAGTGAATTACGGGATAACGAGCAGATTCCTTTGCTGGAAGAAGGGGGTATTGAGGCGTTTATTCAGCGTGAAGTTTTACCCTATACGCCGGACGCTTGGATTGTGGAGGCGGACACGAAGATTGGTTATGAGATTAGTTTCACGCGCCATTTCTACCAACCGCCAAAACTGCGAACGCTCGCTGAGATTAGCGCCGACATTCTCGCATTAGAGCAAGAAACAGAAGGGCTGTTGAGTGAAATCACTAAAGGAACATTGAATCATGAGCATCAACACTAAGTCCATTTGGAAAATAGAAACCGGGATTACAGATATTGATATTCCCTGGAAGAAACTTGCAGCATCCGAAATTGAAAGTATCAAAAATATCTGGGCGGAACAGAAAAAACGATTGCAAGGCACGAGCCAATTAACTAAGTTCACGGAACGCTTAAGTCGAGAATGGGCAATTGAGACGGGGATTATCGAAAACCTTTATCAGATAGATCGTGGGATTATCCAGACACTAATTGAACGCGGTTTCCAGGCCGAGTTTCTCACCCATGGCTCTACGAATAAATCAACAAGTTATGTGCTCAATTTATTAAGGGATCAGCAAAATGCCTTGGAGGGAATTTTTAACTTTATTACTCAAAGGCGGGAGCTTTCTACTTCTTATATTAAGGAATTACATGCAGCACTTCTACATAGCCAGAGCCATACAGATGCACAAGACACACTCGGCAATTTGACTGAAATTCCTCTGATTAAGGGTACCTGGAAAACCCAACCAAACTATCCCACTAGGGATGGAGTGTTAATCACCTACTGCCCTCCTGAGCAAGTAGCCTCAGAAATGGATCGCCTGGTTGCTATGCATCATGCACATCGGTCAAATAATATTGCACCTGAAGTAGAAGCTGCTTGGTTACATCATCGGTTTTCCCAGATTCACCCATTTCAAGATGGTAGTGGTCGTGTTTGTCGAGCACTTGCTTCAATGATTCTAGTCCGTGCAGATCTTTTCCCTTTAGTTGTTACACGCGATGACAAGAACGCATATTTGGATGCGCTTGAGGCGGCAGATCATGGTGATCTGAAACCACTGGTTGACCTCTTCGCTACTCTACAGCGTGTTCAGTTCCGCAAAGCTACCGCATTATCTGAGAATATTCTTTCTACCGGGGTAGATATCGTTTCTGTGATGGATAGCTTGCTGAGGGTAGCAAAACAATCTAAGGCATCCTTAGAACAGGAGCGTTATAAAGTATTAGAACATGCAAAAGTGTTGGAATCAGACACCGAATCCTACCTTGAGCAGCTCGTGCCAAATCTTCAGCAAGTGCTGCAAAGTGTAAGCTCCGAAGGAAATGCATTAGTCAGACAATCTAATTCAGAAACAGATCATTATTTCCGTGCTCAGATCATCGAAAATGCTCGTAACTATTTGAAGTACTTTGCAGATACTTTATCTTACAAATCTTGGGTATCTTTAAATATGTTTTGGGAGCGTCGCGCATACCTTGTCTTTGCTTTTCACGGAATTGGTCGCCCTTTCACTGGCAGTTTGGTCTGCGCTCCATTTCTGAAATTTCGTGACACGGGTGAAGATGAGAAAAGTGTGTCTATTTTTCCTGTTGCTGATGAAGCTTTTATCTTTTTTTACAATGAACCTCTTGATCGTATCCAGGAGCGTTTCCAAGTCTGGAGAGAAAAAGTGGTGCTTGTGGCATTACAACAGCTTGGAGAGAACCTATGATATTTTTTCGTGCGTTATCTGTAAATCTAATTGAGGGGTTCCAACATGATTGAGGGACTTAAGCCCTATGCGGAATATAAAGAGTCGGGTGTTCCTTTCATTGGAGAAATACCAGAGCATTGGAAAATTAAGCCACTTAAGCATTGGGTCAAGATAAATACCGAGGTGCTCCTAGAAACAACGCCACCTAATTATAAGTTTAAGTATTTAGATATTGGTTCGGTCGGAACCGGAAGATTAACAAATAAACCTCAGCAACTTTTATTTAGCGATGCGCCTTCAAGAGCGCGACGTATTGTTCATGTCGGAGATACATTGGTCTCAACTGTTAGAACTTACTTGAAAGCAGTTTACTTTGTTGAGGAAGCCAACAACCTTGTTTGCTCTACTGGTTTTGCAGTAATAACCCCCCGGACTGGAACAATCATGAAGTTTGTAAGCTACCTCGCACAGAGTAGTCCGTTTATTGACCGAGTCACAGCGGAATCTGTGGGTATTGCTTACCCAGCAATAGCCGAATCGATACTGGGCAGGTTCCGTGTTGTAGTACCTCCCTCAGAGGAACAAGCTGCCATTGTTCGATTCCTCGACCATGTGAACCAAAAAATCGACGGGTTTATCCGCGCCAAACGGAAGCTTATCGCACTCCTGAACGAGCAGAAACAGGCAATCATTCACCATGCTGTTACCCGTGGACTTGACCCCGATGTGCCACTGAAACCTTCTGGAGTTCCTTGGCTTGGAGATATTCCGGCGCATTGGGAGGTGACTACTTTGAGAATGCGCTATACTGTCGAACTTGGGAAAATGCTAGATGCTAAACGTATCACCGGACGCTACTTAATCCCTTACCTAAGAAATCGTGACGTTCAATGGGACAGAATTCTAATTAGGGTTCTTCCCGTGATGGATTTTAAGCCAGAGGAATATGCTCGCTATACCCTCAAAAAGGGTGACTTATTAGTATGTGAAGGTGGTCAAGTAGGGCGATGCGCTTTTTGGAATGAAGAGATTCCGGTATGTGGATTTAAAAAGGCTCTGCATCGAGTTCGAGCTATCAATAATGCTCATGATTTTCCACGAATTTTATTTTACCAAATGTAACTTATAGCTGGGCTTGGGATATTTAGTGCTGATGGAAACGAAAACACGATTGCCCATCTTACATGTGAGAAGCTGCGTACACATCATTTTGTTTTTCCACCGTTCTCAGAGCAGTTAAGAATTGCTTCTTATCTCGACAATGAGCTAAATCAGATCAACACTGCCATCACCCGCACCGAACGCGAGATATCACTAATGCAGGAATACCGTACCCGGCTGACAGCATACATTGTGACGGGTAAATTAGATGTGCGGGAGGCTGCTGCTAAACTGCCTGACTTGCCTAGCGATGTAAAGGATTCAGTAGATGAGACACTTGAGCAAGTTCTTGACCTAGAGCCCGAAGATGATTGAGCGCAGAAAGTTCCCTTTTTGGGAACTAAGAGAGTATAATTTAGAGATGGGAACTTAGATATGCGCATCATTTCTAAGAGACCCCTGGTGGAGTACGGAGCTAGCGTTCCTGCGGCAAAGTCGGAGCTAGATGCTTGGCACGCAGAAGCCAAAGCGGCAGATTGGGCAACGCCCACGGACGTAAAGGAGAAATATGGCAATGCCAGCATTCTCAAGGACGGACGGGTAGTGTTCAATATCTGCGGGAACAAGCACCGGCTGGTGGTGTGGATCAACTACGAGTTCCGTATCATCTACATCCGTTTTCTGGGCACCCACGCTAGATACGACCAAATAGACGCGCAGACCATCTAATGAAACCCAAAGTGATTAAGACGGAAACAGATTACCAAGATGCCCTCACCCGCATCGAAATGCTCTTTGAAGCCAAGCCCGGTTCACCCGATGGCGACGAGCTAGAACTGCTCATCACTTTAGTAGAGCGTTACGAGGAAAAAGTCTACCCCATTGACCTGCCCAGCCCCGTAGAGGCGATCCGATTCCGCATGGAACAGCAGGGGCTCAAAGCAAAAGACTTGGTTGCTTATATCGGCAGTGCCTCCAAAGTATCCGAAATCCTCGCGGGCAAACGTCCCCTCAGCCTGACCATGATCCGCAACTTAGTGAATGGGCTGGGCATCCCTGCGGAAGTCCTCCTCCAGGAACCAGGAGCAAAGCTTGCCTCCGAAGTTGTATTAGAGCAAGGTCGCCAGTTTCCGTTAGCAGAAATGGTGAAGCGGGGCTGGTTTACTGGATTTTCAGGTACCGTAACTGAGGCCAAGCAAAATCTAGAAGACTTAATCAACAATTTTGTGGGAGTCCTTGGTTCCAATGCCTTGATCCCCACCCTGAATCGCCAACATATACGCGATGGCTGCCAACAAGATGAATACGCTTTGATGGCTTGGCGTATTCGCGTGGCTAATCTTGCATTATGCGAATCCCTCCCCCCTTACAAGCCAGGTACAGTGACACCAGCATTTCTACAAGAAGTCGTTCGGTTGAGCTATCTCGAAAGTGGTCCCCTATTAGCGCGGGAGTTCCTCAACAAGAACGGCATCCACCTTATCTGTGAACCCCATCTCCCAAAAACGCATTTGGATGGTGCTGCCTTAAAATTGCCTGATGGCTCATGTGTAGTGGCGCTGACGCTACGACATGACCGATTAGATAACTTTTGGTTTACTTTGTGCCATGAACTTGCCCATGTCGCACTCCACCTGGATCAAGACGATGTGGAAGCATTTTTTGATGATGTAAGCCAAGCAGGAACCGACCGATATGAAAACGAAGCTGACGCACTAGCTTCTGAGTCATTGATCCCTGCGCAACTTTGGGAATCTGCACAGCTTACGAAACACTCCTCCTCCGAGAGTGTCGTGCAGTTTGCCGAGCAAATTCGTATCAGTCCAGCTATTCCCGCCGGTCGTATCCGTTATGAGAATAAGGCTTACATGCGATTCAAGTCCCTCATTGGCAACGGCACAGTGAAAGCAATGTTTGGAGTGGTCTGAAACCATGCGCACCGACACCAGCGAAAAGGGACTCGAAAGCCTAATCATGCGCCACATGACAGGGACGGACGGTTTACCCTCCGGTTCCACTCCTAGCGCGGCCGATGCTGGTGGTCAGTATGTTGGCACAGGCTGGTTTGCAGGTAACTCAGTGAACTATGACCGCGAATATGCCGTAGATACGGAGCATCTATTTACCTTTCTCGCAACAACCCAGCCAGAGGAGTACGCCAAACTAGGTATCACCGATCATCGGGATAAGACCAGTATGGTGCGGCAAAAATTCCTTGCTCGCCTACAAGGAGAAATCACCAAGCGCGGAGTGATTGATGTCTTGCGCAAGGGTATTAAGTACGGTG
The DNA here is from genome assembly GCF_013285555.1 of Candidatus Cyanaurora vandensis. GTDB lineage: Bacteria > Cyanobacteriota > Cyanobacteriia > Gloeobacterales > Anthocerotibacteraceae > Cyanaurora > Cyanaurora vandensis. Next base: position 142 of record NZ_JAAXLT010000211.1, on the reverse strand, counting down.
CTCTTAGTTTTGACCTGTTTTATGGCACACCTTCACCAGAAAATACAGGCTCTTCCATATAAGTGGTGAACAGCTAAATTTAATTCGAGAAAGCTGCTAACAGCCTATGGCGCATATTGGTAAATAATCTGAAACCATATGC
>NZ_JAAXLT010000027.1 GCF_013285555.1 Candidatus Cyanaurora vandensis | reverse complement strand
GACTCTAAATGGACAGGGAGGGCAGGTAAGACTAGTTCGCCAGCACAGCCCGTTGAGCTGTCAAGAATCACCGCTCCTTCAGGACGGTGAGTATGTCAAACTTTCTAGAAAGGGCGGGATTGACCCTCCCCTGAAAAAGTGGACCCTCCGCTAGAGTGAACACATCAGCAGAACGTCCTCATGACGACCAAGCAACGTCGCATCTTTACGACTGAATACAGCGTTACCCGTGTGCCGCCCACACGCACGACACCATCGGCATCCGTGTGGAGTGGAGGAGCGTTTGCTTTGAAATCAAGCGTAATCAGTTCAAGCTGTTCCATGCTTGTATCCTAATACGCTAGGCACTGAAGTACCGGGCTGCGGGGTGGTAGCTGACGAGGGCGGTGGTGGACTGTTCGGGGTGGAGTTGGAGGTGTTCGTCCATGGTGAGATGGATGCGGTCGGCGCGGAGGAGGTAGAGGAGTTTGCGTTGGTCAGCGATATTGGGGCAAGCGGGATAGCCAAAGGAATAGCGCGAACCCTGGTAGCCCTGGCTGATGAGACGGGCTATGTCGGGTGCGTCCTTCCCGGCAACGCCTAACTCGTGACGAATCCGGGTGTGAATCCAATCCGCTAGGGCTTCGGCAGTCTGGACCGCAAGACCCGCAAAGTAGAGGTAATCACTATAGTTGTTGGCCTCGTAGAGTTGCTGGGCGTTGGTGGTGGCGGCGAGTCCGGCGGTCACGGCTTGGAGCGGTAGGACATCCACCTGACCAGAACCCACGGGCGCGTAAAAGTCACTGATACAGAGCTTGTCTTGGCCCTGTTGTCTCGGGAAACGGAATTTGACTAACGTGCGGAGTTGGCTGGGGTCGCCGGAGGCTTGGTAACGGGCGAAAGAAGCCAGACCGTAGACCAGAAGCTCATCCTCCCGCGCTTGACAGGGAAAATAGCCGTAGGCGACATGGGGCGAGAGCAGGTTCTCGGTGAGGGTACACGTTTGCCAGTGGTGGAGGACGGGCATCATCTTTTCTTGGACTAGTTGCTCGTACTGTTCACGGGTCTGGTCTTTCTGTTTACGGAATTGCCATTGCCCCGCCACGAGAGCCTTGAGGTCTAGGTACTGGAACACCTCCGTCAAGTCCAAGTCCGCAGGCCGGAAAATTCGACTACCCCAGAAGGGCGGAGTGGGCCGGGGGATGTCAAGGGCGACCTGGGAGCGGACCCCGATTTGACGTTTGCGCCGTTGGACTTTTTCAGAACGGAGTCCGCCTGTCTCGATGACAGGTTTAGTCTCAGTCGGTACGGGTTCACCATTGAGGAAACCCAGGGTATCGGACCATTGCTGGGCAGCCTTGGCATTCATCAGACGGTCTAGGAAATGTAACCCCGCGAAGGCATCCAACCCGTAGGCCAGTTTGCCGTGGTAGACCCGCTGACAATCTTCTTCTACAAAACGACGGGTCAGGGCAGCGCCACCGAGGATGACCGGGAGCGTTATCCCGCGTTCATTAAAAATCTGGAGGTTTTCCTTCATGATCACTGTGGACTTGACCAGAAGTCCGCTCATCCCCACACAGTCGGGTTGATGGTCCTGGATAGCTTGGATAATCCCTTCAACGGGTTGTTTAATCCCCAAATCGTGGACCTTGTAGCCGTTGTTGGTGAGGATGATATTAACTAAGTTTTTACCGATATCATGAACATCACCTTTAACCGTGGCGATAACCAACGTCCCTTTCTCGGAACCCTCAGCTTTTTCCATGAAAGTTTCGAGGTAGGAGACTGCCGCTTTCATCGTCTCGGCTGATTGCAATACGAACGGTAACTGCATCTGTCCACTCCCAAAGAGGTCCCCCACCACTTTCATTCCTTCCAAGAGGAATTGGTTGATGATGATGAGTGGGGTATGGCCTTGGTCCAGGGCGGCCTGTAAGTCAACAGTTAAGTTGACCCGGTTGCCATCAATGATGCGCTGGGTCAGCCGTTCTTCTAAAGTTTTGGTGCTCTGGTCTACGACTTGCTGTTGAGTCTTGCCCTCATTTTCACTGTAGTAATGCAATAGGTTCTGTAACGGATCACCCGCGCACCAATCATCAAAGATTAAGCGGCGGTGCAGTTCCTTCTCCTCTTCACCAATCCGATAAACTGGGAGGATTTTGGAGGCGTGGACAATTGCCATATCTAGCCCACTTTGCAGAGCGTAATAGAGATAGACCGAGTTGAGGACATGGCGGATTTTGGGTTTGAGGCCAAAGGAGATATTCGACAGGCCGAGGATAGTTTTCACGCCTGGCAAGTTCTCTTTGATTAACTTAATCCCCTCCAGAGTTGCCAATCCCAGGCGGCGGTCATCACTGTTCCCGGTCGCCAGGGTAAAGGTGAGGGGGTCAAAAATCAAATCCTCTGGAGCCATCCCGTACTTGTGGACGGCTAGATCGTAAATCCGTTGGGCAATGGCAAGTTTGCGGTCAGCGGTTTTCGCCATCCCCGCCTCTCGGTCCTCATCAATCGTCAAGGCCACCACCGCCGCCCCGAATTCCCGGCACATCGGCAGGACCCGCGCCATCCGTTCCTCGCCATCCTCTAGGTTGATGGAGTTGACCACGGCACGGCTTCCTAACTGTTCCAGGGCGGCTTCCAGAACCGGAAGTTCAGTGGAGTCAATCATCAGGGGCAGCGTGGCGGCGGTTTTAAGCCGTTCAATCAGTTGGGTCATATCCTGGACCCCATCGCGGCCCACGTAGTCCACACAGACATCTAATAAGTGTGCGCCCTCTTTTTCCTGGGCACGGGCCATCGCCACCATCCCGTCCCAGTCCTCGACCAAGAGCAAATCTTTGAATTGTTTCGACCCGTTGGCGTTAAGCCGTTCCCCGACCATGACCGGGCCGGGTTCCATGTGTAGGGGCGCGATGTTGTACAACGAGGCCACCGCGTGGAGCCGTTCGGGTCGGCGGACGACGGGGGTGAGGCCCTTGACCGCCTGGGCTAGGGCTTGGATGTGCGCGGGCGTAGTACCACAGCAACCACCGACGATATTCACCCCGAGGTCTCGCACAAACCCGCCCACCTTCGTCACCATTTCCGCTGGGGAGAGGTGGTAATGGGTATGCCCGCCGATATTTTCCGGTAACCCCGCGTTGGGTACGACGGAGATGGCAAAGGGCGAATGGTTGGCGAGGTAGTGAATATGTTCTGCCATGTGTTCCGGGCCCGTGGCGCAGTTGAGGCCCAATACGTCAATCGGATAGGGACTGAGGACCGCCAAGGCCGTCGCAATATCGGACCCCGCCAGCATCGTGCCCCGGGGCGGTGGCTCAAAGGTTAAGGAAGCAATCACCGGCAACCGGATTTTACGTTCCTTAAAAGCTTGAAAAATCGCATTGAGCGCGGCCTTGGTTTGGAGCAGGTCAAAACAGGTCTCCACCAGCAACAGGTCCACCCCGCCATCCAGCAGACCGAGGACCTGGGTATGATATTCCCGGACCATCTCCCGGAAGCTAATCCCGCCAAAGGTCGGCATCTTATTCGTTGGACCCATGGACCCAGCGACAAAGCGTGGTTGGTCCGGGGTCGAGAACTCCTGAGCAACTTGTTTAGCAATCTCAGCGGCTTTGAAATTGAGTTCGTAGGCCAGGGGCGCAATGTCATAATCCGCCAAGACAATCCCCGTACTACCAAAAGTATCGGTTTCAATTACATCGGCCCCGGCCTCTAGGAAACTCCGGTGGACCTGACGGATAACTTGAGGTGCGGACTTGACTAAGTATTCATTACAGCCCTCTAGGTCCTTACCCCCAAAAACATCGGGGCTGAGGTCCAAGTTCTGAATGCTCGTCCCCATCGCCCCATCAAAGACGAGGATGCGCTTCTGGAGCAGTTCTAAGAAGTTGGGCATGGGGTTTTCCGTAATTCGCTTCTCATCATGATAACGGGGAGCCTCCCCGCTCAGCCCTTGCACTAGACTAAAACCATGGACCTGACGCGCCAACTAGAAGCCATTCTCTATCTCAAAGCCCGCCCCCTGACGGTGGTGGAGCTAGCCCATCTCAGCCACCAACCCGAGGCCCAAGTCTTTCCCGCCCTCTTAGAGTTATTGCAGGAATATAGTCGCCGTGACTCAGCCCTAGAAGTCGTCGAGAGCAGTCAGGGTTATGCTTTACAACTCAAACCCGAGTTTGAACCCTTGGTCCACGAAATCGCCTCTCCAGAATTGGGTATGGGGGCCAGACGCACCCTAGCCGTGATTGCCCTCAGAGGCCCGCTCAGCCAACGGCAATTAGTAGAATTGCGGGGCAGTGGGGTCTACGACCATGTACGTGACCTTGTGGAGAAGAGCTTTATCACTAAGTATCGAGAAGCGGAGGGGCGTTCTTTCCGGTTAAAAGTGACAGAACGGTTTTACCAGTACTTTGCAATTAATGAGGACCTGTCGGATTTGTTGGTGGCGGACCGACAGCTGGAGCTACAAGAAGTCCCTCCCTTGTAGTAGCGTCACGGCGATATCAGGCCGCACCTCAGGCTTTGCCGTATTTTGACATACTCACCGTCCTAAAGGCGCGGTGATTCCCTTGCGGTTACTGGCTCACAGACAGCATTTACCGTTGACGATGACTCGCCAGCAGCAGCGATG